>DATJXG010000340.1:0-3195 GCA_035500455.1 Terriglobales bacterium | reverse complement strand
CCCCAGCCGCTACCGTCCCCGAGAGTGTAAGCCTGACAATTTCCAGAGGTAACATCCGCGAATGCTTCCGCACTCCCGTAGTTAACTGTGAGGGGCATGTCGTACGGAGGAACTTTGATCCAGATGCTGGAGCCGGTGGCCATCTGCGGCTCAATTTTCCGGTTTATGGTTTTCCGCGGTAACTTCCGCTCGCGGCGCTGCAAATCGCTCCTTCGCTCCTGAAGATAACGGGCGATCTCGTCATCGCTTTTCGACAACTCCCGAAACGGGGCCGCCGCTCGCCCGTATACGGATTTCAGCGTGGCTGAGTGATTGTTCCGCCGCCCCATGCGCTTCTCGATTTCGCGCTTCAGTTCAAGGAGCGACTGCTCCGCGGCTCCCTCCGGTGGCTTTCCCCCCAATGCAAGCTCCAGAGCACGGACTTTCTCTGCGCCTTGCGCAAGTACCGTCATTTACGCCCTCCTTCAGAGACTTGATTCCCGCCTGTCCCCAATGACCGCGGGTTTCGGACACATTCCAGACTAGTATTACTGTGTTATAAATGTAGACTCCTCTATAAGTTACGTCCCCGAGATGTTCTCATGTGGGGAGGGATGAGCGTTGTCCAGGCAGGGATCCAGACTGTTGAGGATATCTATCGGTTGGTCTGGACGGCTGTAGCGAGCAAAAAGCCGATTGAAGCCGTCTATGACAAGCGGATTCGCCTGTTTTGTCCGCACCGACTGGGCCGTAATCGCGCCGGCGAACTTCGAGTGCTGTGCTACCAGTACGGCGGGGAGAGCAAGAGCGGACTCGAAGCGGCGGGTTCGCCGGCCAACTGGCGTTGCACCGTGGTTGAGAAGTTCAGCCGGGTGAAACTCCTGGAGGACGTGTGGCGCACCGCGCCCAACCATTCGCGTCCCGCCTCATGTGTGATCGACGCCGACATCGATGCCGAGGATCATCCTGCGGGTGCCCCACAGAAAGGACAGTGAGGGAGTTGCGCGAGCAGGAATCGAGCAATCATCAGTCTTAGCGTTGCGATCGAATGCGGGTTATGCCGTTCTGGGCGAACCCGGCGTCCCGCGCGGGCGGAAGTCCAGGGGCGGCTGCGGGGCTGATAATCCAACATGGCCGACGCGGGCAGAGGGGGAAAAACGATTCCGCTCGGCGACCAGGAATCCATACGCTGCGATACATAAGGTGGCGTGGTGGTGAAAGCCGCGCCAGCCGCGTCCTTCATAGTGCCCTAATCCCAACTCTTGTTTGAGTTCCTCGTAGTCGCGTTCGATAATCCAGCGATGTTTGGCCATCTTCACCAGGGACTTCAACGAGGTCTTCTCCGGCAAGGTGGACAACCAGTATTTCGTGGGTTCGGATTCTCGGTTCGGCCATTCGATCAACAGCCACTCTTCCACATGCGGTTCTGTGCGCTTTTCGTCGCGGTGGGCCGGGCGTACCCGCATGGCGGCGAAACGCGACCGTAACGTCCCCTGGCTGCCTTGCCGCCAACCGATATCCTTCCAGGCCGCAGCCGGAAGATTCAGTGCCAACTCCTTCACCGAAACGGGTTGGTGATCCGCATCCCGCCGTAAGCGTTTCGGCGTGCCCCCGCGTCCCGGTTTTCGCGGCGGGGCCGGCAAGGGCTGTTGTCCCGGCTCCCAAACGGTGGTCGAAGACTCAATGCCAGCCACATATTGCAGGCCTAGTTTGGTGATGCCGGTGCGGAAAGGCATGCCGTTCCCATAGCCGGCATCCGCCAGCACCACTCCCGCCGGGATCTTCTGCGCGACCGCTTGCCGTATCTGCTCCAGGGCGATCTCCGGCTTGGTCTGAAACTCAATCTCCGGAGGGACTCCGGCTTGCTGACGCCGCTGGTCATCCTGACACCATGTCTCTGGTAGATACAGGCGCCAGGCGATAGGCAGGCTCGAACTCCAGGTGCCCACCGACAAACTTACGGCGGCCTGGCAATTGTCGTGTTTGCCGATTTGACCGCAGTACTGTCGTGCCACCCCTACCGAGTACTTCCCCTGTTTGGGGAACCCCGTGTCATCCACGATCCAGGCCACTACAGGACCATGTTTCTGCATCGCGGGCAGCACTTCTTGCCGCACCTGAGCCAGCAGCGCCGCGTCATCCCAAGGCGCATCGGCCACGACGTGATGCAGCGACTGGTGCATGCGACGCACATTGTCAGGAGCCAAGCGAGCCGCCATCGGCTCGACACTCTTGCGCTCGCCCGGCAGCAGCAGGCCCTTGCAGTAGTTCTTCAACGGTGTATGCCGGTCGGCATGCCCTGCGGCCTCCGCCAAACCCTCGATATATGCCGCAAAGCGTCTCTCCTGTGGGCCTGGCGCAGAGAGGTGTGATCCCACGAAAACAATTCTACACTAAATTGTTCTTTTTTAACACAGTAATACTAGCCACCTGCTCGAGTGACTGGAGGTGGTAAATATTCACACTTCCGTCCCGGTGCGCAATTGCCATCCATGGATGATTCTGGGCGAAAGAGAAAGCGGCAATTTCGCCATTGTCCCCCGGCAATGTCTGCTCTTTCATATCGACCAGACTTAACAGCGTAATCTTATGATCAGATGTGAGATAGGCGGCCAGCCTCAGACGTGCTTGAAACTCAATATCAAGAGTGGGAGCCACCATCGGTTTTTCCCAAACCTTCTTTGCGTCTGGCAAGCCCATGATTCGTGATGGACGGAATCCGCCGGTTGCGATGTACTTAAGGTCTGGACTAAACGCTGCACATGTAAGTGGAAGGAGATCTGGGATGGCGTGGCGTCCGCCATTTTCCTCCATGCGGAACACGCGGATGACGCCGTCACGGCCGGCGAGGGTGATAGAGCCTTCGGGGTCGGCCGTCGCAGATCCAATGTCGCTAGAATGAGCGAGGTGGCATGAAGCAGTCAAAACGGGTACGCCGTCCCGCCGTTGCCCTGTAAATACGGGGAATACATCGACCGATCGACCGGCTTGCGCGTAGACGTACCGGCCGTCTGGAGTCCAGCGCAGGGGTAACCCGCTCTGGAGACGATAGGATATCGAGCCCGTCGCAATATCGTAAGCGTAACCTGATGCTTCTGTTGATACCAACAAGTATCGCCCGTCGACGCTGAACTCGAGACCGATAACCTCTCCTACACCGAGCGTGTACAATTGCCGACCCTCCGGAAGTTGCAGCAGCCGGACAGTGCCGCTCTT
>DATJXG010000339.1:0-18514 GCA_035500455.1 Terriglobales bacterium | reverse complement strand
AAGCGGCAAAGTCTACACCTCGCGGAGCACGGCCCCGGTTCGCAGCAAGTTACAGCGAAGGAAGGGATAGGTCAATGGGTAGTTTTGATCGTTAGTTTTGATTGCTGATTTTTGATTGTTGATTGAAACCTTCCCGGCCGTCTGTTCAATCAGCAATCAAGAATCAACAATCAACAATTCACTCGTACCTGAGCGCTTCCACCGGATCCAGCCTGGAGGCGCGCAGCGCCGGGATCAGGCCGCTGATCACGCCTACCACCAGCAGCACTGCGGTCGAGAGCATGACGGTCGCCATGGAAATTTTCAGGTGGATGTCGGCTTTACCGGACGTGTCCTCGAACAGCGGCCCCATCAGCGGCAGGGTGCCGACCGCTGCGGCAATCACGTAAGAGACGAGCACGCCGATGGCGCCGCCCAGCAGCATGATCATCAGAGTTTCCGCCAGGAACTGGAATTTGATGTGGCGCTTCCGGGCCCCCAAGGCCCGCCGCAAGCCGATTTCGCGGATGCGCTCGTCCACGGAAACCAGCATGATGTTCATCACTCCTACGCCGCCGATGCCCAGGGTAAGGGTGCCGATGAAGGTAAGCAGCACCTGCAGGCCGATGGTCAGGGCGTCAATGATCGGCCGGAATTCGTCGCGGCCGAACATCTGCATGGCTTTGGGATCAGTGGGGGAGAAGTTCTGCCGCGTGGCAACCGCCGCCAGCACCTGCGCCATGGCCTGCTTCTCAAAGCGCGGCTCGATGGGCTCAAACACCATGACCGCGGCATACTTCGTGTTCCATAAGTCTCCAGCGGTTGAGTAAGGAATCCAGACGGAGTCGTCATCGCTGGAAAAATAGTTGCTCAGCTGAATTTTGCGCGCCATGGTGCCGATCACGGTGAAGCGCACGCCGGCAATGGCAACCTCTTCTCCCACCGCCGGGCGGCCGCTAAAGAGCTGTTCGCGGACGCGCCCGCCGAGGAAGCAAACCCGGCGGCGTTCGATCTCGTCGCTGGAACTGATCCAGCGGCCTTCTGCCGGCACTTCATTGCGCATTTCGCCGTACTCGGGGCAAACCCCGCGGATCGCGGCCGTACCGACCATGCGGTCCTCGTAGCTGATGCCGGGCCGCCGCACCGTTTCCAGGCAGACGTGTTTTACCAGTGGAGCGGTGGCCTCGACCATTTCCAGATCCTGTTTTTCGAGTACCACTTTCTGGCCGGCGCGCTGGCCGCCGGGCTGCTCACTGGTCTGCTGCGGCCAGCAGATGACCACGCTTTTCCCGAAGGCGTCGAACCCACTAACCAGGATGTGGCGAAAGCTGCTGCCGTACGCGATGAGAAGCGTAACCGTGGCGATGCCCCACACGATCCCCAGCATGGTGAGGAAGGTGCGCGTGTAGTTGCGCTTCAGCGCAACCCAGGCCTCGATGATGATCTCAGTCAGCATGATGAACGATTGAGTAGTCGGGCAATTGTGTAATTGAGCAATTCAAAAAGCGACACCTCATCGAGGGTTCTCAAATTCCCCAATTCCCCAATTCCTCAATTTCCCAATTTCTAATTCACTACCCTCCCGCCTCATACCGCAGTGCTTCAATCGGATCTACCGACGCCGCTCGCCTTGCCGGATACAGCGACGACAGCACCGCGATCGTGCCCAGCAGGCCGGTAGCCAGCAGGCCGGTCTTCCACGTAGGCAGCAGGCCTGCAAAAAAGTCCGGCATCGGCAGCAGGTCCACCAGCCAGCAAATTCCGTAAGCGACACCCAGCCCGACGCCGCCGCTCACGAATGCAATCAGCAGCGCCTCGAAGAAAAACTGCCGCAGAATGGTCCGCGACGGCGCGCCTATCGCCTTGCGTACGCCAATCTCGCGGGTACGTTCGCGCACCGCCACCATCATCACGTTCATCACGCCGATGCCGCCCAGAAACAGTGTGACCATCCCCACTGCGCCCAGAAAATATTTCATGCCGTCGGTCATCTGGCGGAAGGCTTTGGCTTCCTGCACCGTGTCCCAGATAGGACAGGCTTCTTTGTCGTTGGGGTCGTAATGGTGCATGCGGGCCAGCGCCCGGCGCAGCTCGGCTTTGCAGGCCTCGTGCTGTTCTACCGATTTCGGCGTAACCAGCATTTGGTCAAACGTAATCGGCGTGCCCGGAGGCTTGTCGGGGAAGTCGCGGCGCATGGCGCCGAAGGGGACAAAGACTTTGTTCACGTCCCAGCCGTCGTAGCTGGAATCCTGCTTTTTCTTGGCCATCACGCCGATGACGGTATAGGGAAAATTATTCAGATACACGGTGTTGTTGAGCGCGTTGCCCATGGGAAACAACTGCTTGGCCGCATCGCTTCCCAGGAATGCCACCCGGCGTCCCTCGCGCTGGTCATCCCAGTTGTAATAACGCCCTTCGCCCACTCCCAGACTGCGGACCTCGCCGAACTCCGGATAGGAGCCGGTCACGGTGAACGCCCCGTTGTTGTAATTGCTGTGAATCTGAACGTCGTTCTGTTCCAGTTCGGGGAGAACATAGCGGCAGTCGGGAGAATCCGCCTGCACCACGGCAACGTCGGGATCTTCCCAGTGCACGACCCGGCCGGCGCGGGTTCCGCCGGCCTGCAGGCTGGTGCGGCCGTGGAACACGATGAGAATGTCTTTGCCCAGCGTCTGCGCCTGCTCTTCCTGCCCTTTGCGCAAGCCTTCGCCTGCGGCAACCATGAGCACAATCGACACAATTCCCCAGGCGATCCCGAACATGGTGAGAAAAGTGCGCAGCTTATGGGCCCAGAGGGTGCGGAAAACGTCGCCGATGAGATCGCGTAAGACCATAACTGCCTGGGCTTTGGACGCAAGCCGCCCGGGAAAGTGAGCCGGGAGGCCGGTTCGTCTCTATGCATATACGGTGGACAGGCCTATTTTGTTCGATGGTCACACCCCAAATGTGGGCGCCGCGTCACGAGCATGTATTCAGAGGGCCTGTTGGAACTGAGGACGAGCGAGGCGACCGCTTTTTGCAAGCCACTCCTCCAACCCGCGCAGCGCCCGCTCGCATTGCATTCGATGGCGCTCCTGGCGATCGCGGATTCTTGGCTCCAACGGCGGAAGCAGATCGAAAGTGATATTTGCCGGCTGGAAGTTCTTCGCGTCGGCCTGGGTGATGTAGTGGATTAGAGAGCCCAAGGCGGTTTCCCGCGGAGGTGGAGTCGCCTTTGCTCCCGAGGCCAGCGCCGCCGCGTGAACTCCCGCCATCAGACCCGTGGCAATCGACTCCACGTAGCCTTCCACTCCGCAAATCTGGCCCGCGAAGAGAATGCCGGGATAACGCTTGAGTTGCAGGGTTTCATTCAACAGCGTAGGTGCGTTGATGTACGTATTGCGGTGAATCTGTCCATAGCGCAGGAAGCGCGCATTTTCCAGGCCCGGAATCAACCGCAGCACCCGCGCCTGCTCCCCGAATTTCAGGTGGTTCTGGAATCCCACCAGATTGTAAGAATCCGCCCGCAGATTTTCCTGCCGCAACTGCACCACGGCGTATGGCTGTTTGCCGGTGCGAGGATCTTTGAGTCCCACCGGCTTCATCGGGCCGAAGCGCAACGTGTCCCGTCCCCGCCGGGCAATTTCTTCAATGGGGAGGCAGCCCTCGAAGTAATTCAGTTTTTCCCAGTCACGCTCTTCGACCGACTGCGCCGAGAGCAGCGCATCCAGGAAGCGGTTGTAATCCTCGGCCGACATCGGGCAGTTGATATAATCCGCCGTCCCCTTGTCATAGCGCGCTGCCAGGTACACTTTCGACGTGTCGATGGAATCGGCGTCCACGATTGGGCTGATCGAATCGTAGAAGTACAAGCGGTGTGGCGCGGGTGCCCGCGAGGAAGTGTCACCCGGCTCATTCTCTTCCCCGAGCCCAGTCGCGCGCTCCGCAACTTCCGCGCACAGCCGCGCAATCTCCGTGGACAACGCATCCGAAGTCAACGGCCCGGTCGCGATAACGGTGATCGCCTCCGGATCAATCTCAGTCATTTCCTCGCGCCGCACCGAAATCAAAGGCTCACTCGAAATTGCCTCGGTCACCCTGGCGGAAAAGGCCACACGGTCCACCGCCAGCGCGTGGCCCGCAGGCACAGCACAGCCTCGCGCGATTTCCAACAGTTTCGATCCTGCCCGGCGCATTTCTTCCTTCAGCAGCCATGGCGCTGTGTTTACACTTTCCGACTTCAGAGAATTCGAGCAGACCAACTCGGCGAAATCCCCCGTCTGATGCGCGGGAGTCGAGCGCACCGGCCGCATCTCGCACAACTCCACGGCCACGCCCCGCCGCGCACACTGCCAGGCAGCCTCCGAACCAGCCAGTCCCGCGCCGATGATGCGGACCGCGGGTTTCATCGTCACGCTGCGCTCTCTGCCAGGCGAGCCATTGCCTCTCCGTGCAGGCTGAAGACTCTACGATCAGCCCACATCTCCGCCCCCAGCTTTTGGTAGAAGTCAATCGCCGGAGTGTTCCAGTCGAGAACCTGCCAGCGCACGCCGCACAGATTTTGCTTCACCGCCATTGCAGCCAGGTGCGCAAGCACAGCTTTGCCGATGCCCTTGCCGCGATATGCGGGGCGCACGTAAATATCTTCGAGGTAGATGGCGGCACTTCCTTCAAAACTCGAATAGCATTCGAAAAACATCGCGTAGCCGGTCGGCGCCCCGTCCCATTCAACAATCAGCATGTGGAACTTTGGCTGCGGCCCAAAGCCGTCCCGCAGCAGGTCGCCCTCCCTGACCCTGACAGGCAGGCGCTCAAATTCCGCGAATTCGTGGATTAACTGCACCAGCAATGCCGCGTCACTGGCGCTGGCTTGGCGAATGGAAAGCACGTTGAACTCCCTGGCGGTCGGCGTCCCTGGGGTAAAGATTCACGGTTACAGATTCACGATTATAGATTCACGCGCCGGAATGATCACTCATCGGCCGCCTTCACTCCGCAGTCGGCGACTCCACCCCGGCCGCGGCCTGCAGCGCATCGCCGATGAGCATCACAGCCTTCCAGTCGCTTAGAAATTCGGCTCCCCACTGCCGGTAGAAATCAATCGCGGGAGTATTCCAGTCCAGCACCTCCCAGCGCATGCAGAAGTAATCCTCCTCCCAAGCCACCGCCGCCACGCGCGCGAACAGCGCCTTGCCGATCCCCTGTTTGCGGAACTCAGGACGCACAAAAATATCCTCCAGAAACAGACCGGCGCGTCCCTGGAAAGTGGAGTAGAAATCGAAGTAGAGCGCATAGCCCGCAGTCTGGCCATTCCACTCCGCGATCAGCGCGCGGAACTTCGGATGCGGGCCGAAGCCGTCGCGCAGAATGTCGTCTTCGGTCACAATGGTCTCATGGGCCAGGCGCTCGTACTCCGCGAGTTCGTGAATCAAGGTCTTCAGCAGCGGCGCATCCGATGCGGCCGCCGCCCGGATGTTGAGCATGGTTGGGAGTCTCCGAGGCGGGAATTGCGTCAGGCAGCTATTATATAGGGACTTTTACGGAGGATTTCATGTCACGCATTGCCTTGGTGGAACCGGAGCAGGCGCCGCCCGAAGTAAAAGAAATCTACCAGACAACGCTGCGCGGAAAGCCGGGCAACGTCCACAAGGTGATGGCGCAGCGCCCGGAGATGTTGAAGAATTTTCTTCCTTTTTACGCCAGCGTAGGTCGTTCGCTGGAGCGCAAGCTGTATGAACTCATCTACATTCGGGTTTCCATCATCAATAACTGCCGCTATTGTCTGCAGCACCACCTGGCATCGTCCAAACGCGCCGGAGTGACGCCCCAGGATTGGGCGGCGCTCAAGGCCGGCAACTACAGCAGCTTTTCAGAGAAAGAGCGCGCCGCGCTCACCTACGCCGAGGAGTTAACCCGCGCGCCGGGTGACATCGATGACGAAGACTTCGCGCCACTCAAAGCGGAGTTTTCTGACGCCGAGATCCTGGATATTCACATTCTTGTCGGGCTTGCCAACCTCACCAATCGCTTCACCGGCCCGCTCGGCCTGCCGGTGGAGTTTCCGGAAGAGCATATTTAGGCTGGGCTTTACTGCTCTCGCTTCGCAATCAGCCGCAGGACGAAGGCCGCAAGGGAAAAGAACACGCAGAGATATGCGAACCAGTCGCCGTGGCGAGTGTAGAAAGTAGTCTCGTTGGAGAGCGCATAGGGCGCAAGCAGCGCCGTGCGGGTTTTACGCGGGATCTGTGCCACGATCCGGCCCAGCGGATCGATCGCCGCGGTCACGCCGGTGTTGGTATCGCGCAGCAGCCAGCGATCGTTCTCCACCGCCCGCATCCTCGCCTGCTTCAGGTGCTGCGCGTAAGCGCCGCTGTCGCCATACCAGCCGTCGTTGGAGATGTTCACGAAAACCTGCGCGCCTTCTGCCGCGGTCTGGCGCACTTCGTCAGGAAAGATCGACTCGTAGCAAATGAAGACTCCGAGCCTGGTATCGCCGGCCTGTAGCGGAGCGCGCGAATTGCCGCGGGCAAAGTCGCCCACTTGGTCGGTCAGTCCTGACGCAAACGAGAACACCCTCCGGAAGGGCACATATTCGCCGAATGGAACCAGGTGAATCTTGTCATAGCGGGCGACCCACTCCCCGCCGGGAGTGACCAGCGCCGCCGAGTTGTAAACCTGCGTAGGAACTCCAGGCGAGGCATTGCGCACCCCGAGGCTGCCGGCAACCACCCACGCGTTGGATTGGCGCGCCATGCCGCTGACGGCATCGCGAAATGTGGGATCGGTGGTGTAGAAAGGCGCAGGCGACTCCGGCCACACGATCAGGCCGGGACGCGGCAAACCGCGCTGCCGCGCCCCATTATCGACCGCGCTCGTGCTGATGGAAGTCAGGTCACGCAAGGTTTCGTTGAAGTACTCCTTGGTC
Organism: Terriglobales bacterium; assembly: GCA_035500455.1. Lineage (GTDB taxonomy): Bacteria > Acidobacteriota > Terriglobia > Terriglobales > Acidobacteriaceae > DATJXG01. Next base: position 11,631 of record DATJXG010000339.1, on the reverse strand, counting down.
CAATCCGCGCTGTCTAGAATCGGTACGTTCTGCTGCACCAGCACCGCGGTGTGGTCCGCAAGCAGGGCAGGGGGCATAATCCAGCGCGTGGCCTGCAAAACGCACGCGGCGCTCAGCGCCATCAGCAGAAGCGGTTTGCGTTTGTCGCGGCGCAGCAGGAAAGCCGCCGCCACCGCCGCATTCACCAGCATGATCTCAAACGACAAGCCGTAAACGCCGGTGAAGCGGGCAATGCGTCCCAGGGGGATGTTATCCACTTGCGTGACCCCCAGCAGGTCCCAGGGGAATCCCGAAATACGCGTGCGCGCCAGTTCCACCGCGACCCACAACACCGGGGCGGCCATTAAGGCGCGCCGGTTGAAGGGGCTTTTCCCGGCTAACGCGCTCACCAGCAGTCCGAAGGCACCGTGATACAACCCGAGGTAGAGAGAGAACAGGATCAGGATCAAAAAGGCCAGGGGAGCATTCACTCCTCCGAAATGGCGCATCGTGCCGTAGATCCAGTAGCAGGTGCAGCTATACCAGAGAATTCCACAGAAGTACGCCAGCAGAAAGGCCTGCCACGGCTTGGCCGGCAGCAGCTTGATGCCCTCCTCCAACTGCAGCGTTCCGGAATCGCGTGCCCGCAACAGCGCCACCAGCAGCGGCGCCACAGCAACCCAGCCGAGAAAGTAGAGATCGGGCAAAGGGAAGATTACGATCTGCAGTCCAGCCGAAAACAGGACCAGCAGCCAGGCGCGCTTGTGGATGCCCAACACCGGGCAAGAATAGCAAACCGGAGAGCGTTAAGGGCGCCCGCCCGCGCCAAGCGCGCGCCGCTTATGACGGCAATTCATTTTTCTGACTATGCCGCCTCACGCCGCATCGGATAATATAAGTGGCCATCATGCAAGCCATCATTAACCTGGGAATTCGCCTGCTGGAGGGCATTTTTGCGCTGGGCATGGCCGGATCGGCCATCGTTCTGATATTGAGCGGGATTGAAGATATCGAAACCTTGTTCGGTTCGGAGAAATCCCAACCTCACTGAGCTGCTCCTTAGCTCCGGCATGGCATCCTCCTTTCAACCCGGTGGTTCAACCTCCGACCGCGTGCGCATTGTCGTGGCCACGTCGGTCATGCTCACGTTCATCTCTTATTGGCGCGCCGCCGCCATTGTGCTCAATGACTTAGGCTCCTCCGCCTTTTACGCCGCCGGCATCGCCGAGCAGGCAATCGGAAAATCCGCTCCCTGGTTCATCGTCGCCGTCATGCTGTTTTCTTTCACGGTGCGCGCGGTTTACGTGGAGAGCTGTTCCATGTTCGTGCGCGGCGGCGTGTATCGCGTGGTGAAGGAGGCTTTGGGGGGCACGCTGGCGAAGTTGAGCGTCTCTGCCCTGATGTTCGATTACATCCTCACCGGGCCGATCTCCGGCGTGTCTGCTGGGCAGTACATCGCCGGCCTGATCAACGACGTCTTCGCCGCCGCCGATGCTCACGGCTGGATTCCGCGCAGCGTGCACGCCATCTTCAACGGTACGCCGCACGTGAACGTGAACTGGACCTCAGTCATCTTCGCCCTCGCGGTGACGATTTACTTCTGGTGGCAGAACACGAAGGGGATCCACGAGTCCAGTGAGAAGGCCCTGCAGGTGATGAAGGTCACCACCGTGATGGTCGTTCTCCTGCTGGCGTGGTCGGGCATCACGCTGCTCAAGAACGGATACCAGCCGGTGCCGCTACCCACTCCTGGCAACCTGAATTTCAGCAGCGAGTCGCTCGGCTTTTTGAAGCACACCGATCTCGCCCAGGATCTGGCACGCAAGTTCGGGCTGTTCGGAATTCTTATCGCCTTAGGGCATTCGGTGTTGGCGATGAGCGGCGAGGAATCGCTCGCCCAGGTGAACCGCGAACTGGCGCATCCCAAGCTGAAGAACCTCAAGCGGGCAGCGGTAATCATCGCCATCTACAGCTTCGTTTTTACCGGGCTGACCGCGCTGTTGTTCGTGATGATCATCCCGGACTCGGTCCGGGTGCCGGTTTACAAAGACAACCTCATCGCAGGGCTCGCCATGTATCTGTGGGGGCCGCTGCTGTTACGGCTCGCGTTTCGCGCCTTTGTCGTGGTCGTGGGCTTCCTCATTCTCTCCGGGGCAGTGAATACAGCCATCATCGGATCCAACGGCGTCCTGAACCGGGTGTCGGAAGATGGCGTGCTCACCGACTGGTTCCGCAGGCCCCACCCCCGCTTCGGGACCACCTACCGCATCATCAACCTCGTCGTCATCTTTCAAGTATTCACCATTCTTGCCAGCCGCGGCAACGTGTACTGGCTGGGCGAAGCTTACGCCTTCGGTGTGATCTGGAGTTTCACCTTCAACAGCCTGGCGATGCTGGTGCTGCGCTTCAAGTACAAAGGCGAGCGGGGATGGAAAGTTCCGCCCAATTTCACCATCCGCGGGGTTGAGATTCCGGTCGGGCTGGCTTCGGTATTCATGGTCTTGCTGTCCGTGGCGATCGTCAACCTATTCACCAAATCCCTGGCCACGGAGGCGGGCATTTCTTTTTCGGCGGCATTTTTTCTGATCTTTACCGTTTCCGAGAGAATGAACCGCCGCCGCCATGCTCTGGCGGCTGAGCAGTTGAAAGAACACTTCCAGTTACTGCAAAGCGACAAGGTGGAGCGCACCGGACTGGGCATCCGGCCGGGCAATGTGCTGGTCACGATTCGCGACTACAACACCCTCACCCACCTGAAGTGGGTGCTGGAACGCATCGACGAGAAAGAGCAGGACATCGTGGTGATGTCAGCCCGGGTCAGCCAGTTCGGCACCGCCGCCTACGACCTGGCGACAGAGCAGATTTTCAGCGACTACGAACAGACTCTATTCACGCGCGCGGTCTCCGTGGCCGAGAGTTTTGGCAAACACGTATCGTTGCTGGTGGTGCCGGCGCGCGACGTATGGTCGGCGATCGTGCAAACCGCCATCAACCTCGAGTCCGCCGCGGTCGTCGCGGGCCTCTCCAGCAAGATGGCGGCGCAGGAGCAGGCCTTTGAACTCGGAAAAGCATGGGAGGCGGCCGAAGAGCCCAAGCGGCAGTTCGTCCTGCAGGTGGTGCATTCCGATATGAACGTGGACACCTTCCGCATCGGCCCGCACACCCCGACCATGAAGACCGAGGATGTCCACCTGGTGCACCGCCTGTGGCTGAATATTACCCGCGAGCCCGGACTGGACAAACTACATCACCATGACATCCTCACCCAGGCGCTCGCTCGCTTTGCCCGCGAGTGCTCCGGGCAGGAGCGCGAAGAAATTCTGAAGGAGTTGCGCCGGGTTTCCTCCGACGACAACACTCCAGGAGGGGACGTTATTCCACGAGTGATTGGTGGACCTCCGGAAGATGCGACGGCCAGCGATGGCCCGGCAGCCAATCCGGCCGAGCCCCCCGCAAAGCCGGAGTCGAAGTAGAAAGCCTTCATCGCTCTCCCCGTCCCCGGATCGATGTCGTCCCGAGCGAAGCGAGGGATCTGGGTATTTGCCTCCCGCAGCAGTTCCGACGGCGGCGGCAAGAACCCAGGTCCCTCGCTTCGCTCGGGATGACATCGGAATCTTTGTGTTCTCAGCTCCCGGCGGTTCAATCAACCGCCGTGGAACTTCTCACCTGCAGCCGCACGAACCTGACCAACTCGGGCGTGACGTAATTCGGCGGACGTATGCGGAAAACGGGACGCGCCGCCACCGACTGCAACGAAACGCTCCGCCACTTCTCCGCGCCATCCTGCGATTCGTGCAGAACCACCGCATCCGCCCGATCCAGAAACTGCTGTGCCGAGGGTTTGAAATCGGCGGTCGCGGGATCGAGAACCACGATATAGAGATCGGGCCGCAGAAATTTTAGAACGCTGTTCGATTCCACAATCACGTTGGCCGCCCCGGCAAGCCTATCGCGCACCCCCGGCATAGCCTCGGCAAGCAGGCCCTGCCGGGTGCGCACCCACCACGCCCGCTCCGCCCCCGCCGCCAGAAAGCGCGATGTGTCGCTCTTACCCGAACGCTCCAATTCCTCGGAGATGGCCCAGGTATGGTCATCCGTAGCGCAGTGGCACGGTTCGCCGTCAGCGGAGCAGATGCCATGCCCGTACTGTGTGATCTTGACGGCCGTCCAGGAGAATTCGGGCAGTGCGGCGATAAGCCCGGCGACCACGCTGGTCTTTCCCACGTTGCGCGAATGCCCGCCGATGACGATGACTGACATTTGGTCGTTGGCCGTTCGTCGTTGGTCGTTGGTCGTTGGCGACTCTACCGTTTCCTTGCCAGGCGGGCCAGCGCGGCCAGTTCCTTCAAATATTCGCGCAGCGGCTTGGCCGGGGTGCCCCAGAATGCGATGCCTTTCCCCCGGAGCACCTTGTTGGGAAGCACTCCGCTCTGGCCTCCGAGCATGACGCCTTCTCCAATCCGTGCGCGCTCCCCGATGCCCACCTGTCCGCCCATCACAACATTGTCTTCCACGACGATACTGCCGGAGAAGCCGGTCTGCGCGGCGATCACTACGTTCTCGCCGAGTTGCACGTTGTGGCCGATGTGCACCAGGTTGTCGATCTTCGTCCCTCGGCCGATGCGGGTCACTTCCAGCGCGCCGCGATCGATGGTCGAGTTGGCGCCGATCTCGACGTCATCTTCGATTTCCAGGCGTCCGATCTGGGGGAATTTTTCGTAACGTCCCGTAGCCTTGTCGCGCACGTAGCCGAAGCCGTCACTGCCCAGCACAGCCCCCGAGTGCACGATGACCCGGTGGCCCAGCCGCGTCCCGGCATAGATCGAAACGTTGGGATAAAGTTGGCAGTCCTCTCCCAGCACGACGCCGGCGCCCAGCACGCACCCAGCGCCGATGCGGGAACGCGCTCCGATGGCGGCGCCACCTCCCAGCACAACTCGTTCCTCCAAAATGACATCCCGGCCAAGCTTCGCCGATAACGGCACAACTGCGGTGGGATGAACACCAGCCTGCGGTTTGCGAGAGGGACACAAGATTGCCGCCGCGCGGGCGAAAGCCAGCCGCGGTTGCGACGCCACCAACAGCGGCTTGCGCGGCGAAGCGACTACCGCCGATTCCCCGACGATCACCGCAGAGGCATCGCAGTCCATCGCCAGGCTCAGGTTCTTTTCGTCCTCCACAAATACCAGATCACCCGGCGAGGCCGAACCGATGCTGGAGACTCCGTTCAACTCCACGGCTCCATCCCCCACCACTCGGCCCTGCACATGATCGGCAACTTCCTGCAGCGAGCGCTTCATGGCATGTTTTTATACGTTTGCGAGAGGAAAGGAAAGCAAGGTTCGAGAGCATGGACTCCTTGGCGCTTCGGCGCGGCGCGAACGGCTCAGTCACAGCACCCGGCGTCACCCGCCGCGGTTACCTCCGCTGCCGACAAGACTACTTCCTCGCTGGCCTTCTGCCGGCGCGGGACTAAAATAAATCGATGGAACGAAAAGTCTTCTGGACGGCTTTTACCGTTCTCGGCCTGGTCGCTGATTTTACCCTGCCCCTCTGGTGGGCCCTGGGGGCCACCATTCCCATCGTGTTCATAAGCTGGTGGGTAGCCTACCGCAGCGAGTGGTTCGGCTGAACCGCTGCCTGCGCGCGACTGTGGTAGTGCGGACCTCCCGCCCGTAAAAGAGCCGTCATCAGTCTGCGCCTGACAACGCCATTCAGGCTCAACGTCCGGCCCTTCTCAGCGGTCCCAGCGTCCTCAGCGGTTAAATCCAAGACAATTAGAGCCTCATGAGAAATGACCCACGACTGCCCCGCTTCCACCAGTAACCCCCAGTCATATTACCGAGGTACTAACACCGTTCTAATTCGCCCGTACCGTTTTCGCGCGCCCCGATTTAGGACAACATGCTTCTCGACGCTTCCGTTTTTCCCTCTGTGATCGCGTGCCCTAAACACTCGGCGGAGCGAGTTCCCCCGGAAAGATTAAAACTGCATTAGAGAGAGAGGATGCACTACATGAACGCAGGGAAGTTGATGCAAGTCACGCTGGTGGCGCTGATGATGGCTGGGGCGGCTTCACTGGCCTCGGCACAGGCGCTCAATTCGGGAGCGCAAACGATCGCTCTGAACGCTACTCTGAACGAATCTTTGACCTTAAGCCTGTCGGCCAATTCCGTCTCCTTTAACCTCACGCCCGGCAATGCCACCAACGCCGGCGGCGGTACCATTACCGCCACTACCAGTTGGGTGCTGAAGCCCGGGCGGACGGCAGTCGGCGTCTATGCCTACTTCACCAGCGCTGCCGCTGCCTTGACGGACGGGTCGAACAACATTCCGTCGTCGGCGTTCAGCATCTCGGATAACGGCGGAACGGCCGCCGCGTTGACCAACACGGTCGCCTTCGGCGGCGCCAACGCCGGACTGCAACTGGCCAACGTAGCCATCACCGGAACCAACCGCAACAGCAGCCGCAACGACGTGATGGCATTCAACATCAATCTCAGCGGAGGCACTCTGCCCCAGTTGCCGGCAGGCACCTACGCTGGCACCCTGAACATTCAAGCGCAAGCCACACCGTAGCTCGCCTGAACGTTTTTCTCAGCGACCACACAAACAAGCGCACGGCAAAGGTTAAAGGGGAAGCCTTGCGGCCTTTGCCGGCCGCGCTTGTTCCCGGCACAGATTAAGACCGAGGCGAAACGATGGCGGTGGGCTGGAAACATCTACGGGCAATAGCACTGGCGGCCTGCATGATCGCGGCTTCACCCCGTTTGGGCGTTGGCCAGGTCATCAAGTCGCCGGCGGGCGCGATCAGCCTGAATGCATCTGTGCCGGAGTCGGTCACGCTCAGCCTCTCGGCTTCGGGCGTCAACTTCACTCTGCTTGCCGGAAAGGCCAGCAATCCCGGCAGCACGTCGGTTACGGCGACGACCACGTGGACGTTCAGCAGCAACCACAACGTCACCCTGTATGCCTATTTCAGCAGCAGCACGGCGGCGCTCACCGATGGCGCCGGGCACAACATTCCATCCTCCGCCTTCCAGATTTCCCACAACGGTGGCGCCTGGCAAGGCCTGACAAATTCCGTCGCCTTCGGCGGCGCCAACGCCGGGCTCAACCTTGGAAGATCGCGCGCCAACGGCACTAACCGTCAAGGCAGCAGAACCGACATCATGAATTTCAATATCAACCTGACCGGCGGCACGCTGCCCCAGTTGCCCGCCGCAACTTATACGGGAACGCTCACCCTACAGGTCCAGGCGTTGTAGGGGTGCGAGAAAGCACGCAATTGACGATGAATCGCCGGAAGCAGGAATTGAAATGTAACGCGCCACTGGCTCGGGCGCTTTGCTTGCTCCTCAGCCTGTTTGTGGGACTGTGTCTCTGGGACGTTTCAGCCGCGGCCCAAACCGTGCGGCCGGTCATCGCCGAACTGGGCAATCCTGCCAAGGGACGCATTGAATATGTGAATGACAGCCTTACGCCACTGAGCGTGGTGCTCCAAGCCAAGAGCTTCACCGTTTCGGAGACCGGCGAGATCGCCTACCGGCCGCTCGATCCCAATATCCATCTGAAGCTTTCCGCCACCAGCTTCCGGCTGCAGCCGCAGCAGAGTTACTACGTCTTTTACGAGGCCAACACCGACGCAGCGCCGGCGTGGTTCGTTGTGTACGCGGCCTTCTCCGGATTTCCCTTTCGCACCCAGGAAGGAATGTCGGTTCGCCTGGAACTGCCGCACACTGTCTATCTGCTGCCCAAGCACGGCGTGGAGAAGGCGGAAGTGGTGGTCAGCCGGGCGGAATACAACCAGCCGCAAAAGACCCTGACGCTGGAAGTTGAGAACACCAGCGGTAATTTCGGCCGCATCCTGCAGACCACTGTCGCCTGCGGCAGAAAAAAGGAAGAAGGGCCCGGCTTCCCTATCTTTCCTCATAGCAAGCGGACCGTCGAAATTCCGCTGAGCGAACCCGACCCGCCTAGCCAGGTGGTCCTGCAGTTGCGGGACTTCAAAATCGAGCAGTCGCTCCCGCCGCGGAGCCCGTGATGATGGCGGTTGCTGCTCCTCCGCGCCGGCAATCCTGCCTGCAACTCGCGCTTTTCTTCGCCGTGCTCGCGGCTGCGCCCCTGCACGCCCAGATTTTCAAGCTGCAAGGCGGCGATTCCAGCCTTCTCGATGCCAGCGGCGGCTCCATCGATTTCAAAGCTTCCAATTATCAGGGCTCTCTGGGAGCAGGATTCTTTCAGGGAAGATTCGCGCTGGGAACCTCGCTGCAGACTCAGTTTCGCGGATATACCTGGGTCGCAGGCGACGATAACGTTCAGTTCGACCTGCCCACCGACATCTTCGACGGCGGCCACTATTTCACCGCGCGAGGCGCAGGATTTTCCAAAGGCGACGCCGACAATCGCCTCTTCGTCTTCGGGGGCGTGACTTCGACCTGGCTGGGAACCGGGTTCTTTTCCTCCGCCCAGGCCGAGGATCCCGCAGGAATTCTTTTCTATCAGCGGCGACTCAGCGAGACCTTTCGGCTCTATTCCCGGATGATTCTCTCCCGCCGCAATACCTCGCTGCAGGCGCTGGAGTGGCAACCGAAGAAATGGCTGAAAAACGCCATCACCGCCGGAACCGGCTCCGGCCAGGGATACTTCGCCACCTCGAGCGATCTGGAGCTGAAGACCTTAAGCCTTCGCGCCAGCTACGTGTTCGCCGGCCAGGATTTCCGCCGGGTCAACGTGCCCAGCCTGATGGACTCGGAGGCCGATCGCGGGAACGTGGAGGCCACCTACCAGCCCAACTCCAGCGTGAGCCTCACCGCCGGCCATCGCGAACTGCTGCAGCCTCTCAGCCTGGATAGCCCGCTGGAACGGGCTTCCGTGAACGAACTGGCAGGCAACTTCCACATCTCCAACACTTACTTTGGCGCCGGGCTTTTCACCTCCAGCGTGACCCAGCGCAGGACGCAAGGCACTAATCTGTATCTTGGCCACCGCATCGGCGAGCGGGTGGAGATGACCGTCAACTACTTCACCAGCCACACCACGTCCGCCACCGCGCCCGGCGCAACCACTCCCATGCTGAGCGGGACTTTCCGCGAAAAGCTTTCGCCCCGCTTCAGCCTGCTGCAACTCGTCACCCGCTACAACGGCCAGTGGACAGCGGCTTACGGCGGAGAATTTCTCACCAACCGCCTCAATGTGCGGGCTGACTACCAGAATGTCTATCTGCCGTTCCGTCCTGACCGCCCTTTCGAGCAGGCGTTGGCGCTGGACGCTTCGTTGCGCATCGTAGGACCGATCCGGCTCACAGTCGGCTCCAACGTCGCTCCCGACGGCCGCATTCGCTACACCTTCGGGGGAAGCACCTATCTTTATCGCTACCGCGGCCTCTCACCCTGGCACTCCGAATCGCCGGACTCCTACAACTTCCCCAAGTACCTCGTGCAGGGCGTCGTACGCGACGAACAGGGCGCGCCGATCCAGGGTGCTGCGCTGAAGATCAATGGCGAAACCGTGTACACCGACGAAGCCGGGCACTTCATGCTGCGCCTGCGTCGGCGCTCGCCCGTCTCTTTTCAGCTTGCCCCCGACGAATTCCTGATCGCAGGCAAGTTCCAGATAGTGCATGCCCCCGCCACCGTGATTCCCGACACCGAAGACCGCACCGGACAAACCGAAGTGGTCCTGCGCCGCATGAAGCCGTAAACTAAATCCCTCCCTCGGCGCCCTCTGCGGCGGTCCTTGGCGTCCTCGGCGTTTCAAGATTTTGCTGATTCCAGCAAAGAAGAATCTTAAATCGCCGAGACCGCAAAGAACGGCCGCCGAGTTCTCCGAGTAAGCCCGCAGAAAAAGGGGCCGGCTGAATAGCCGGCCCCAGGCATCAGGGAGCAAATCTCCTATCAGCTTCTACTTGGAACGCTTCACTGCCTGGATCTCTCCAAACAGTCCATGGCTCTCGTCATCCGGCCCAGCCGTAAAGAACAACGCGTTGGTGGGACCGGCGGCCGCGCCATTGCCGAACGCAATGGCCCAAAGCCCGTCAATCGCGATGGGAATGTGATGCTTCATGCGCAACGTGCCGTGGAAGTTGCCGCTGTGGTGGCCGTAGGCATGGATGCGGCCATCGCCGAAGTTGCCCACCAGCAAGTCACCGCTGAATTTGCCGAAACCGGCAGGCGCCAGCGCCAACCCCCACGGAGCGTTTAGCCGGCCGCGCGACACCAGCCGATGGGCATGGTCGCCGTCCAGGTCGAAAACATCCACGAAGCCGAAGCCGCGGCCCGCGACGTCGTCTTCCTTCTCGTCATCCTGCTTGGCAAACGTCACGTACAGTTTGCCGTTGATGGTCTGAATCCCGAACGGCGCGTAGCCATCGGGAAGGCGATAGTCGGTGAATTGCTTTACCAGTTGGAACTTGCCGTCATACATTTCCACGTAGCCATCGTGGAAGTTGGTGACGTAGATGAAATTCTTCCCTTGTTTGGTCGTGGCAATGGCCAGTCCTTTATAGATCGCGCCCAGGCCGGAATTGTCCACCGCCAGAATTGCATTGTTGCGGTCGATGGCCGGACTCCAGCCGCTGATGGTGCCGTCTTCGGTGGCGAAAAGGAATGCCGGCACCGCTGAGACTCCATTGCCCGACACTATGAAGTCTGTAGTGTTGTTGAAAACCGTTCCCGTTGGCTTCGATGGCGGAGTGCCGCCCATCGGAGTTGGAATCGTGACCACCAATGCGACCGGCGCGCCGGTGGCGCCGTAGAGCGTGGAAAGTCCTGTGCCGTTATCGGCGATCCAGAACGGCGAAGTGGCGCTGAAAGAAATTCCCCACGGATTGACCAGATTGGGATCGGTGTTGGCTGCTGCTCCGGGGACGTCGGATACCAGGTTGGTGACGCTGTAGTGTTGCGCTGCGGCCGTGCCCGCAAAACCAACAACGGCGAGGACGGCAGTAGCCACAAGGGTCAACTTGAGGCGATTCAGCAGATGCATACATTCCTTCCTGAGAGAGAGAATTTTGGAGGTATTCAGAGCCGAAGAGCAGGGCGGGCGGTCCCTTCCCGGAAGGAGCCGCCATACCCAGCGCTTTGCTTGCAAATTGGATCCCGGGATCCGTCACTTGGAACGGAGGAGTCTGCGGCTTCCTCCATTCACCTTGTCGCAAAGGCTAGAGGATGTCCCAACCTGATTTGTCACCGCGTTTTCACGGTTTTGTCATTTATTTGTTAAAAGAAGGGCGAGGTTCATCGGCGATCGGCCTGTTTTCAGCCGGTATTGCAGGCGGGCTTGGAATTTGTGGAAAACTCAGCGATTGCTGTCGGTCCAGGCGCATACCGCCTTGCGCTGCTCGGAAGTCAGCTTCGCCTGGGGATGAATGAACGCGTACTTGGGATCGGGCATGTCGCCGCGCCCCACCTGCTCGCAGATTTCGTCCAGCTTGTCCGCCCGTTTCTTCGGCGGATAGCTGCCCCATTCGGAGAGATTCATCTGCCGTCGCGCGCCGTGGACGTCGCTGGCTATCACCCAGGATACGGGCGCAACGTGGCTGTACCAAGGCCACACTGTCCGGTTGGAATGGCAATCGCTGCACGACCGCTGGAAGATTTCGCGAATGTCGGGCGGAAGGTTTTCCTTGTCGTAGATGGTATTGCCGGATTG
>DATJXG010000338.1:0-13416 GCA_035500455.1 Terriglobales bacterium | reverse complement strand
GATTCCGCAGACCTGCCAGTCTAAGCCGCCTCCCGATCCCGTCTCAGGCTTGCCTCCGCATCGGGTTCCTCCGCGCGACCCCGGCCCGGCATAACTCCGTAGTAAACCGCCTCAATCTGCGCCGCGACCCGGTTCCACAGGTAGTGCTCTCTGACCCTCCGCTGAGAGAGTTGGCCGGCCACGCGGCGCATCCCGCTGTCGAACATCAGGAGCCGCAGCATGCGCTCCAGGTCTTGTGCGTCGCCCCGGCGGAAGGTGAAGCCGGCATCCCCCAGGACTTCGCAATTATCCGGAATATCGCTGGTCAGCGGGCAGACGCCCGCTCCCATAGCGTCGAGCAGGGCGAGCGACAGGCCTTCCACTTCCGAAGGCAGAACAAAGAGTATCGCGTTGGCCACCAGTTCATCCAGATCAGCCCCCGATACCCAGTCCAGGATCCGAACCCTGTTGTTTTGGCAGCGGCGAACCATCTCTGCGTAGGGGTCGCGCGCGTCCCCGCCCCCGGCCAGCACCAGCTTCACGTCAGTGGAAATCTTTTCAAAACACTCCACCAGCAACCGGCAATTCTTCTCCGGCGAAAACCGCCCCAGGTAAAGAATGTATTTTCCCGGCTCCAGCCCCCACTGAAAAACCCGCAGCGGATCCCGTGCCCCGCGCAGCGCGGCCCCATTCGGCACCTGCGCAGGCTCAATCCCGTACCGGCTGTGGTAGTAGTCGCGCAGCGTTTCCGAAACCACCACAGTCTCATTCGGCAAGCGCGCGGACGCCCACTCGCCCAGCCGCAGCGCTGCCCGGGCCACCTTGCCCCACTTGCGCCGCCGCCAGTCCAGCCCCTGCACCGTGACCACCGTCTTCTTGCCTGTGAGCCTGGGAAGAAACGAAAACAATGCCGGCCCCAGCGTCTGGTAGTGCACGACGTCACATCCGCGAAACATCACGTGCAGGCTGCTGAGCAGGGTGTGAACCGCGGTTTCCAGATGTTTGCTGCGGAGAGTCGGCAACCGCACCAGCCTCATCCCCTGGTGCACTCTGACCGCGGGCGTGAAGTAGCTGCGGCAGTACACGGTGACTTCATGCCCCATGGCGGCCAGCCGCTTCCCTGCCTCCTCGTAGTAGGTTTCAATGCCGCTGTAGCCCGAGATCACTCCTCGCCCTCCAATGAACGCGATGCGCAACTTGGGCTTGCCGGCCGCCGCCACCTTCGTCAACGCCGGTTTGCGGCTCCTGGAGGCCAGTTGTTCGTAGTGATGCATCAGGCGGGCGTAATACGGGAAGGGCGAATGCTGTGCCCGAGCCAGCGCGCGGCCGGCATCGCCCATTTCTGCGGCGCGTTCCGGCCGCTCCACCAGCGTGGCAATCGCTTTGGCAAGCTGGACCACATTGCCTGCCGGAAACAGCAGGCCGGTCTTGTTTTCCTGCACGAACTCGCGCCGCGAACCGAGGTCCGAAGCGATCACCGCCTTCCCCGCCGCATAGGACTCGAGCATGCTCTTGCCAAGCGTCTCGTAAGCCCGCGAAGGAAACACGGTGAAGCGGCAGGACGCGATCAACTCCTCTAGTTCCTCCCCCCGCTTGTGCCCGACGAATTGCACATTCTCCAGGCTCAGCCGCCGCGTCAAGATCTCCAACTCCTCACGCTCTGGACCGTCGCCCGCGATCTGCAGCCGCACCGGGGGCGCCAGTGTCATCGCCCGCAGCAGGTCCGCGACTCCCTTCTCCGGTGACAATCGGCCGAAATACAGAACAGGCGCGTCTGCGCCCGCAGCCCCTGCGGATTCTCCCGCCAGGTTCTGAAAATGGGGAAGCACTTCGATCTTCTCCGCTTGCCATCCGTATTCCACCAGCTTGTCGCGCACGAACTGGCTGGGCGCAAGAAACAGATCCACGCATTTTTCATAGGTGCGCAGCCAACGATGAAGATAGGCCTCGGCCGCCAGCACCACCGCCGAACCCGCGGGACCGTCATGGCAACCTTCTACCACAACCTTCCAGAATCGCCCGTCGCGGCAGCGCTCACAAACCTTGCCGTGAGAAATCAGGTTGTAGGCGGGGCAAAGCAGCTTGAAATCGTTCAGGTGATAGAGCACGGGAACGTTCCGCGATTTCAGCTCCCAAAGAATCGACGGCGACAAGTGGTGATAAATCCCCCGCACATGCGCTACCTCGGGCTGGAACTCGGCAATCATTCCCCGCAGCCGGCGCCGCGCTTCGAACGAATAGATCACTCGCCCCGCCGTCTGCAACCGCCGCAATGGACCCATGGTGCGGGCATCCAGTTCCAAGGGTGGCATCAGGTGCCGGTCAAACCGCGTTGGCGCCGCCGCCGGACTCGCGGTCGAGAAAAGCGCCACTTCGTGTCCCTGGGAGCGCATCAGTTCCATCAGTTCGAACAGGTGGACCTCCGTCCCGCCGAAGGGAACGTTAAATTTGTTGCAGTACAGAATCCTCATGGGGAACGGTCTCCTCCAAAGCCGATGCCTGCGTGAGAAAGAGTTCGGCGAACTCCGCCAGATTCCTTTCCCGGTTGAAGTGTTCGAACACGTGGCGGCGCGCAGCCTGGCGCAAAGGCGCCAGCAGCGCCTGCAATCCTGCGATCCGCTCCACGCACGCCGCGAAGCTGGAGATCGATCCCGGCTGATAGACAAACCCAGTCTTTCCGTCCGTGATCAGTTCAGGAATCCCCGTAATGCCCGGAGCCAGCACCGTTCTGCTGTGTGCCATGGCTTCCATCAGCACCAGTGGCAGCCCTTCGCTCCGGCTGGTGAGCACCACCAGGTCGCACATTGCGTAATGCGCCTCCAGCCGCTGGCGCGAAAGATGCCCAAGAAGTCGAACTTCCTCCCGCAATCCCAGGTCGTGTATGAGCCTGCTAAGTGCGGCGCGCTCCGGGCCCTCGCCCGCGATCAGGCAGGCGAAGCGGAGCCCGCGCCGTTTCAATTCGCCGCAGCCGCGGATCAAGAAAGCATGGTCCTTCACCGCATGCAGCCGCCCCACCGCGAGCATCAGCAGAGGCGACGCGGCGGACTTCATTTCGGAATCCAAATCGGGAGCCACAGCGTCAACTCCCAGGCGGCTCACAAAAATCTTTCCCGCGTTGATTCCCGGGTAGTGTTCGATGAGGTGGCGGCGGTTGAACTCCGAAACTGTAAGGCAGAACTTGCAACGCGCCAGCTTCGTCCCCAGAAACGCATGGTGCAGCAGCAAGTCCGAGCCATGCAGCGTCATGCTGAAGCTCACGCCCAGCAGCCTGGCCGCTGTCATGGCAATCCACGCCGCGGAATATCCATGGTGCGCATGAATATGCCGCACCCCGCGGCCCTCAAGCATCAGCGCATAATGCGCTCCCAGCCAGGTGTGAACCAGCGCCCGCAGCCTTCGTCCCGGCGGCTCCGATTCCCAGTCGCGCAGCGACAGATTGGCCAGCAAGTACGGCTTCCGCAGGCAGGTCCACGCCGCCCGCGGCAGCAGCAACGTGCTGAACGGCTGCAGATAGAAAGTCTCCCCCTCCCATCGCTGCAACTCCTCGTCCAGCCCTGCGTCCGCCTTCCGGACGCTGCTGGCGATCACCCGCGTCCCCCGGCGGCGCAACTCCCCGATCTCCTGCCAAACGTAAGGTTCCATAGGGGAAGGAAACTGATTGGCGATATAGGCCACGGTCAACATGCCTGTCTTTCCCCCGCCGCCATCCGGCTCCACGCCGAAAGCATTCCCGCCACCGCAAACAGCAATCCGTTCACGAACTGGTAATTCATGACGACGAAACACGCGTTCACCGCGTACACCGCCACCAGCACCGGCCACAGCGCGCGAAAATGTATATCGATGAACCCCAGCCGGAGAGCCTGCACGCGGCCCACGTGGGCCACCCGCCCCGCGCGAAACAGGTCGAACAACACCCACATGTAAAGAGCTAGCCCCATCAGTCCATGCTCCACCACAACTTCCAGATAGCTGTTGTGAAACACGAACGACTCCTGCCGGAAATCGTCCATCCTCCGAGCCAGCTCCGCCTCCATGCTGTGGGTGCCCCATCCCAGGAACGGCCTCTCCAGAAACATGTTCCAGCCTGCCCGGTAAAGCGAGATGCGAAAGTCCACCGGGCTCCGCTCCTCGGCCCGTTCCAGAAGCGCCTCGCGTGAACCTTGAAAACTCACTGCCCCAAGCAGCCCAACCATCCCCAGGGCCGCCACCCGCAGGCACGCGCGCCGCACTCGCAAGTTCCCCGAAGAAAGAAACAGGAACGCCACTGCTCCGGCAAACGAGAGCCACACCGCCCGCGTCTTCGTAGCCAGCACCGCCAGGGGCAGCGCGATCAGAAAGAACACCGCTGCCACGCCCCGCAACCGCCCGCGCCGGTAGGCGTTGAGCGCCACCAATCCCAGCATGATCAGTGTCACTCCGTTCGCCACAGCCTGTAGAAACGGCCCGCGCGCCCGGTCGGCGTGAATGCCCAGGCTGGGATCGAGAATGTAGCGAGGAAAGATAAGCGGCCTGGCTCCCGCCAGAAACGCGACCGCGATCACACACAAGTATCCCAGCACGATCAGGCAGAACGTCTCGAACTGCCGCAGTGACGCGTCGTCTTGGAACACCATCTCGGCCACGTGGTAAAGCGCGAACGGCACCACCCACTTCGCCGCGAACACGCTCCACTGCTCCGGAACGTAGGGCTCGGCGAGCACCCCCATGAGTGACAGCACAAACAACCCGAACATCGGCCACGTGACCGGCCGCACAAACCACAGCGGCTGCCGCAACGCCAGCGCCCGCAGTGCCACCAGCAACAGCAATGCTCCAAATGCAACCCGATCCAGGTGATAAAACTCCAGGTCCGGCGGCCGAAACAGCATCACGCCCAGTGTCGCCATGAAGGCCAGTGGCGCCGCTGTCATCGCCCTCTGCAGAAGCCGAAAGGGTGCCAGGGGGATTCCTAAGCCGGCGCCCCCGTTGAAACCGCCCGCCGATAACTGTCCCGTCAGCTCCATAATCTAGACACCCGTCCCCTGCAGAACCGCCGGAATCGTCCGCCACAAGATCCGCAAATCCAGCCCCAGGCTCCAATGCTCGATGTATTCCAGATCAAGCTCCACGTTGCGCACGAATGACGGATCGCCGCGCGCCGTCACCTGCCACAGCCCGGTCAGCCCCGGCGTGACTTCCAGCCTGCGCATGTCTTCCGGCTGGTAGCGCTCGAAATCGTCGAGCGGATGCGGTCTTGGCCCCACCAGGCTCATCTCGCCCCTGAGCACATTCCAAAGCTGCGGCAGTTCATCCAGGCTGTAGCGGCGCAGCAGTCGCCCCACGCGGGTAATGCGGGGATCGCTCGCAACTTTGAAAAACGGCCCCCGCCGTTCGTTTCGCAGCCGCAGCTGCTCCTTGAACTGGTCGGCGTCGGCGGTCATGGTGCGCAGCTTGTAGCAGAGAAACGTGCGGCCTCTCCTTCCGGCGCGCGGCGCGCAATACAAGACCGGCCCGGGAGAATCCAGCTTGATCACAATCCCCAGGACAGCCAGCAATGGAGCGATTGCCACCAGCCCCGCCGCTGAGAGCAGAACGTCGATCGCTCGTTTCAGAGGAAAGGCGAGTTGTAGACTCTGCTCTCGCCATGGCTTCTCCCCCGTCTGTGCGATTCGCACCAGACAGTGCGGCAAGACCTCTGCCCGCTGTGCGTATCGCTTGAACACACCCGATGCAACCGCTTGCGAAGACACTTGTGCTCCCTCCCGCCAGACCTGTCGTTCCGGCGGCACACTGCGGCCTCTCAGCGCGCGGGCGCCGATCTTGCAGCCCTAAAGTCTGTTGTAGATTGCGTGTGGAATTGGGAACGTTCGCCCGTTGAGCACCGTGCCCAGCAGACGCACGTTCGCAGCCTGCAGTATTTCCTTCGCTCTTTGCGCCGCTGCCCGGCGCGTGGAGTTGGCTTCCACGATGAGAACCACTCCATCGCTCAACTGCCCAAGCAGCACCGCGTCGTTGTAAAGACCCGCCGGCGGAACGTGGATCGCCGTGTAGTCAAACTCTGCCCGCAACCGGCCCATGCTTGCCTCAGTCCCGCAGGATCCGGGGCGTTTCCGCAAATCCGGCGAAGAACCTCCTTCGCAGAACACTCCGTGCGGCATGTGCCATAGCCGGCTGGAGAGTCTCTGCGTTCGGCTGGATGCAACGTCAAATCTGGCTCCGTCCGGAGTGCTCATGCTGACCTCGTCCGCCCCGGTAAAAGTGTCTGCGTGCGGATTTGCCTCCACTACGCAGATATTCCCCGGAGCCTGCACGCTCAGAATCTCTCCCACCGTCATGCAGATCGCCCCCGCATCGGTGCTTTCGTCCACTGCGGCAAAAGCCACGTGGTGCGCCGGCCTGGGCCATCCCGGAAAGAAAATCTGGCGGACCAGCCGCCGGATCTGTTCTTCTGCAAATCGCCCCACGTCCCAGGCCGGTCGTCCCGGGACGGCCGCCGTCTTCGGCTCCGTCCTCTCCGGGACCCGCACCGCCGTTGCGGCGAACGGCTCATGAAAAAAACTCGCGCGTGTACTCATTGCACGTCCCTCATTGCACATCCCTCGATTTGCCCGGCGCCTGCACGCCGCGCTTGTTCCTCAACGTTCTCTCACAATTCCGCCGGCCCGCTTTTGCTGGGCAGCGACGCCAGCACCGGCGCCCCCAGATACGCCAGAACCTCATCCGGCGTGCGGAATGACGGGTTCAGATAGTCCGCCACAAAAATCACTCCCGTGCTCACCGTCCCCGCCGAGACCAGCCCGATCAGCCCGATTCCCAGCGCAGAGTGCACCGGCAGCACCGGGGTCGTCGGCTGCTCCACGATGCTCACATTAAGGAAGTTCTGCCGGTCCAGGGCGTCTCCGATGCGCGCTTCCTCCAACTTCCTGACGTACAGCAGATACTGCTCCTCCGCCGCCTTCACGTCCTGCAGCAGCGCCTCCTGCCCCACCGCCCGCTCCCCAAGCTGGCTGGCCGACTCCCGCAGATTGCTGAGCAGATGGCTGGTCGCGATTTCTCGGGCCTCCAGCCCCGCTTTCTCCACTTCCGCCTTCACCAGCTCCGACTTTGCCCATTCATGATTCGCGTCCTGGTCGGTAGTCTGATCCCGCAGCGGAGCACTTTCCTCGTTTGCCAGCGACGCCTTGGTTTCCGCAATCTCCTCATCAACCTCCTGCACCAGCCGGTACGTCGGCTGATACTTGGTCAACAACTCCGTGCGCCGGAGCTGCAGCTCCAGCAGTTTGCCTTTCATCTGCTGCAACAGTTGCGGATTGTCCGAGCTGCGCAGCAGCGTGATGGTTCGCTCCGGCAAGCTACGAAGCTGCGACTCCAGGCTGTGAATGCGCTTCTCTGTTTCCGCCTTGGAGACCTGTATCTGGCTGTAATTCGCCTCCGCCTCGCTCAGCTTCTGCAGGGTTGCGTCGCGCTGCAAGTCCGCGGAGACCACGCCCTCATCTCGCGAAAACTCCAGCAGTTCCCCTTGCAGCTGCTCCAGCGCCAGCCGCGAACGCGTTACCTGCTGCTGAAAGAAGTCAAATTCACCCGGCGGTCGCCGCACCCGGGCGTGGCGCTGCAGATACGCGTCCGCCAGGCAGCGCAGCACCCGCTTCGCCTCCGCCGGATCGGACGCCGGGTAACTCACCGCAATCAGTGTCGTGCGCGGCAGCGGCTCCACTTCCAGCTTTCCGCGCAGCCGCTTCACCGCCCGCGCCAGGCGCGTGGCCTCGTCTTCCCCCGTCAGGTCGCTGAACCAGGTGGACTTCCCCAGGCCGGCGCTTTGCACCACCGTGCCCAGAATTTCGTCGTCGCGCAGCAACTCCACCTCGGAGTTGACATCCTCCTCGCTCACTTCCCCATGAGACAGCAAGGAGGGCTGCGGCAAAGTAGCGGCGAAGATCGCGTCCGTCCGCCCCCGCCTCACCAGAATCCTCATGTGCGCCGAATAGCGGTTACCCAGCAACCCATAAGCCAGTACCACTGCCAGCACTCCAGTGAACGCCAGCATCCACAACCTCTGGTAGCGGAAGAACACCGCCAGCAACTCGCGCAGGCTGGGCGAGGGCGGCGCCTGGGACTGCCGCATGATTGTGAGTTCTTCTCGCATAGGTATCTTCAATTACGCCTCAGGCACAGCTTTCAATACACTCCGTGGTTCCAGTGCGCTCCCACTTCCGACACCGGCAGATACTGCCGAATCTTCGATATCGCATTCTGCGGAACATACAGCATGTCTCCCGGCCGCAGGTGCACGTCTTCCTTCAAGTCGCGCGAACTCAGCATGCGCTTCACATTCAGCAGCTTGGCCTCGAACAGGTCGTCCGAAACCCGGCGAAACAACACCACCTGCGAGTGCTTCGCCTCGCTGGTAAAGCCTCCCGCCGCAGCCACCGCCTCCACTACGGTGGTGTCGCCGCGCAGTTCGTATTTTCCCGGGCGCGCCACCTGCCCTCCGGCCGTGAAATATGGCTTGTTGAAGTCCCGCAGCACGGCCGTGACCTCAGGCTCATGCAGGGTCGGGGCGTAGGCCTTTCGCACCGCTTCCCGCAGTTCCGGCAGCGTCAACCCCTCGGCGTAGAGACTCTCAATTCCTTTCAGGGAAATGAAGCCGTCCGGCTGCACGGTCACGGTCTGATTGAACTCCGGCGCGAAGGTAAAGCCGATGTCCACCACGTCGCTCTTGCACAACCGGTACAGCGGACGGCGCGCCCCCGTCAGGGCTGGACTCCAACTACCGTCCGCTGCTCCGGGTTTCGCGGCTGGCTGCTCCTCTTGATAACTGGGGAACAAGCCAACCTGAACTTGTGAGGGATCGTGCGCTGCCGGAGTCTGCGCCATGACGGCAGACACTACGGCCAGAAACAGAATTGTGGCGCAGCTTTTCATGTTTATCGTGAGAGACCCGGCCTGAGCCAGACCGGCACCACTTCAAGAGCCTCCCAGGTGATCGCAAGTTACCGTCTCACGCGCAGGCACACAAGTCATGGAAAGTACTGACCACCAAAGTAGGCATTCCCCGAAACGGCATTCTCAGCCTGCGCCATGATGTGGCGCAGGAGCCTTCGCCCGCGGAAGCTGTATTAGGCGGTCGCTGTAGGAAGTCCAAAAACAACTCTAAGTAGGGCGTCTCCACCGAAGCCGGCACAAGCGATCGGCTTGCTCCGCATCCAATCAGCAACCGTCAAGGTCCGGGCTTTCTCACTCACCACATTCCCGGATCGGGAATTCCGTCTCAAGATGGCTCACAATCGCGAGCAGGCGGGCGCCATCTCCGTCCATCTCGACCCAGTCCCCGGAGTTTTCCACACACATTCGTCAATTTTTGTGTATTTACATCACTGAAATCACTTCGCTCCCTGGGTTACAGTCTGCTCGTTGGGGCGGGCAATCTCTGTCCCTGAACAAATCATGGAAACCCTCAGCGCCGCTTCCCCCCCTCTCGGCGTGCTGCTGGCGGACTCTAACCGGACTCAGCGCGAGCTGCTGGTTAGCGGTCTCCGGCGCCGTACTGACCTCCACCTCATAACGTGTGAACTCACAACCGACGAAATTCTCGAGGCGGCCTCCCCCGCCGCCCTGGATGTCGCAGTTTTGAACGTCACTCATCCGCGCTCCGGGTGGCCCGACCTCACCATCGTGCGCCGCCTTCACCTGGCGCGGCCCGACATGGCCAAAATCCTGCTGCTCGACTTCTACGATCGCGATCTGGTGGTCAACGCCTTCCGCTCCGGCGCGCTCGGGCTGTTCTGCCTGGCGGAGTCTCCCTTTCGCATGCTCGGCAAGTGCATTCACAGCGTGCATCGCGGCGAAATCTGGGCCAACAACCAGCAGATCCGTTTCCTGCTGGAGACCGTGAGCCAGGTTCCCTCCCTGCGCATGATCGACGCCCAGGGCACCAGACTCCTCACCCCGCGCGAAGAGCAGGTCGTGGCCCTGGTCGCCGACGGCCTCAGCAATCGTGAAGTCGCCGCAGAACTCAAGCTCAGCGAGCACACGGTGAAGAAGTATCTGTTTCGCATCTTCGACAAGTTGGGAATCTCCAGCCGCGTAGAGTTGGTCCTCTATGCCGTGAACCACGGAGGCCCCCGCCAAGCCGAATGGATGGCCGGAGGCGCAGCCTGATGCGCTGGCCGGACTTAACCGTAGCGCTGGCGTCCCCCCGGCATCCTGAAAGTCGAAACTAATGCCTCGCGAGATACAGCCCCATCAGTAGCCGAACTGAGCGGAGGTCAAAATGCATCCCGGAACATCTCTCCGCCACCTCCTCAAGCCTTCCGGCCGCATCACCCACGCCACAGTTCGCCTGCTCGACCGTTTGCTCGCCCGCACGCATGTGCCAACCCTCCCAGCCCACCAGCGCACCGGCCGTAAAGGTGAAGAGCATGCCTACTTCTACCTGCGCCGCCTGGGATACGTGATGGTAGCCCGCAACTATCGCACCCCCCGCTGCCGCGGTGAAATCGATCTCATCGGCTGGGACCATGATGTCCTGTGCTTCGTCGAGGTCAAGACCCGCTCCACTCACGAAGTGAAGTCCGCGGAAGCCTCAGTCGATCGCGGCAAATGGCGCGAACTCCGCGCCGTAGCCCAGGAGTATCTGCGGCATCTGCCGCCTTCCTGCCCGTCGCGGTTCGATCTGGTCAGCGTGTACTACGATGCTCCCTCCCGCCAACCTCTTCTCGAACTGTTCAAGAACGCCGTCCCGCTGTCGTAGAATGGAGTTGTCCTCCAAACAGGCCGGTGCCAAGCGGGCTGCTGAAAAGTTAGTCCGTGCTGATTTTGGGTGGCGCAGCGATTCATCGCTGCGATAAAGTGGAACGCTTTCAACGGCGGCTTTAGCCGCTGCATGAAAAGCCTTTCCTCAAAGTCGTTTTTTCAGCGGCCTCATAAGCGAAAGGATGTTCCTCCTTGCCGGAACTGCGTAAAGACCCCATTGTTGGACGGTGGGTGATTATCTCCACCGACCGCGCCAAGCGTCCCACAGACTTTGCCCGCGAGGGCGTCAAGATCAAAGGCGGTTTCTGCCCCTTCTGCTACGGCAACGAGAGCAAGACCCCTCCGGAAATCCAGGCCTACCGCCCCAATCCCAACGGCGGCGGCACGCCGCAGCGCGACACTCCCGGCTGGACCGTCCGCGTAGTTCCCAACAAGTTTCCGGCGCTGGGCATCGAAGGCAATCTCAACCGCGAAGCTGAAGGCATGTTCGACCGCATGAATGGCGTCGGCGCCCACGAAGTCATCATCGAGACTCCCGACCACAACGCCACTCTCGCAACGCTGCCCTCTAAGCGCATCGAAGACGTCCTCTGGACCTTCCGCGACCGCATCCTCGACCTCAGAAAAGACCGCCGCTTCAAGTACATCCTGCTGTTCAAGAATCATGGAGAAGCTGCCGGCGCCTCGCTCGAGCATTCGCACTCGCAGCTCATCGCGCTGCCGATTCTGCCCATCAACGTGGTGGAAGAACTGGAAGGCGCCAAGCAGTACTACATCTATAAGGAGCGCTGCGTCTTCTGCGACATCATTCGCCAGGAGACCGAGGCCGGCATCCGCACCGTCGCCGAAAACGAGAACTTCATTACCCTCAGCCCCTACGCCCCGCGCTTTCCCTTCGAGACCTGGATTCTGCCCAAGCAGCACGAGTCCGCCTTCGAGAATTCCTCGTCCCACATGTTCGAGAACCTGGCCAAGGCGCTCAAACAACTCCTGATGAAGGCCGACCGCGTGCTCGACAACGCGCCTTACAACCTGGTGGTGCACAGCTCGCCCGTCCAGGACCCCAACAACGACCACTACCACTGGCACATCGAGTTCATGCCCAAGCTGACCAAGACTGCCGGCTTCGAGTGGGGCACCGGCTTCTACATCAATCCGACCCCGCCGGAAGAAGCGGCGAAATTCCTCCGCGAAGCCAGCGTAGAAGAAGCCCTCCCAGCCGCAGCGGTCTAGCGTTCTGTTCCGTAACTTCGCGTAGTGGGAAGGGCGCGACTTCGCAGGCTGCGGACAAATTCACGAAGGTGTCGGACACCGTGGAAGAGCGGCCCTTTAGGGCCGCGTAAGCTGTCTAAGTCTAATGAGGAGCTTCAGCCCCGGTGGTTCGATTTCCAGGGGAAAGCGACTTTGCGAAGACTGTCCGGCGTGCGATCCACCGGACACCGTTCCTACCCAGGTTCCAGGCCCTCCGCCGGCCACCTCGAACCAAGAAACCCGCACTGCAAAGGCCCGCATTTCTTCGCGTCCTTTGCGATCTTTGCGGTTAAATAGCTCGGCTGCCAGGATCGCAAAGAACGCAAAGGAACCACCACTGTCCCAGAGCCCCCTGCGCCACGAGTGTTCAGATTTTCCTCAGCGAAAGCCCAACCTCAGGAACGCCGCGCCGGCGCCGGCCCGGGAGGCAAGAACTCCGGCTCGGGGTCGGGTTTGGGGTCAGGTTGACGTCCGCGGGCATCGGGTCCTTTCGTCAGCGGCTCCAGGAAGCCTTCGGACTCGCGCGTTACATACCACACCGCCGCAGTCCAGTTGGGAAACAGATCGAAGCCCGGCACCAGTTCGCCCAGCAGAGATGGGAGAAACGCCCAGTGCCATCCCAGCAAACGCACCAGGGTAGCGGCCACAACGATATCCAGGACAGCATCCGCCGGCGACAACCCACCCTCGGCAAACAGCGGAAAAGCCACAATCTGCAAGGCGTCAGCGGCCACCGCCACCGCCCAAGCCAGCCGAAGCTCCGGAGACTTCAAGGACCTGAAAAAACCAGCAAACGACATGAATCCACCTGCTGATGAAATGTTAGCCGCAGGCCGGGAAGAAGCGCAAATCTGCGCAAGCTTTGATCCTGTTGCCGGTCTGGGTGCCCCAGGTCTCGCCGCTTTTGCGAGACCTGGGCCACTCGCCGTACTTCAACGGTAGCGCCGGCGTCCCGCCGGCAACTACTGTGTAACAACGAAGCTTCGCCCCGCACATGCTCCAAAAAAAGAGGCACGGACAAGAATCCGCGCCTCGTCTGACTTTAACCTTATAACTATTAGCTTAGCATGTTCAAAAGGGAAATCTGGACACGTTTCCGAACTTTATTTCGCGAATAGAGTCAGCAGGTTAGGCGAAATTCGAGGCCTCTTGGGGCTTGACAAGTTTTTGGCGTTTGCACCGGGGATGGTGCAGGCGGGGAGTTAGGATGGGTGGGCTACCCAAGCCCGACCCTGGTTTGAGTGGGGATGGCGCACCTTATTCTTTTCTCGACTAATCCAACCCCGGCGGGTGCCCAACCCTTTCGCGCACTTTGCGAAAGGGTGGGCCGGTTGAGGCTACGCGGCAGCGCGTACCTTCACCTCAGCTCTCCGCCCCTCATTCCGCTTTGCCGCACCAGGTTCCAGTTGCGCGTAGTCACGGTAATGATAAAGTGCAGGTGTCCGTGGCCAT
>DATJXG010000337.1:0-2680 GCA_035500455.1 Terriglobales bacterium | reverse complement strand
TCTGCATGGCCTGCATCAAGCCAATCGCGGGCTGGCTCTCGTTTTCAATGAAAGCGCGAATGCGGGAGGTGATCTTCAGGATTTCCACCGCGGCAACGCGCCCCTTGCCATCGCGCCGGGGCAGCAGGCGCTGTGTAATCGCGTAGCGCAGCGTTTTAGCGAGGCGGCTGCGGGTGGTGATCTGCTCCGAACTCAGGAACATGCCCAGCACACGCTCGATCGTCTTGGCGGGGTCCATGGTATTCAGACTGGAAAGCACCAGGTGGCCGGTTTCAGCGGCTTCGAGGGCCATTTCCATGGTGCCGCGGTCACGCAGTTCACTGACCAGGATAACCTGCGGGGCCTGCCGCATGGCGGCGTTCAGCCCCAGGGCGAAGGTGGGAGTATCGCTGTGCAGTTCGCGCTGATGGACGGTGGCGCGCTTGTGGTTATGCAGGAATTCGATGGGGTCTTCCACGGTAATGATGTGGCAGCTGCGCTGCTCGTTGATGCGGTCCAGCAGGGCCGCGAGGGTGGACGATCTTCCCGAGGCACGCGGTCCGGTCACCAGCACAATGCCTTCGCGGAGTTCGGTGATGGCGGCCAGTTCGTCCGGCAAGCCGAGCGAGGCCAGGGTCGGAATTTCGGTAGGGATAACGCGCATCACCACCGCGCAACTGCCGCGCTGGATGAAGACATTCACGCGGAAACGGGCCACTCCGGAAAGGCCGTAGGAAATATCACAGAAACCCTGCTCGCGCAATAGATTGACTGCCTGCTTGTTGTTGTCGATCAGATCGGCGGCGATGCGCCGGGTGTCGTCCGCGGTCAGCGGGCGCAAACCGGGCACCTGGATGGGGACCAGTTGTCCCTGGAGTTCAACCTGCGGCAGCCGCCCGGGAGAAAAGATCAGGTCGCTCACGTGACCGTGAGCGTTGAGCATGGAGGCCAGCAAGCCGGCGGTAGAGGATGCGCCGGAACTGAGAGGCGCGCCGCGCGCGACTGGAGCGGAACCCGTAGCTGCCATGGCTTTGCCTTTGCGAGCGTCCACAGCGATGGGAGGAGCATCCGGGAATGCGCTGCGACAAATTTAGCGGAAACCGGGGTGGGGTTCTAGCAAGAACAGCAAGGGCAGAGACCTTCGTAATGGGCGGCCGCGGAAGGACGCCGGCAGGTCCGATAACCTGCCGGCGATGGTGATTCCCATCCGTGCCGGCGGGACGCCGGCGCTACGGTTTGCGGGCTATTTCTTGGTGGACTTCTTCTTCCCGTAAGTGGTTTCCACGGTCGCGCCGATGCCCTGCAGCATGGCTTTGGCCTCTTCCGCGTGCGGCCCGTCCGGTTTCAGCTCCAGGTACTTCTGGAAAGCTTCGGCGGTGCCGTCGGGGGCGACCATCTTGTCATCCTTCAGGGTCGCCATGCCGATGAGGTTGGAGCCTTTCCAGTAGTAGGAGTCTGCGCGGGTGGGATCGGCGGCAATCGACTTGTCGAACGCTTCTACCGCCGCCTTGCGCAGCGCCGGATCGTTGGCGGTGTTGGCGTTGGTCAGAACCGCTCCCATATTGAAGTAGTATTGGCCGGCGCCGGCGGGATCCAGCTGGGCCGCCGACTGATAGGCGGTCTTGGCGCCCTCCACATTGCCCGACTTGGCGTAGGCTTCGCCCAGGTTGTTCTGGTAGGCGGCGAGTTGCTTGGCGTCGTCCGGCTTGCTGGAGGTTGCCATCGACTTCTTTTTGAGGTCCACGGCTTTCTGGTAGTCCTCCACCGCCGAGGCCAGGCGCTTGGTTTTCTCGTCGCCGGTCTGGGTATTGGCGGAGCTGCGGTAGGCGTCGGCCAGCTTGAACCACAGCAGGTCGCGGTTGGGATCGAGCTGCGTGGCCTCGGTGAGGACGTTAATTGCGGTCTGGAAGTCACCCGTCTTGGAGGCGTCGTTGGCGGCCGCGATCTTCTCGTTCAACACCTTGATGACGTCATTTTCTTTCTTGGCCTTCTCCTGCTGCTCCTGCATCTGCTTGAGCTTCTCAGGAGAGATGCCCTGCTGCTGAGCGGCCTGCTGCGCCGATTTCTTCAGGTCGAAGTCCAGCGTGTTATCGCCCAACTGCACGTGGTAGCCCTTCACGAAGTCCAGCGACTGGCCGTTTTTTAGCAGGGTCACGGTGTAGGATTCAGGCGCGATGCCGAGGGAGAAATAGCTTCCCTTGTTGTCGGTCTTGAGTTCGTATTTCCTGCCACTGTCGCTGCTTACCAATTGCACCACCGCGCCGGTGATGGGCTTGCCGTCAGAATCTCGGCACGTACCGGTGATGCTGCCGTAGGACTGGGCCAATACGGGCGCCGCCCACATGCAGGCGCACGCCAACAGCAGCGCGAATTCCATCCAGCGTCGTTTCATATTTCCTCCCGACACGAATCCGATTGTCGAAATGCGATTGTCGATTTTCAAATTCCCGCTTTCCAGTTGCCGACCGAGCGTAACGCCGGGACTGGCAGCGTTCGGCAGTGGGAAATCAAAAATTGCAAACCCTGCTAGACCGGCGCCGTTTCCGCATACGGAATGGGGTCTTCGGCCCCCGCCTCGCGGAAGGCCCGAAGCCGCAACACGCAACTATCGCACACCCCGCAAGCCCGGTCGTCGCGGCTGTAGCAAGACCACGTTAAATGGAAGGGCGCGCCCAGTTCAAGGCCGAGGCGGACGATCTCC
>DATJXG010000336.1:0-6561 GCA_035500455.1 Terriglobales bacterium | reverse complement strand
GGCTGCTGCCCAAAGCGCGCCGTCCCGATCGAGTTGAAGACTGCTGACAAAGCCCTCGCCCAAACCATCCGCTCCTGAGTACGATGCGCGGATCTGATCGTCCTTGAAATATGCCAGGCCACTCTGACGAAATCCAAGCCATAGACCGCCCTGCACAGGACCGGGGAATAGAACATCGGCCCAGTCTTTACGTCCTAACCTAGCCCAAGGGATCAGTTCGACAACGCTTCCCTGAAGCAAATGAAAAAGGCCATGATCCTGGCTGATCCAGATATTCCCCGCACTGTCCCCGGCGATGGAATGGACGGTTCCAGCGGGCAGGCCGCTTACGGGAATAAACCGGCCATTCTCTAAGTAGGCAACCCCGCGACGCGTGGAGACCCAAATTCGCTCCTGATCGTCCTGAAAGATGGACTCCACGCCATCATCCGGCAATCTACTGCTTCGCTTGCGGTAAATCGTAATTCGCCAGTGATTCCATCTGTTCAGGCCATCAAGCGTGCCGACCCACAAGCTGCCATCCCTGGCCGCTAGAACCGACTCAACAAAGGCATTAGATAAACCTTGCTTGACGGAAATCGTGGGGATGGCGAAGCCGCGAAAGCGGTCGAGGCCATCACTGGTAGCGACCCAAATGTCGCCTTCCCGATCCTCAAAGACGCTAAAGGCGAGATCGCCTGAGAGGCCGTCAGATCGCGTAAACAGATCCGTCCTTCCCTGGTGCACATGCAAAAGCCCGCGGCCGTTCGTTCCGATCCATAGACCGCCATCGCGATCCCGGAGCAGCCTTCCGGCCGTGAACCGCCGCCCTGCGATTGGAACCAGATACGGCTCGACTCTCCCGCCGATGAGCTGTCTGATCCCACCGAGCGTTGAGATCAAGAGCGAGCCGTTGTCACCTTCCGACAGACCTTGCGTCAGGTCTGGCATCGGATAGAGTTTCGGAGGACCAGGCTTCCATCGCCACACCTTCGCTGTCCCGTTCGCTGCCGCCCAGAGATTGCCCCGGCTATCCTCATATAAATTGCCCACTCCGCTGCCAAGACTGCCGTCCTCTCCGTAGCACTGGACTCTGCTGTTCTGAATCGCGCAGAGTCTTCCCGCGGGAATCGCATACCCGCCAGCCCACACCGTTCCTTCACGATCCTCCAGGAGCCCGACAACGCCCTGCCCAGCGAGTTCCGGATAGTGAGTCAGCTTGCCGTCCTTCCAACTGGCAAGTCCTTCATCGGTGCCAATCCAAAGACGCCCATCCCGCGCGACGAACAGGCATCGAATGCGGCCGCCGGGGAGATGCTCACCCGCTGGCGGCTGCCAGGGGACGAACCGGACGCCGTCGAACCGGACCAACCCGAAATCGGTACCAAGCCACAGATAGCCATCCGGTGTTTGAGCAATTGCCCACACAGCCCCCTTGAGAGATCCGTCGCGGACGGTCCACGCGGTGTGCGCGTATTGATTGATGTCGAGAGAGGGGTTTAAGGCAGAAGCGCAAGGGCAGCACACCAGGAGGATGCCTAGCGCGATACGGGCTCTTCGTGTTGTAGAATAGGCCTTTGACCTGCTCTGTTTGTGCGCTCTCTCCACGTAGGCACAATTATCTCCTACCGATGCAGCTTGTGGAGCGGGTTCTTAACCTGCGGCGGGTCTTAACCGGGTTCGTCGCGCTGTCTTGAAATCGGCACGCAGTCTAGAGCCGCCCCACAGTTCTGCTTATGGCGGAACAGACTAGTCCTGCTCGAATTCGAAATCCGGCGCGCCCAGGCTAAAAGATTCATTGGACATGCCAACCGAACCCAGAACCACTTTATCTGCCTCACCGATCAACGTCAGTTCGGGAGCTTCGTATTGTCTCTGCATTCTATTCACCTCCTTTCGTTTCTTGTCCGAAAAATTCGCTTGTTTATGCTGCCTGACGCCCGGCCCCAAGCGGCCGACTCTGCGCGCGATTTCGAAGCCACAATTCGAGCAGGATGATCTGACGCAACTGCGACTCGTTGCAGTCGAGCCCGGCAGACAGCCGCTCCAGGCGCGAGAGCATACTGGTACGGTCCACGAATCCTTGCTCGACTAATTGCAATTGCCGCGCCTTCAGGAGATCGCAGGCAAGTGGCCGGAGCGCCTCTTGCCACGGGGCGTTGAACAAGCTCTTGGATCGCCGCTTCCGCAGCTTGAGCGGCCACAGATCCGATAGTGCGCGGCGCATCAATCTCCGCGGCTCGCCAGGCCGGCAGAGCATGTCCGCCGGCACCGTCATGAGAAACTCCACCAGAGGCCGGTGAGCAAACGGGTGCGTGTAGTCGAGGTGCTGCAAAGGCTCCGGCGGTTGCAGCGAGCGCAGTTCCAGAATCGTTGACAGAGCCTGAAAATACTTCCGGCGTTCCGGCGGCGCCTGCATCCAGGCATTCGAGAAAAAGCTCCCCGGTTCGGAGAGGCCAGTCCGGTTACAAAAACCAGGGAGAAGGGATGTCGCGGTGCTCTTCGGATTGTACGAACCATCCGGCGTCGTAAAGATCGCGGCGGGCGCCAACGCAGGTGGCAGAGCCGCCCGTATTGCCCGCCAGAGAATCCAATAGATGGGAAGCCCGAGGATCTTGCTCCAGGCGAGCGATTCTCGACACGCTTGGCCGATGCGGAAGTGGCGCAGGGCCGCCGCCACCTGAAGGCTATCGTCGAACCAGTTTCCCATCACGAGGTCGCCGTTGATCCCTGTCAGGAAAACCTTGGCGCCTAGTCGGCGTGCTACCGCCGCAACCGCCGTTCGCAGCGGCGCGAAGCTTTCTGGCGTTGCATTCCCTACCTGTGTCTCGCTGATGAGCGGATCGTCTTGCGTCGAGATATGCACTCCTTCAATCCCGCAGAACGACTCGACCTCGCGAATGAACGGCTCGTCCAGCGAGTTCCGCCAGAGGTAGCTCACGGTGGCGAGACGCGAAGCGCCGACCGTGCCGCTTCGCATCAGATGCCTTGCCATGCAGACCACGGATGAAGAATCAAGGCCGCCGCTGAGTTCGGCAAGCACTGGTGAATCCGTCTGCAACCGGACGGCGACCGCCTCGCGAAGCAGCGCGCGAAGCTGCTCCTCGTACCGGCGCTCGCTCCGGTACCGGATGATATCGCCATTCGGCAACGCCCAGAACCGGCGAATCGTCGTCTCCTTAGCCGACACGCACACCGCGTGACCGGGAGGAACGGAGTAGATACCCCTATATGGCGTATGGTTCGGGCATCCGCCGAACATCAGGAATCCAGCCACGTACTGCTCGTCAAGCTCGCTGATGTCCGTCGCTTCCACGAGAGATTGTAAACGGCTCGACCAGAGGACTCGTCCCTGTTGCACGTGATAGTAAAGCGGGCGCACGCCTGCGAAGTCGCTCGCAAGAATGACAACGCCGTTGGCCCGGTTGTGAATGACGACGCTCCAATCGCCGATCAGGTGAACCAAACCGCTGATGCCCCAACGTTCGTAGGCCGCTCGGGCGAGAGCCGCGTTGCTCGTGTCGCCCCGCAGCGAGTCTCTCAATCGAAGAAGCAGATCGTCGCGATTATCCAGCCGGCCATCCCATAAGAGGATTTCGGTTCGGTCACGGTTGAAGGGGCTATCCAGCCCCAAGCAGTCCAGTAGTATCAGTTGGGCTTGTGTATTCATGTTTTCTTCCCACGCGGGCTAAACGGTGTAGAGCACCTGCAGTCGCGTCTGGTAGGCAGGCGAGCCATTCACAATGCGACCGTCTACCTCTACCCACGCATGCGAAAAGAACGGCGACGGGCGATAGCCGATCACCAGTTTCGCGACTATGCCGCACTTTCTGAGCAACCGCACCGCGCAGACCGATCGTTGCAGGCAGAGCACCGGCTTCCAGTAGAGACACGTCGCCAGCAGAACGGCGTCGCAGATGGCTTGTTCCAGCTCGGGGCTGGTGAGTTTCGGCGCGCTGGATTGCCGACTTAACTGCCGCTGAATGCACCCGAACCCGCGCAGCCAGATGATCGCTTCGAAGCGGGCAAGTTCATAGAGCGCCCTACAAACAAGCCAGGCGTACTTGGCACCTTTCATGATTCGGCCCTCCGCTCGATCAGGCTATTCCGCTCGAGTTCGGCCAGAAAGCGCGCAGTATGTTCCCGCGCGATCGTTCGGGCGATTTGATATTCACTGGTAAGCTTCTCCGCAATCCCTTCCAATGACAGTCGCTGCTCAATGCAGCACCAGATGCAAGCGCCGGCCCGATTTGAACGGAACAAGCGCCCTCTGCGAGTGTGTAAAATAACGACTCCATCTTCATGGATGGAAGCTGCGGCATCGGGACTTATCTTTACCACATGATTATTAATCTGGTCTTTGATTGCAGTCATAGCTGTGACGAAGTCAAACACTCCAATAACAGGATGGCAGTACTGTCAGAAATTGGGAACCCTAATAATGGGATCGATATTCATTCTTTCGTGTGAGGGTTTTCGATCCGGCGGGTGGGGATGCGTCCCTCTTTTGAGGCGAGTCGGTCAAGAATGCTTTTGACCAGCTTTTTCTGTGTGTCATCCGTATCGAGAGTTGCCCGCCCGGGCGCGATCGGAAGAATCCCTGTTTCCTTCTGAACCAGACCTTGCGCCCGATAGACTCCGCCATTCGTGAGGTTGGGATTCCTGGCTTCCTTCCACGGCTGATTTCATTCGGCAGCGAAAGCGCATGGAGATCGCCGTCCGAGTCCTCCTGGATTGTGCCGTTGGTAGTTTCACCGGCTCTGAGTCCTTCCGCAGCAGCACAGCGCCATCGTACAGAGGGGGGCATCAACAACGAGGCCGCTCCTGCCGGTTTTGAGCGTAGAATACCCTAAGGCAGACGGTCGGGAGAAAAGCGATCTAAAGCCATAGGTGCAGAAAGGAGGCCATGTGGGTTCTGATCCGCGTCGACGTAGGTGCATCCAGGACCGCCTGATTTCCTCACCCCTCCCAAGTTTTATGGGGCGCCCTCTATTCGCGCCTGGAAATCGAGTGTGGGTGCTCGTGGTTGCTCTGTTGGCTGCGGCGCCACTGCTGGCGCAGAACGGCGCACTTTCCGGCTTAATCACCGACCCCGCCGGCCGGGCGGTGCCAAGCGCACGAATCAGTGTGGAGAATTCCAGCACCACCGCAACACGCGCCGTCCTCTCAAACCAGCAAGGCGAATACAGCGTACCAGCCCTCCGACCCGGTCCTTACAACATTACCGTAGAGGCAACCGGATTCAGACCCATCCACCAGGTGGGCGTCGTGGTCGAAGTGGATCAACGCGCTCGTATCGATTTCGCGCTGACGGTCGGGAGCAACACAGAAAGTATCACGGTGCAGGGCAGCGCGCCGCTTCTCAACACCTCAGACGCATCGGTGAGTACTGTGATCGGCAACCGGTTCGTGGAAAACATGCCTCTGAATGGGCGGAGCTTTAGTTCCCTCATCGATCTTGCGCCCGGAGTGGTGCTGACGCCGTCCAATTTTTACGACCAGAGCCAGTTCAGCGTGAACGGCCAGCGGCCGGATACGAACTATTTTATGGTGGATGGAGTCGGTGCCAACCTGGGAACAAGCGCCTCGAACTTAGGCCAGGGTGGGGCGGGCCAACTTCCGGTAACCAGCACATTTGGAGGGACCAGCAACCTGGTGTCGCTGGATGCGCTGGAAGAGTTCCGGATTCAAACATCGACTTTTGCGCCGGAATATGGACGCACACCGGGCGCTCAAGTATCGGTAGTCACAAAGTCCGGTACGAACACGTTTCACGGCACTGCGTTCGAGTACTTCCGCAACGACAAGCTCGATGCCAACGATTGGTTCGCGAACCGCAACGCTCTGGCGAGGCCCGAGTTGCGGCAGAACGATTTCGGCGGCGTGCTGGGCGGGCCGCTGAAGAAAGATAAGCTATTTTTCTTCGGCTCTTACGAAGGGCTGAGGGTACGCCAACCCCAAGTTGCGGATACATTCGTGCCATCAGTGGCCACGCGCCAGAATGCGCCCGCAGCCGTCCAGCCGCTGCTCAACGCCTTCCCGCTGCCGAATGGGCGAGATCTCGGCAATGGAACAGCCGCATTTTCGGCCGGCTACTCCAATCCCTCCACGCTGAATTCTTCCGGCATCCGGATCGATTACCTGCCATGGGAAAGAGTGACTATTTTCGGAAGGTACAGTGACGCTCCATCGAGCCTCGATCAGCGTGCCCCCAGCGGCTATGAGCCTAGCAACGTTTCGAATGTAAAGTACCGAACCCAGAGTCTGACCCTGGGAACCAACCAGGCGCTCACTCCACGTTGGACCAACGAGTTCCGCTTCAACTACAGCCGGAGCCGGGCGAACAGCTTCGACACGCTCGACAATTTCGGAGGCGCAGTGCCTCCTATGGGCTCAGTGCTGTATCCATATCAACCGTCTGCTTCTCCGCAAAACTCCCTTTTTGCTTTTTATGCCGGCTCTGGACTCGTATTCTTTACCGGCAAGTTGGGAGACAACTTGCAGCAACAGATCAATGTGACAGACGGCGTTTCCAGCATCATTGGCGCACACCAACTGAAGTTCGGGTTGGATTATCGCCGC
>DATJXG010000335.1:0-5942 GCA_035500455.1 Terriglobales bacterium | reverse complement strand
AAGGAGGTGTTGAGCGAGTTACCCCAACCCTCCGTGGTGATCACGGATTTCCAGGTCAGCGGCAAGGCGCCGCTCTCCCTTCCGAGCCCGATATGGGATACGGAAGCCTTGAAGTTATCGCCGGGCCAGAACGGCTTCTCGATCGGGTTCGCCGCGCTAAGCTATGCCAGCCCTTGGAAAACGCGCTATCGATTCCGGCTGGGTGGATTCGAGAAAGACTGGACGGAAGTGGATAGCGGGCACCGCAGCGCGCGCTATACCAGAGTGCCGCCCGGGGACTATACCTTTCGTGTTCAGACGTCCCGAGACGGCTCTGCGTGGCGTGAAGACGGGACTGCTCTCCGGCTGTCGATTGCGGCCGCCTGGTGGCAGACACCATGGAGCCGTGCTGGTTTAGCGCTTGCGTTTGTGGCACTGCTGTATGGCGCCTACCGGTTTCGGGTGAGAGCGCTGCATGAACGGGAGCGCAGGCTGCAGGCCGTGGTCGCGGACCGGACGGCGGAACTGGTGGTGGCGCGCGATCAGGCGCAGGCCGCGAATCGGGCGAAGAGCGTCTTCCTGGCGAACATGAGCCACGAACTGCGTACGCCGCTCAACGCCATTCTGGGGTTTTCCACCCTGCTGCGTGAAGACGCCGCTTCTTCGAAGCAGCGCAAGGACCTGGACGTCATCAACCGCAGCGGTGAACATCTGTTGCACCTCATCGATGACGTGCTCGATATGGCCAAGATCGAGTCCGGACGCCGGGAACTGGAAGTCGCGCCCTGCGATCTGGAAGCGCTGGTGCGTGACGTCATGGACATGATTCGAGTGCGCGCCCAACGAAAGCGGCTGCAACTGGATCTCATTTCATCCCCCGGGGTACCGCGATTCGTGCGGGCGGACGGGCCCAAACTGCGGCAGGTGCTGATCAACCTGCTGGGCAATGCCGTCCGCTACACCGAACAGGGAGGCATCACGCTCCGCTTGAGCGCGCCCCGGGAAGGCCGCCTGACATTCGAGGTGGAGGATACCGGCCCAGGCATCGCTCCGGAGGATCAGGCGCGTATCTTCGAAGCCTTCGTGCAGGTATCTAGATCCTCGCAGAAAGGCACCGGCCTGGGACTCACCATCACGCGCCAGTTCGTAGAGTTGATGGGCGGGACGGTCCAGATCGAGAGTACGCCCGGCCGGGGTTCGACGTTCCGGGTTGAGTTGCCGGTTGAAAAGGCGCGGGAAGCCGAGGTGACGCCGTCGCGAACGGATAGCGGCGGCCGCTTCGTCCTGGAACCGGGCCAGGCGGAGTGTCGCGTGCTGATCGTCGACGATGAGACCGATAACGCGGCGCTACTGGAAAGGCTGCTCAGCAACGCCGGCTTCGAGGTGCGAGTCGCGTCAGACGGGGCTCAGGGCGTGGCAGCATTTCAGCAGTGGCGCCCGCGGTTCATCTGGATGGATCTGCGCATGCCGGAGATGGACGGCTTCGAGGCAGTGAAGCAGATCCGCGGCCTTGACGGCGGCCGGGAGGTTACGATTGCGGCCGTTACCGCATCGGTATTCGCAGGGGAACGCAGCGACGTGCTGACAGCGGGCTTCGATGATCTCGTGCGCAAGCCCTATCGCACGGAATTGATCTTCGAGTGCATGGCGAAACACCTTGGAGTGCGATATCGCCGCGCCGAGGCCAAGGCGGCAGTGGCGGGAGTTCTGCGCCCCGAGGATCTCGCTGCCCTGCCGGAAGAACTGCGCAGAGACCTCGCTGGTGCTGTTGCGACGCTCGATAATACCCAGATCGCCGGCGTGATTCAGCGGGTATCGGAACTCAATCCCGCTCTCGGTCTGGTGCTGGCCGAGCACGCCGAGCGGCTCGCGTACTCAGCCATCCACCGCGCTCTGAGAGTGTGAGGCCGGATGTCTCAATTAATTGCTGCACGCACGAAAGCCACCTTGCGGCGGGACGACCGGCGAAGCAGGGCGTAACAGCCCTGCTCTCCGTAGTGTTTCGTCAACCGTGCCCTTAATGTCTGGCGTGCCCTCATCAACCTGGATTTCGCGGCTGGGATGCTGATCCCCAGGTGCGCGGCGATTTCCTGCATCGAACAATGATGGAGATCGCGCATGACGAGCGCTTCGCGCATCGACGCAGGGACCCGGCCGATTTCACGGTTCAGCATGCGCGAGACCTCCTCGTCCCCCACCGAATCCTCCGGGAGCGCACGCTGATCGATCACCTCCAGGCGGAAGGAACCTTCGGACTCGAAAACCTCGTCCACCGATATTGTGCGGGCGCCCTTCCGCTCACGGATCCTCATCAGGCACTCGTTGGAGACTATGCGGCTGAGCCAACCGCCGAAACTCCCCTCGCCCTGGAATTGGTGAAGATACTGCCATGCCTTTGCGAAGGCGTTCTGCGATTCGTCTTCGGCGTCGCCATGATTCCGCAAATAGGTATGCGCCTTGGCCATGCAGAACCGGTAGTGGCGCTCAATCAACCGCTCGAATGCGGTTTTGTCGCCCATCTTCGCCAAATCAACCAGGGCTTCGTCGGTTGGCGCCGGCGCGGAGTGGGCCTGAGTCGTCGACCACGATATCATTGCAGGGGCAGCCATTGCTTTTCCTCCCGGAACAAGATTTTGAGTTTTCCTGAGCCGACTAAAGGCACGTCCCGCGCCTTTAGAGAAAATTGGTCGTAAGAAGCAGAAAACAAAGCTCTTGTCGAAGTTGTTGCGGAGCCCCGGAGCAGTTCTGGTGCCGGAGATCAGGCGAACACAGTGGCTGAGTTCACAAGTGTGAGGCAGTCGCGGAAGAATAAGAAAACAAAACGCTTGTCGAATGTGCTAGCGCGCTGGGGGCAGGTCGGCTGCCTGAGATCAGGCAACCGCCGCGGCCGAGTTTCACCGGCCTGGGCCGTCGCCAAAGAAAAGATTGAGCCGACCGGCGGGTGTGCTACATCGGTGCGAGCGAAAAGACAAAAGGGTGAACAGTGATTTGTATCGGGGATTCGCGCGGGTGCGCCTGTATCCGGGGACAGGGCGCCGGTTCGAGTCCGGTGACGCCGGCTCCTCGCATCCGGCGCACCGGTGGAACATAATAGGCCGTGGCCTTCACGTCTTTATGAACGTTGGTCTCCGCAGGCTTACCGGTGTCGTCCGGCTTCGCGGGCCCCTGGCGCACGAACCGAAGGCAGGCGTTCTCCACGCAATCCTGGTAGCCATCCTGGCCTGGTTGGTGTTTCATCTTCTGGTTGTCGTGCCGTGGTTCGCCGCCCGGAAGCCGCAGCAAGTGATGATTGTCTGCAGTCTTGCCCTGCTTGTCGCTATCGGACTCTACTTCCTGCGGAGTGGTTCGCTGCAAAAAGCAGCAATAGTCTACGTCGGCGGATGCTGGATGGTTTTCACCGTCGTCATCTTACTATTCGGCGGAATTCGAAGCCCGGCACTGATTCAGTATTCGGCTCTGCCGATCTCCGCGGCATGGCTCTTTGGACGTCGTGGGGCGATCTTGACTACGGCACTGTGCCTGATCACCGTCCTGGTGTTGGCTTTAATGGCAATGGCTGGCTTCGGACCCTACTGGTATTTCCCTGGAGTGCCGATTGGGCTTCTGGCCTCCGCGGTGCTCGCGATTCTGATCTCGGCTGCGCCGGTCATCCACGTGATGGGCATGCTTGAAGGCGCGCTGGCCCAGTCCAAGCTGGATCAGCAAGCTCTGCGCCGTGAGCGGGATGTGTTGAGCCGCGTGATGGAGACCAGTCCGGCGGGCATCGTCACGGTGGATCGTGAGGGCAGGCTGACTTTCGTCAACTCCCGCGGCGCCGAAGTCCTGGGCACATCGCCGGAGCAGATCAGGCAGCGTACCTTCGACTCGGCCGAATGGCAGATCACCGCCCCGGACGGAACTCAACTGCCCAGAGGAGAATTACCGTTTCTCCGGGTCCAGGCTGGCGGCGCGCCGATCTATGGGATGCAGTTCGCCGTCCAGCCGGCGGACAAGCGCATTTTGTTGTCGGTGAACGCGGCTCCCCTGCTGGGGGCCGCCGGCGAGTTCGATGGAATGGTGGCCGCGGTGGAGGACGTCACCGAGCGAAAGCGCGTCGAAGAAGAGCTCCAGCGGCACCAGGAGCACCTGCAGGAACTGGTGGAACAGCGCACCGAAGAACTTGCGCAGGCACGCGACCAGGCGGAGGCCGCCAACCTCGCCAAGACGCTGTTTCTGGCGAACATGAGCCACGAGCTGCGCACGCCGTTGAACGCCATTCTCGGCCTTTCAGATCTCCTGCACCGCGACCAGAGTCTCTCCGCCACACAGTCCGAGGAGTTAGCACTGATCAGGCGGTGCGGCCAACATCTCCTGGCCATGATCGATGACATCCTGGAAATGGCCAGGCTGGAGGCCGGCCGCGGCAGGTCTGAGGTCGCGATCGTGGAGTTGATTCCGCTGGTTAACGACGTAATGACCACGACGAGCAGATCTGCCTTGGAAAAGGGGATCGAACTCCGCCTGGAGTGGTCCGGCCCGCGGGCCCGGCTGATCCGCGCCGACGGCGCGAAATTGCGCCAGATCCTGATCAACCTGACCCAGAATGCGGTCAAGTATACGGACGCCGGCTCCGTGGTGGTGCGGGTGGACTGCCATCGCGCAGAGGAGAACAGGAATACCCGCCTGAAGATAGAGGTACAGGACACCGGCATCGGAATTGCACCGGATCGGCAGGCAAGCATCTTCGAACCGTTTGTGCAACTGGGCGAGCCTAACTCGCGGAAAGGTTCGGGGCTGGGCCTGGCGATCTGCCGGCAATTCGTGCATTTGATGAACGGCACGATTGAGGTGGAGAGCGCGCCTGGCATGGGGTCCAGATTCCGCCTGGAATTGCCTGTGGAAGTTGTGGATGAAGTCCCGGCGGGCAGCCCGCAGGACGATGGGAAAGGACAAACCGCGGACGGCGGGAAAGGTCTGACGAACAGGCGGCAATCGGACCTTTCGGGAATCGCCAAACTGCCCGAGGATTTGAAATCGCAACTGTTGAACGCCGTTCTGCGCCTGGAGAAGGAGCGCATCGCCGAGGTAGTCCATTCGATTTCGGTTTTGGATCCACCGCTTGCCCGCGAGTTGACGCGGCGCGTAGACGCGCTCCAGTTCACGCGGATTCTGCAAGCGATCCGAATAGGGGAGTCCGGTGAGCGCGGGTAGAGTCCTCATCGTGGATGACAACGAGGAATCCCTGAAACTTCTTTCAGGAATCCTGATCGCCGAGGGATACGCCGTCCGCCCCGCGGATAGTGGAGAACTGGCGCTCGACGCAGTCAATGTCAGTCTGCCGGAAGTGGTTCTGCTCGACATGCGCATGCCGGAGATGGATGGTCCTGAAGTCTGCCGGAGGCTGAAAGCGCGCGCGGATACTCGCGACATTCCAGTCATCTTCCTGAGCGCGTCGCTGGATTTTGAGGACCGGCTGGAAGGCCTGGAAGCCGGCGCTGTGGACTTCATCAACAAGCCGTATCGCCGCGAAGAGTTGCTGGTGCGGCTGAAGACCCACCTCGAGTTGGCCCGGTTGCGGAATGAACTGGAGCGGCGGGTGGAGGAAAGGACGGCCGAATTACGGGCCGCCAACGATCAGTTGCGCGACGAACTGGAGCTGCGGCGGCAAGTCGAAGCCGAACTGCGCGATAGCGAGCAGCGATTCCGCTCCATTGCGGACACGGCCCCGGCGGGCATCTTCATTTCGGATCGGGCAGGGGCCACGACTTATGTGAACCAGTGGATCCGATGCTTTACAGGCATGGGCCTGGAAAAGATCGGGAATCACGAGTGGCAGCAGCTTCTTCACCCTGAAGACCGGGACCGCACGGTCGAAAAGGTCGCGGCCGCCGTCCAAGACATGATTCCGTACCGGCTCGAGTTCCGCCACCGGAGATTCGACGGGCAGTACCGCTGGGCAGCTTGCACGGCAACCACCCGGCTCG
>DATJXG010000334.1:0-27817 GCA_035500455.1 Terriglobales bacterium | reverse complement strand
GCCGCCGAAGCGCAAACGGCGCTGCTGCGGCTGGGGTATTCGAATGTCCTGGTGCTGGTGGGAGATGGCAGCAAAGGGCTGGCGGAGTGCGCTCCCTATGATGCCGTCGCGGTGTCAGCCGCCGCGCCAAGAGTCCCGCAGCCGTTGTTCGATCAATTACGCGAAGGCGGACGTATGGTTGTGCCGGTCGGCCCGGCGGAGGTGCAGGAACTTGACCTGGTGCGGAAACAGAACGGACTGGCGATGACCAGGGTCTTGGAGGGGTGCCGCTTCGTGCCGCTGATTGGAGATCAAGGCTACTCCGGCGCCTTTCCGACAAACTGAGAACTGAGATCTAAAAACTGGCAACTGATTTTCACTTGAAAAGGCGGTCGCGCAATTTGAAGCTATCGCCGAATGCAGTAATTTCACCTACTACAAACATCAAGCACTTTCGATTCGAGGCGTTTCGTGTTTTACAATGAATAGCAGTGCCTGTACTTCGCAGCCTGCGCGTCACGCTGGAGATGATCAAGTGGGAGCACTCCATCTTCGTGCTGCCCTTTGCCCTATGTGGCGCGATGCTGGCGGCCCGAGGGTGGCCGGCCGCACACACTCTGGCGTGGATCGTCGTGGCCATGGTTTCTGCGCGGTCTGCGGCCATGGCGTTCAACCGCCTGGCTGACGCTACCATTGACGCCGCCAATCCCCGCACCCGCACCCGCGCCCTTCCCGCCGGCCACCTTACGCCGGCCTTCGTGGCCAGTTTTGTCATCGTCTCCTGCGCGTTGTTTGTGCTCGCCGCATCGCAGTTGAACCGGTTGGCGCTGCTGCTTTCGCCGCTGGTGCTGGCGGTGTTGCTTTGCTACTCCTACACCAAGCGCTTTACCCGCTGGTCGCATCTGGTGCTTGGATTCGCCATGGGGATGGCGCCATCGGCGGCCTGGATCGCGGTGCGCGGCTCGCTCGATCTGCGCATTCTGCTGCTCACCGCCGCCGTCACTTTCTGGGGCGCGGGCTTCGACGTGCTCTACGCCTGCCAGGACTATGATTTCGACCGTGAGGCCGGCCTGCACTCCATCCCCCGGCATTGGGGCGTGGCGCGCGCCTTGTGGGTGGCGCGCTTCTTTCACGTGGCGATGATTTTGTTGCTGATCGCGCTGGTGCAGACGTTTGCCCTGGGCGGGTTAGCCGATGCCGGTGTGACCCTGGTTGCGCTGCTGATCATTTACGAACACTCGCTGGTTTCTGTCGATGATTTAAGCAAGCTGAACGCCGCTTTCTTTACCATGAACGGCATCGTCTCGGTGATGTTCTTCGTCTTCGTGGCGGGAGATTTGCTGCTGCGTCGTTAGATGTTCGCGCTCTGCGATTCAGGCCGTGGGCACCGCAAACTCATTCTCAGGAGGGTGTGGATCATGAAGCGGACATTGGGCTGTGTGCAATTCGCCATCGTGCTGTTGGCCGCGGTGTACACGCTGGCTCAGGCTACGCCTCCCCCGCTTCCTCCTCCCGTGATCTCGCCCGAGGTACAGAACGACGGCCGCGTCACTTTTCGCTTCCGGGCTCCCAACGCCAAGGAAGTCATGCTTGGTCTCGAAGGCTCGAAGCCCGTCCCCATGCAGAAAGACGACCAGGGCGTCTGGAGCCTGACCACGGAGGCGCTGCAGCCCGATTTCTACGGCTACTCGTTCATCATGGACGGTGTGGGCTTGATTGACCCGGGGAATCCGCTGCTGAAGCCCAATCTGCTCTTCACCCAGAGCATGGTTCACGTCCCCGGGCCGGCGTCCTTGCCCTGGGAACTGAACGATGTGCCGCACGGGGTAATTCATCATCATTTCTACAAGTCGGGGGTTGTGGGTGACCAGCGTGATTTCTATGTGTACACGCCGCCGGGCTATGAAGCGCGCTCAAAGCGAAAATATCCGACGCTGTACCTGCTGCACGGCTTCAGTGACGATGCCAGCGGCTGGACCGCGGTAGGGCGCGCCCAGGTGATTCTCGATAACCTGATCGCCCAGGGCAAAACCAAGCCCATGCTCGTGGTGATGCCTCTGGGGTACGGTGCGCCGGAGATCGTCTCGCATGGCTTTGGCGCCTTCAGCCACGTGGAACTTCGCCAGCGCAACTTCGACCGTTTCACTCAGGCATTGCTCACCGAAGTGATTCCCCAGGTTGAATCGGCCTATCACGCCTCCCACGATCGCAAGCAGCGTGCCATTGCCGGACTGTCGATGGGCGGCGCGGAATCGCTGCTCACCGGACTCAATCATCTGGATGAGTTCGCCTGGGTGGGCGCATTCAGTTCGGGCGGTCTTAGCGATGATTTTGGCGCGGACTTTCCGTCGCTGGATGCGCAGGCGAACGGCAAGCTGCACTTGCTATGGGTGGCGTGCGGTACTGACGATCATTTGATAGAGGTCAACCGCAAGTTTCGCGATTGGCTCAAATCAAAGGGAGTGAACCATACCGATATCGAAACGCCGGGAGCGCACACCTGGATGGTCTGGCGGAGGGATCTGGCGGAGTTTACCCCGCTGCTGTTCCGATAATGTGGAAGGGAACGATCAGGAACTTCCGATCAACACTCCGGTCAGGAAGACGAGGACGCCGCCCAGTCCCACCTGCAACGCGGCGGAAAACGTTGGCGTATCCATGTAGCGATGCCGGATCCAGGTAATGACCGCCAACTCGGCGATCACGACGACCGCAGCCACGGTCATCGCCAGGTTGAAGTGGTGAATGAGAAACGGCAGGGTGTGACCAATTCCGCCCAGCGCCGTCATGGCACCGCATATCACACCGCGAACCCAGGGATGCCCGCGGCCGGTAAGGCTTCCGTCATCGGATAGCGCCTCGGCAAAGCCCATGCTGATGCCTGCCCCCGCCGAGGCAGCCAGTCCTACAAGAAACGCGTCCCAGCTGTCGTGGGTAGCGAATGCTGCGGCAAACACCGGGGCCAGGGTGGAGACTGAGCCATCCATCAAACCTGCCAGGCCCGGCTGCACAATCTGCAGTACGAACAGCCGGCGCTGGGCGCGCTCTTCGTCTTCCTTCACATTGGTGGTGAGTTTTTCGGCGCTCAACTCCTGGGCGCGCTCTTCGTGGTGGCGCTCCTCGTTCGCCAGGTCGTCCAGCAACTGGCGCACCCCCGCATCATGGCTGCGGGCGGCTGATTTCTCGTAGAAGCGCCGCGTTTCCACTTCGATGGCGCTGGCATGTTTGCGCACCGCGTCGAGCCGCAGCGGATGCAGCAGCCACACCGGCTTGCGCTCCACAAAGCCCCGCACGTCCTGCCGCCGGATCAGGGGAATGTGTTCGCCGAACTTCTGGCGGAAGAGTTCGATCAGCCGCCGCCGATGGCCGGACTCCTCCTTCCTCATGCCCTCGAAAACCGCCGCCGAAGCCGGATAGTCCTGCCGCAGGCCCTCGGCAAAATCCGAGTACACCCGTTCGTCTTCCTCTTCGAGGGAAATGGCCAGGGCCAGAATCTCGCGTTCGGTAAGCTCGTCGAAAGTCTTCATGGCTGGCTAGCTTAAATCATGCTGCGGTGAATCGCGAAGCAGCCATAACGCGGCGTAGCGCGGGCAGCAAGCCCTGGGAGGCCGGGATTTTTTGTCCGGAGAGTCCCCTGAACATGTGAGGCATAAGGAAAGTCACCGCTCTCAGGATGCCCATCGCGGTTAAATGGCGGAATGCAGCCGGAACTACTTCTTGCGTTCCACCAGGTAATGAGCCAGAGACTTGAGCGTCTCCGCTGGCTGCCCAAACGGGTCAAGCGCGGCGCAGCCTTTTTCCACCAGCGCGTCTCCCTTCTGCACCGAAGCCTCAATTCCAAACAGCGCCGGATAGGTCGCCTTTTCCGCTGCAGTGTCTTTTCCCGCAGTTTTTCCTAACTGTTCGGAAGTCTGGGTTACGTCGAGCACGTCATCGACGATCTGAAACGCCAGCCCGACCGACTGCCCAAAAGCCCGCAGCCTGGCGACGGCCGCGTCATCCGCTCCGGCGTAGATTCCGCCGCTCACCACGCTGGCGGTGATTAGCGCCGCCGTCTTGGAGCGGTGAATGTACTCCAGCATGGCCGCATCCGGGCGGGTGCGCTCAGCCTCCAGATCCACCACCTGGCCGCCAATCATGCCGTCTACCGTGCCGGTACCGTGCGCAATCTCTTCGATAATGCGCACCCGGGCCTCTGCCGGGCAGCGCAGGCGCGCCAGCACTTCGTATGCCTGCGTCTGGAGCGCATCCCCGGCAAGTATGGCGATGGCCTCGCCGAACACTTTGTGGCAGGTGGGCCGGCCGCGGCGGAGATCGTCGTTGTCCAGCGCCGGCAGATCGTCGTGGATCAACGAGTAGGTGTGCAGCATTTCGAGCGCCGCGCCCAGCTCTTCGATCCCTGGGGGAAGGGAAGCGTCGCCGCGCGCGGAAATCATTCGCCCGGCCTCCATGCTGAGGATGGGGCGCAGCCGCTTTCCGCCGGCAAACACACTGTGGCGCACGGCCTGATGAATGGATGTAGGGTGCTGCGTTGCGGGCGGAAGAAGGCG
The DNA here is from genome assembly GCA_035500455.1 of Terriglobales bacterium. GTDB lineage: Bacteria > Acidobacteriota > Terriglobia > Terriglobales > Acidobacteriaceae > DATJXG01. The sequence continues at coordinate 23,288 of DATJXG010000334.1, read as the reverse complement.
CTCTAAGGCAGAGTCGGCGAGCGCGCGTCCTTGCTCCAGAGTTTCCGCAAGCATGCCGAAAGAGTATAGCAAGTGTGGCGCGGGCGCCCCGTCCGGGGCTGGGAACGGCTAGACCACTCCCCAGTGTCGTACCGACCAGCGGCAAAAGTGCCGGCCCCTCGCCACTAACCCGCTAGGCCGCTGCTGCGTGGACAGCCTCGCAATCCAGCGACGCCGCCGAGACCATGCCCTCAATATCAAACGAGGGCACGCAGTCCGCCGCCCCGGCATTCATCACCGCCGTCCACAGGGCGTCATCAGCCAGGCGATGGTTGCACACGAAGCGGACTGCGGGGAACTCATGGGAAAGCGCCTCCAGATCGTCCACGGAGGCCAGTTCCATATCCACGATGGCAGCCTGCGCCCGGTGCTTGCGAATCTGCGTTTGCAGTTCGTCCACCGATCGAGCGGTATAGACGGCGGAAAATTCCTGCGAGAGCAGAAGCGACAAAGTTTGTGTAACTCTAGGATCGTACTGCAGGAGAGCAATAGCTGGCATACCCCACCCCCAAATAGAAGCGTCGTCAACGGCGCGCTCAGGCGTGGCAGCGTTACACCGGCTGGTGCGGTAGCCACGCGGTTGACATCTACGAGCGATGACGGGCCGGGCGGCGCTATCTTCTTGCGGGCGCCTTCTCGGCCGGGGGCTCGAACGACTCGGCCTGGAGCTTTCCGTTCTGTTTGAGCAGAATTTCCACCTTGCCCTCCGCCTCTTCCAGTTCCTTGCGGCAGGCGGCGGAAAGCTGCATCCCCTCCTCAAAAAGCGTTAGAGATTTTTCCAGGGGCACTTCACCCTTCTCCAGTTCCTGCACAATCTTCTCTAAGCGCTGGAGGCATTCTTCAAATTTTGCCAATCGGAAGGCTCCTGAAACTATTTTAATCCAGCTCGCCACCCGCCGTTGCACAAAAGATTTTTCTTTGCGCTCTTTGCGTTCTTTGCGGTTAACAAGGCGGGTCTCGCAAGGACCCTGACCGATCGAAACATCCCAGTTGCCAACCCTCCATCCGCCGCTGATAGGATGTTTGCAGAACATCTCCCGTCATGGCTACGTTCGCCGCAGTCGATATCGGGTCGAACTCGGTCCGTCTTAAGATTGCCCGCCTCCAGGGCCGCCGCCTCATCGCCATCCATGAAGACCGCGAAGTCACCCGCCTGGGCGAGTCCGTCTTTCGCAGCGGTTTTCTTTCTCCCGACGCCATGGATAACACGGTAAGAGTGCTGCGCCGCTTTCATCGCGCCATCCAGGACTCGGGCGCGGACTCCATCCGCGTAGTTGCCACCAGCGCCCTGCGCGATGCTCGCAACTCGCGTGCCTTTCTCGAATGGGTGCGCTCCACTACAGGATGGAGGGTGGAGATCATTTCGGGTGTGGAAGAAGCGCGCCTCATTCACCTGGGGCTGGTGTCCAGCCTTCGAGTCAACGCGTCCCCAGTTCTCATGCTTGACCTGGGCGGCGGCAGTTGCGAGTTGACCATCTCCAATCACGGCCACATTCGTGAAACTGTCAGCCTGCCGCTGGGCGCTGTGCGCCTCACCAACGAGTTCCTGGCCCACGATCCGCCGCGCAAGACAGAGATGCAGCGCCTGCGCGGATTCGTGGAGCGGGAAATCAACCGCATCGCCGACCGCATTATCCGCGCCCGCCCCCGCGTGGTGATCGCCACCTCGGGCACCGCCGACGCGCTTTCCGCGCTCGCCCGCGGGCTGTACAAGAACAGCGGCCCACGGGGGGCTTCGGCTACGCGCATTCAGGTTCGACGCATGAGCAAAATGCTTTCGCGGCTTCCGCTCGAAGGCCGGCGCCGGCTCTCCGGAGTTGGTCCGAAACGCGCCGAGATCATCGTGGCCGGGGCGGCGGTTTATGCGGAATTGCTGGAGCGCTGCCAGTTGGCCGGCTTCCGTTATTCTCCGCTTGGATTGCGCGACGGCCTGCTGGCGCAGATGGCCGCCGAGCACGATCGTGGCACCCGTTCCAGCCGGCAGATCGAATTGGAGCGCTGGGATTCGGTGCGCGCCGCAGTGGAGCACTATCGCGTGGATATGGAGCACGCGCTGCGGGTGCGGGAAACTGTGCTGCGCCTGTTCACCGCGCTGCGCTCGCTGCATCGGCTGCCGCCGGAATTTCGCGAGTGGCTGGGAGCAGCGGCTATGCTCTACGAAGTGGGGGATTACGTAAATCGGAACGGCCGCCACCGCCACGCCTACTACATCATCTCCCACTCCGAAATTTTGGGATACACTCCGCAACAGCGCCGGATCATCGCCGCCATCGCCCGTTACCTGGGCAAGTCCCGTCCTTCGGCCAACGACGCTGCCATCAAGGTGCTGCCGCCGCAGGAACGGGAGGATGTCCGCAAGGGGATTATGTTGCTGCGTCTGGCACGCGCCCTCAATCTGGGAAGGACCGGCGCCATCCGCCAGGTTCGCCCCAGCGTGCGCCGCGGCAATGTTAGCTTGAAGCTAACACTGAAGCCGCACGCCAGCGGGGACCTGGAATTGTGGGCGGTGGAAAAGGAAGGCGCCTACTTCCGGGAAATCTTCGGGCGGGAACTATCGGCCGCTGCGGCGTAGAGCGCCCGCAGGACCTTTGGAGTCAGGCACCATTGCAGGGCGGCGGTGTTGCGCAACATTTCGACCTTGGCCACCGCTCCCTTCTTAAGCTCGACCGCGGCTTCGCACCCCGCCTCGCTGATGGAACGTCCCAAAAACTCGCTCAGATTGGGATTATGCCCCACCACCATAATCGCTTCGTATCTGCGGTATTTTGCCAGCAGTCGCTGAAAGTCGGGGAAAGAGGCTGCCGGCCGCAAGCCGTCATCGAACAGCAGTTTGCCCTCGTAGCCCAGCTCGTTGCCCACCAGGGAAGCGGTTTGCGCCGACCGTTTCAGCGGACTGGAAATAATGATCTCTACCTGAACGTCAAGCGCCGTGAGTGCCCGGCCCACATATCCGCACTGCTCAATACCCTCCTTATCGAGGGCGCGTTTTTCATCCTTCTTCGGATTTTCCACGTGCTCGCCGGCGCTGGCATGGCGAAGAAAGTAAAGGATCATGGCCGCTTACCGTTCCTTCCCTACGGCGCTCTTACGCCTGGCCCGGACCGGCGGCGTGGGAAGGCTCTCCGGCGGTTGCTTGCCTTCAGCCAGGCTGATGAGGATTTCCTGCGAATTCACCACGGCAGCTCCCGCAGGCGGCTTGCGTTTTCCCTGCGCCTGCCATACGCGTACGTAATGGGTGTCCTTCTGCATCAGCCTCGCCTTGACATTATCTGCGAGATATACATCGAGGATTTCCTGCTTTACGCGCTCGCGAAGCAGAGCGTCCTTGAGCGGAAACAAAACCTCCACCCGCTCATACAGGTTGCGCGGCATCCAGTCGGCGCTGCCCATATAAATCTCCTCATGGCCGCCGTTGGCGAAATAGAAGATGCGGCTATGCTCGAGGAAGCGGCCCACGATGCTGCGCACCCGGATGTGGTCGCTCACGCCGCGAATTCCCGGATGCAGTCCGCAAATGCCGCGTACGATCAGATCGATCTGAACGCCCGCCTGCGACGCGCGATAGAGCGCCATAATGATGTTCTTGTCCAGCAGGGCGTTCATCTTGGCGATGATGTGTGCCGGACGCCCATGGCGGGCATGCTCAGCCTCGCGCGCGATCAGTACCAGGCAGCGCTCGGCCAGGTCCAGCGGCGCGACCATCAGCGGATCGTAATTGGGATACTCGGCGTAGGCGGTAAGAAAGCTGAACACATTGTGCACGGCGCCGGTAATCTCAGGGTCGGCAGTAAGCAGGCTGAGATCGGTATAGATGCGCGCGGTGCTGGCGTTGTAGTTGCCGGTGCCCAGGTGAGCATAACGGCGAGTAACGCCGTCGGGATCATGCCGCACCAGCAGAGAAAGTTTGCAGTGCGTCTTCAGCCCCACCAGGCCGTGAAACACTTGTACTCCGGCGTCTTCCAGATCGCGAGACCAGCGGATGTTGTGATCTTCATCGAAGCGCGCCTTCAACTCCACCACCGCTGTAACTTCCTTTTTTTCCGCCGCCGAAATCAGCGCCGGAACGATCAGGGAATGCTCATTGGTGCGGTACAGCGTCTGCTTGATGGAAAGCACCTGCGGATCTTCAGCCGCCGCTTCGATGAACTGCATTACCGCGTCGTAAGAATCAAACGGATGGTGCAGTAGTACATCGTGCCTTCGCAACTCCTCGAACAGGTCCCTGGACTTCGCCGTGAGCCGCAGTTCGCGCGGCGCGAAAGGCTTGAACTTCAGCTCCGGACGCGCGGTCTGGTCATAGATATTGAAAAGCCGCGAAAGATTGACCGGCCCGTGGACCGGGAATACCTGCCAGGGCTCCAGCTCGAAATTCGTGCGCAGGCGCTCGATGATCTCCGGATCGGCGTCCGCCTCGATCTCCAGGCGTACCGCGTCGCCCTTGCGCCGGTTGTGCAGTTCAGTACGGACCGATTCTAAAAGGCTGCGTGATTCCTCCTCCGCCAGATACAGGTTGCTGTTGCGCGTGACGCGAAAGGCGGCGGAAGAGACGATGTCGTAGCCGTGATACATCCGTGCCGCGTGGTGCGCCACGAGATCGGCAAGGAAGACAAAGTCGTCGGTGCCTTCGGAAGGAAGCTTGATCAGCCGCGGCAGCACGCGCGGCACGGTCACTACTCCCGTATAAGTCAGGGACGAGCGCCGGCGGCGGCGCAGCAGAAAGCCCACGGTCAGGGCCTTGTTGATCACGCGGGGGAAGGGATGCGCCGGATCGATCGTGACCGGAGTCAACAGCAGGTCCAACTCGCGCTCGCAATATTCGTCCACGAACGCCCGCGCTCGCGAGTCCAGTTCCTCCACTCCGAGCACGCGAATGCCGTTCTGCGACAGCACGGGACGCAGCTTCTCGTTCCAGCAACTGTACTGGCTGTGGACAAAATCGTGTGTTTCCCGCGATACCGCGGCGCGTTCATCGGTGAGGCTCAGGCCGTCGGGGCCGGTTTCGGTGTAGCCGTCTTCGATCTGCTGCACCAGTCCGGCTACCCGCACTTCGAAAAATTCGTCGAGATTGCTGGCGCTGATGGCGAGAAACTTCAGGCGCTCCAGCAGGGGATTGTTTTCGTCTTCCGCTTCTTCCAGTACGCGCCGGTTAAAGGCCAGCCACGAGAGGTTGCGGTTGATGTAGTAAGCCGGATTGTCGAGCGAAATGCGGGCCATACTCGCCACTCTGAATTAAGACTGCAAATGCCAGGGGCTGCGCGGAATTACGGTTTTGTTTCCGGTCCGGCAGGCTTGGGAACAGCCCCAGCCGGCTTGTGCCCGGTGATCGCGAATTGCAAGTCGTCGCCTCCGGGACTCTTCAGGAACATGGAATGCTTCTCCATCCGCACCTTCACCGGCGCATCGGTAATCCACTCTGCCGGCAGCGTGTCGGCGGCATGCCGCGGCGTGTACTCTCCGGTGTAAATCGTGTCCTTCAATTGCAGCGTGATCTCGTAGTAGGGATCGTCCTGGGTCACGGGCGTGTTCACCAGGTAATACAGCACCCGCTCGTGCGCCTTCTGCTCCAGGTCGAGAATCCTGGCGGTCTCATAAGTCTTGCTGGTGGCGGCCAGCGCCGCCAGGGCAGAGACGATCAGGATCATCGCCGAAAGTAGGCTATTTCGCAGCATCAAACTCCAGTTCAGTATAGACCACGCATCCCCCGGACGCGTTCCGCGCAACTTTGCGCCATCGCACAAAAGAGGAGGGCGCCGGGTAAACTCCGGCGCCCCGAAGCCCGTCCCGTCGTTCGCGTCAGAAGGTGTAAATCACGTCAAACTGCATACGGTTCAGGTAAGGTTCCACGGCTCCCGCCGCGGTGCCTGAAGTCTTCACCGCATTTTCCAGCCCGGTATTCAACGTGCGACCACGCCACCAGGTAAAGCTGGCAACGGTGTTGGCGCGCACCTTCCACAAGGCGTAAACGCGGTTCTGAATAATGTTGGTTGGCGCGCGCTGGTCACTTTCCACGAACGACGCGATCGCCGAATCCTGCTCCTGCCGGTTCCAGGCGTACCCGAACTGGAGGTCGTTCTTGCTCTTGGTCTGCCCGATGCTCACATCCACGCCGTATTCTTTGTTCTGGCTTCCTAGATCGGTGAGCACCGCGCCGCTGGGGCTCAACGGATGCGGTTCAGCATCCAGGTTGTCGAGGAATTCCGCCAGGATGTTCAGCGGCAGTTTGGCGTTGCCGGTTTTGATCTGGTTGTTCAGAATGAAATCGGCGTAGTTGAACCCGGAATAGAAGTGAGCCACGCCGTTGGAGCCGACATAGGTCGCGTTGGTCATTCCATTGGGGCCGAAGGGACAATTGGCGAACTTCGCTCCGCCTACCACCGATGCGCAACCCGGACCTTCGCCTGGCACCGGGTACGGGCCGGCGGGAGTGGTGCCGCCCACGCCGGTGGTGGTCGCGCCCACAGCAAAGGCGCTGGCCGCCAGAATGGCGTCCGGACGGTTCCACTTCAACGACAGGAACGACGGCGTGGCTGTCCAGCGTCCCATTTGCAGCTTGGCCGACATCTGTCCGCCCAGCGCATAGGAGTCCTGCCCGCCACCGCTTTCGTTGTAAAGCAGTTCTATGCCTTGAAAGGTAACGTTCTTCAACCACGGGCCGTGCAGATCGAAAGAGAACTTCTGGTTGAAGCCTTCCGGATTCAGATCGGCGTCGAACGTCGCCGGCGTCTTCTGCCAGGTATAAGCGAACTTTCCTCCGGTAAGGGAGAGCCACTTGTGCGCCAGGGGATTATAGGTAATCCAGCCCCGGTCCAGTGAGATCGTCTTGCGGTCGAAGAAGTTGGTCAGAGTTTCGTTAGTTGAGGTCGGATCGCCCATGGACCCGGTAGCGATCGAAATGCCCGCCAGGAAATCTTCGTTCAGCTTGCCGTCGAAGCCGAAGCGCACCCGAATGCGGCCGCGGTTGCGATCCTGAGTGCCGTTCTGGTTGAAGTTCTCGCCGCGTACCCGCACGTCACCGTTGAAGCGGAAGCGGCCGAAAGCGCTCTCCAGAGCAGAGACGCGCTTTTGCTCTTCCTGGGTATCGGCTGCGGTGTTGGTCAGGGTGCTTTGCACGTCCTTCACGTCGCTGGAGAGCTTACTCACTGTGGCTTGTTGAGCATCGGCTGCGGATTGCACCGCGGCTGCCTTTTGCTGCGCGTCGCTGGCCGTACTCTGCGCCTGCTGCAGTTGCTGCTGTGCCTGCTGCCAGGCCTCGTCGCGCTGCTGCAGGCTCTGTTTCAGGGCTTCAATCTGCTGTTGCTGCGCCGCTAAAGCATCGCGCAGGGCCTGGACATCCTGCAGGGTCACCGCCGGTTCGGCCGGCTTCGCCATCTTCTTCCTGGCTTTCGGTTTGGCCGCCGTTTGCGCCATCAACCCCGTCGCCAACAGCGGAACGACACACCACCTCAGAACGGCCTTCATTGTTTCTCCTTTTGCCTCAGGTCTGTTAGAGGCGAGCTGATTGTCCTGCTGGGCTGGACGCCGGAGCCCTACCGCACTTGCTTGATCGCGTCCTTCACCTTGGCCGCCACGTTTTCCGGCAGCGGGGCGTAGGCGAGTTGCTCGGTTTGCTTCTCTCCGTTGTCCAGCATCCAGTTGAGGAAATCGACGATAATTTTGCCTCGGGCCGGATCCTTGGCCTGCACCGGAATCAGGAGCCAGGTGAAGCTGGAAATGGGATAGGCATCTTTTCCCGGCGCGTTGGTGATGGAGACCCGGAAGTCGGCCGGCATGTTCTTGACTGACGCCGCTGCCGCCGTCGCTCCCTCCAGGCTGGCCTTTACCCATTCCCCGGCGGCGTTCTTGATGATGCCGTAGGGAATGTGGTTTTGCACCGCGTAGATCAGTTCCACGTAGCCGAAGGCGCCGTCCATCTGCCGGATCATTCCGGCCACGCCCTCGTTGCCTTTCGCGCCCAACCCTACGGGCCACTTCACCGAGGTTCCTTTACCTACCTGGTCCTTCCATTCCGAACTGACCTTCGAGAGGTAGTCGGTGAAGATGTAGTTGGTGCCGCTGCCGTCGGACCGATGCACGACAATAATGGTCTGGCCGGGCAGCTTTACCCCAGGGTTGTCGGCTGCGATCGCCTTGTCATTCCAGGTGGTGATTTTGCCCAGGCAGATGTCGGCCACGGTCTTGGGGGAGAAGCGCAAATCGCCGCTTATTCCCGCTACGTTGTATGCCGGCACTACCGCGCCCAGCACGGTCGGAACATGCAGAATCTTGATCTTGGCCTGCGACAGCTGTTCATCGGACATGGGCCCGTCACTGGCGCCGAAGTCCACTGTCTGCGCCAGAACCTGGCGGATGCCCCCGCCACTGCCGATGGATTGATAGTTGATCTCGATCTCCGGATGCAGCTTGTGGTAGTCACTGAACCACTTGGAATACATCGGATAGGGAAAGGTAGCGCCCGCCCCATTGATCGTGGTTTGTGCAAACGCGGGTAGGCAGAGGGCCAGACACAACAACGCGATGCGACGAATCACTCGAGCAGCCTCCTGATGGATTTTGTTGGCCTGTTTTTACTTCGGGCGTGTTACAGAGAGGTTACAAAGCAGTGAATTTCTGGTGAATAGGGCTGAGGTTCGCTGCCATACCTCAACCTTCACCGCAGGTTCCCGGACTGGAAACCACGAAGGGTGTTAACTGTGAAGTGAAAACCGTAACCGAGAACTGATTTGCGCCCAAGAAACCGGATTCAGACGAGCCCCTGCTCGGCTGGCCAAGTTCCAGCCCAGATCGCACGAATGCGAAGGTCCTACTGATCGAGCCGCGCGATCTCACGCGCGAACAATGGATTGTCGGGGAATTCGTCGCGCAAGGAAACCAGTAGGCCACGGGCGCGGGGCTTGTCCTTGTCATGGACGTAGGCGATAGCCAGCAAAATGCGGGCAAACGGCCCGAGATAATGCCCGTGGTCGGCAGTTCGCTGCAGTTCCGCGATGCCCTGTTGCTTGTCTCCGGCGACCCCGCCCAGGCGCAGAATCCAACGCATGGGCGCAGACATGCTGCCCACGATGTAGTTGCACACGCCGGTGGCCACATAAGCGTCGTAATAGCTGCTGTCCACGGCCAGCAGTTTCTGGGCCCATGCGGTGGCGTCGCGGGTGTAGTGCAGCGAGGCCAGGTTGCGCTTTTCGATCAAGGCAGCGTAGTCGGCCTGCAGTCCGGAGGAGAGCGTCATGGCGAAGAGGCCGTCGCGGCTTTTCGGATCCTTCGCCAAAAGCGCCTGGGAGCGGCTGTCGGCCACTTCCAGGGCGTCATTGAAGCGGTCCCGCGCGCCCGCGTCGGGGGTGAACTTCTTGCGCGCATCGAAGGCGTGGTCATCCTCGTAGAACTGCTGCTCCAGCACCCCCAGCCGATTGAGTTCGGAAAACAGCACTCCGGCAGCATCGCTCACCGGGCCCATCGGGTCCGCGGGATGTTGCTGCTGCCAGTCTAAAAAGACCTGGTGCGCCTGGGGAAAGTCGAGGTCGTACATGTAGCGGAAGCCGGTGTCGAGCGAGGGCTCGGCCTTGATGTCGGCGGCCACGGACGGAATAGCCAGAAAGGCCAGCAGGACCAGAACCGCGAACGTGCCGCCCAGAGAAAGGTTGCCCGGAGGAATCGGCCTCGGACGCAACATCCTCGATCGAATCGAACTGGGCGGGATTGTATTTGGTTGAGTCGTGCTAGGTTGAGTCGTGCTAGGTTGAGTCATGCTCGCTTCGGTCATGCTCGACTGGATCGGCTTCGATTGGATCATGGGCTCCTGATCTTTCATCTTTCACCCGGCTGCCAGTCTGAGCGGTATGCAGGCCGCGAATGATCTATACACTCGGATTTGACGCAACGCAACTGCTTCTTCTATGCAATCTTAGATGCCCGCCCGAAGAATGTCCCCCAGTTGGTTTGCAAAAAGATTGTCATAAGAAGCACCCCAGAAGCACCCCGGTTCGATCCCCCGAAGTCCTCTTCGCGTTATTTGCGCCCTTTGCGATTAAAAGCTTCTTGCTTTTGTTACTATTCACCCTACATCGCAGGAGAATTCTATGCCGCGCGGAGTCGTCCCCCGCCAACCCGCAAAAACGGGCCGTCAGGAAGGCCGGCGGCAGGTACGACCGACGAAGACCGTCGGGAAGCGAGGAAATGTGGGGGCCGGATTTCATCCCGCCCCAGCCCGGAAGAGCCCGGCAGGCAAGAACAAGGCGGCCAAGGCGGATCGCTACAACCCCATCGCCCCTAGCAGAGTAGCCGATATCCTTCAACGTCTGGATCAGCTTTATCCCGAGGCCACCTGCGCCCTCCACCACGCCAACGCCTGGGAGCTGCTGGTGGCGACGATCCTTTCCGCCCAATCCACCGACGTGAACGTAAACCGCGTCACCCCTGAGCTATTCAGGAAATATCCCACTGTAGAGGACTTTGCCCGGCTCACTCCCGAGCAACTGCAGCCGGACATTTATTCCACCGGCTTCTTCCGCAACAAGGCGAAGTCGGTGGTGGGCGCGGCACAGAAGCTGGTCAATCAATTCGGCGGCCAGGTTCCGGACGATATCGATAAGCTCCTCACCCTCCCGGGCGTCGCCCGCAAGACTGCCAACGTAGTGCTGGGGACGTGGTTCAACAAGGCTGAGGGAGTAGTGGTCGATACGCACGTCACCCGCATTTCACGCCGCCTGGAGTTGACCAGGCAAACCGAGCCGCAGAAGATTGAGCAGGACCTGATGAAGGTGATTCCCCGCGAGAAGTGGATCATCTTCGCCCACCAGATCATCTGGCACGGCCGCAAACTGTGCATGGCACGTTCGCCCAAGTGCGTGGACTGCCCGCTGGAAACCCTCTGCCACGCCGCCGACAAAACCTGGAGCACGGTAGAGATCCACAAGGCCGCCAAGCCTTAGCAGTGCTTGTGTAGGAACGGGGCTTGCCCCGTCCAGCGAGCGAAGCGAGTTATCAGATCGAACGGGCGGCCACCAATCTAACGAGCTCTCGACAAATCTGAAATTGCAGAGTCTGGCAGAAGCCGAGCGTCCAGAAAAGCGTCGAATACGCCATGCCGTTTCAGATCCTTTGGCAATCCGAGCACCGCATGAATAAGACGCAGCGCACCGTGCCATTCCTCTTCGGACATGGGGCCGAGCATATCGTCCGCATTCACGAAATATAGAAAGACGAGGGTACTCGGCACGCCATTAAGCTCCATCAAAAAGTACTGATGGGCCAGCCGGTTTGCATATTGATAGAACAAATTACTCCAGGTCGCGGTCGCCTTGGGGGCGCAAAAGCGCCTCGCTTCGTGGAGACTTCGCTCGATCAACTGGAATGAAGCTGGCGAGGCCCGGCTAGCGGGTGAAGCGGCTTCAGGAATATGCGCCTTTGCTTCTAGGAACAACGGATATCCGTCGGACGTAACTGCCAGTGCGTCCCATACTGGCCCACGAGCTGGCCAGAAGCCCTTCAGAGGCTTTTTGAGATCGGTGATCCCGGCCTTCTCGATGGCACTCCCGTCCCGATACTCTCGAAACTCAGGTTCAAGGGGTGAATTGCCATCTGAGGTTGACCCTTGGGTCAATGGCTCCGCTCCTGCGAAGCGCCCCGAGAAGAAGTTCCGGTTTCCGATTGATCGCGATCTGTAGCCAACGCTGACTTCCCGCTGCCGCGAAGCTCACTTCGTCGTAACCCCGCCTAAGAGATTTACCAAGACGTCGCAGTCGTGGGCCGTGGCGAACCCGAAGTCGTGCTGCGCGAGTGACAACCCACCGTCCGCGTCATACTCAAATCGAGGGGAAATACTCCACCCGTAGCATCGGCCACGTCTCTCCGCTGGGCCCTATGCCAAATCGTGCCGATCGTAACCCGCTTGCGCCGCACGCGCTATAGCACGATCTACGGCCTGCTCCAACGACCCATTCGCGGATTCTCAGTTCTGCGTCAGGCAATAGGGTTGCTCAGTCAGGGCTTCAGCTACGGCGATACGCCCTTGTGGGCGCCTTTCATCGGCAATCTGTTTCGGAGTATGTCGTTCGTCGAAACCGCACCCTGGCGCGATGTTTCTACGCAAGGCATTAACGCATGGGCAGCCACTCCGATGCCGCGTGAATTCCAGTGGGTATCATCACGCCAATAGAGATATTGCCTCTGCGAGAGGCTCTCTGCGGCGCTACGTTGGTAAATGGGAGTAAGGTCCACTGCGCAGATGCCCGCACTGGCCAGAGCTTTTTGCAGGCTAGCCAGCAACAGTACCCCTTCCACCTTGGGCGTGGGGCCTTTCGTCAGTGGGCCGTACACGGTGAACTTGTTGGGGACAAGCAAAACCACCAGCCTCAGGTTCTGTTCCGCGATCTGCTCGGCAAATCCGCTTAAGTAGGAAACCCAGGCTGAATCGAGGGTGTTGACGTCACCTAATTTTGTGAAGTCTATAGGGTAGAAGAGCATTTCATCGTTGTTTTTCAATGTGAAGCGGACGACCTGATGGGCGTAGACATTCGGAAGAACAACGTCATTCTGGACATCTTTCATCAGCTTGCGGCTGACGATCTTTACCGGCGAGCGGGAATCATAGCGATGAACGGATTCCGAGGGATGCTGTAACAAGCGCAGCATCTTCTGGAAAATCGTTTTTGCTAGCGGATGTGTGCTAAGCCAGGGGTGAGTTTCTGCGGGCGAAAGTGCGGAGACTTGAGCGCGGTTTGGAGGCAGGGTCTCGGAAAGAGAGGGCTCAACCGCCTCTACCGGAGTTTGGGGCACAACGCGAGCACGCCGCTCCAGCAATTCGTAAATCACCACGCCAGAGGTCATGTTCAGCCGCGAGGCCAACTGTCGCACCAAAGGGGGTGTCGCCATGTCGCGCGCGCCAGCGTTATAGATACGAATGTCTCCCAGTTTCGTCAGTTGTTCTGGCAGGGTCATGTCCTGCGGCACGGAGGAGGCCACTGCGAAGGAGTCGCCAACCATCAGGCCACCGGGACGAGGCTGAGCCGCTCGAGGCGAGTTCCGGAAGCCCAGTTTGTCCACCTGAAATGCCTCGTCACGATAATCGCGAGGGGTTTTCAGGTTGCCGAAGGAAGCTAGATCGCCGTAAGAGTGGAGTTTTACCAGCGAGAGTCCCGGCTTGAAAGGACCGGGCCCCCCGGAATCGCGCCAAACGCCCTCCCAGACGCGAAAGGCGAAGATGCTAACCGGCAGGAAACGCATGCCAATGTCGGCGAGAAACAGTAACAGCATCATGGCAGGAAGCAGGGAGCCGATTTGCCACCAGCGATGTGAACTCATAGTCAATTCAGAACTGAAAATAGAGAAACGGTGAGACGCTTCCGCCTGCGATCACAACCAGGCACGAGAGATAGCCCAGGGCGAAGGCGGCGGACCAGGCCGCGCCCCATTGGTGCTTCAATTCCAGAGTATTCGGGGCAAAGTGAGCCACAGCCCCTGCAATCGCGAGGGCCGCAATCAACCCCCAGGTACCTGGCATCGTGGCTCCGGTGTGGTAGGCGAACATCCGGTGGAGGATTACCGCCGCCATATGGAAGTCGGTGGACCGAAAGAAAACCCACCCGAGCACAATGGCGAAAAAGGTCACTACCCGGCGAAGAGTTGCATCAACGCCGTCCCATAGCGCGCCAAAGGCCCGATACAGGGCTAACAGAACCCCGTGGTAACCGCCCCAGAAGACGAAGGTCCAGTTGGCGCCGTGCCACAGCCCGCCCAGAAGCATCGTGATCATGAGATTGCGATAGGTTCTTAACTTCCCTATCCGGCTACCGCCCAGAGGAATGTATAGGTAGTCGCGCAAGCAGGTAGAAAGCGAAATGTGCCAGCGTCGCCAGAAGTCGGAAGCATCCAGTGCCTTATAGGGAGAATCGAAATTCTTGGGTAGCTTGACGCCAAACATATGGCCCAAACCAATTGCCATGTCGCTGTAGCCGGAAAAATCAAAATAAATCTGGTAGGTGTATCCCAACATGCATAGCCAGGCATTCAGCGTGGATAGCTGTGAGTAGTGGGCCAGGGCAGGATTGATGACCGCCGCGATGCTGTCCGCGATCAAGACCTTCTTCATCATCCCAATAGCAAAAAAGGACCACCCGCGGTTGAGGTTACGGGTACGGTCGGCCTGTCCGAGATGTTCCAGGTCGGCCTCGATCTGCCTGAAACGCACGATCGGTCCCGCGATCAACTGAGGAAAAAGACAGACATAGCACGCGAACTCAAAGAAATTCTTGGTCGGTGTTATGTGGCGGCGATATGAGTCCACGATGTAGGTAATGGTGTGAAAGGTGTAGAACGAGATGCCGATGGGTAGGACGATGTCGAGAGGGTGAATATGAATCGGAGACTTGAGCCACCCGGCTACCGCGGCAGTTGCCGTTAATCCGAAGTTGTAGTACTTGAAGAAACCCAGCAGCAGCAAATCCACAGTGACCGGGACGACGAGAAATACCTTCCTCCACTGGTTGTCAAATTTTAGTAGCGCAAGTCCTGAGGCGAAACTAACGATGGTTGAGAATGCCATCAAGGCACAGAATTTATAGTTCCAACTACTATAGAAGACATACCCCGCGATGGTAAGCCAGACGTATCTCTGGTTCTTGGTTCGCAATGTCCAGTACACGAAATAGATAACAGGAAGAAAGAAAAACAGAAAGCGGATGCTATTAAAGAGCATGGAACCGGCTCCCTTCGCCCCTGGCGACGGGGGCGAAGCCCCGGAGTATGAGACAAGGGCCAGGAGGCTTCGTCGTGGTGAGACGTGCAGTCAAAATCCCGTGAGATTGCCGCACCCGCAGGAGAGAGAACTGTGGTCCCGTCCGAACTTGCCGCTGTTCCATCCGGCCCTCGCCTTTGCCCGTCGGCATGCCCGCATTCTACAAACAATAACAAGTTGAGGGCGGGGTCTTTTCTAGGCGTGGAATCCAGAGGTACATCACGGGCCCTGAAGAGCAACGTGTGTGACCTCAGGAAAATTCGCTGAAGCCGGTTCCGCATTGCGCGAATCGAACAGGGAAAGGAGGTTCTTCCCATGTACGTCATTACCGGCGCGACCGGGCATACCGGAAGCATTATTGCGAAAGCTCTCTTAAGCAAAGGTGAAAAAGTTCGGGCGGTCAGCCGCTCGGAGGAGCACTTGAAGGCGCTGGCTGCGGCGGGCGCGGAGCCGTTTGCCGCCGACATGACTGACGGCGCGGCCGTGACCCGGGCGTTTGCGGGCGCGAAGGCGGTCTATGCGCTCATCCCGCCGAACATGGCTGCTCCCGACCCGCGCGCCTATCAAATGCGTGTGGCCGAAACGGTGGCGCGGGCGATCCAGAGCGCAGGTGTGAGCCATGTGGTTCTGCTGAGCAGCATCGGCGCGGACAAAGCGGAAAAAACCGGCCCGGTCGTGGGGCTGCATTACTTTGAAGAGCAACTGAACCGGATCAAGGGTTTGAATGTACTGCATCTGCGGCCCGGGTCTTTCATGGAAAATACGCTGATGCAGGCCGGCATCATACGGACGGCGGGAGTGGCAGCGGGGCCGCTGCGCGCGGACTTGAGCCTTCCCATCATCGCAACGCGCGACATCGGCGACGTGGCGGCCAAGGCTCTGCTGCGCCTGGATTTCAGCGGACAGCAGACGCGCGAGTTGCATGGGCAGCGCGACCTCACCATGACCGAGGTGGCGCAGATCATCGGGCGGGCGATCGGCAAACCGGAACTATCCTACGTGCAGGCGCCCAACGAGCAGGTGCGGGCGGGGATGGTGCAGTCGGGCATGCCGGGCGCCCTGGTTGATCTTCTGCTGGAGATGGCGGCGGCGCTGAACTCGGGGTACATGGTGCCGTTGGAAGCGCGTTCGGTGCAGAATACGACGCCTACTTCTTATGAAGATTTTGTGAAGCAGGAGTTTGTGCCGGCGTATCAGGGGAAGTCGGCGGCGGCGTAGTGAGGAGTTCGCTATCGGGCAGGCCCGTCTTCCAACCGGCGGGCTTGCCCGGGTTTGGGTTGCCGGCGGGACGCCGGCGCTAGTGTCGCGGGAAACGCAAAATCTTAAATCGCTGAGGGCGCGGAGAAACGCCGCGGAGAGCGCGGAGCACAGGCTAGAATTTTTCGAGACTCCGTTCAATGTAGTGCCGTCCCGAGGTACAATCAGGGAAAGCTTGTTCGCGTCGCTGGCGACGCCGGCCCCAGTCCATCCTTGTGGTGAAACACGCCTCCATGTTGTTGCCGTCTGCTCTACTATTGGCTGCGGCTTTTGCCTTGCCGACGGGGCCGCCTGCTGAGGTTCACGATCTGGCGCAGGCGGTGGACAATCACTACAACCATCTGAAGACACTGCGCGCGGACTTTACGGAGATCTATCGCGGCGCTGGAATGGAGCGGACGGAGTCGGGGATCCTGCTGCTGAAAAAACCGGGCAAGATGCGGTGGGAGTATCGTTCTCCGAAAGGGAAGTTGTTTCTGAGCGACGGACAGACTGCCTGGTTTTACGTCCCTGGTGACCAGCAGGTGCGCAAGACTCCGGCGCGGAAGCTTGACGATCTGCGGTCGCCCTTGGCGTTCCTGCTGGGTAAGACTAAGCTGGAGAAAGAGTTGCAGGGATTATCTCCAGCGCCGGATGTAAAGCCTTTGGCGCCTGGAGACGTGGTGTTGCGGGGGGTACCAAAGGCGCTGGGCGACCAGGTGACTGAGATCGTACTGGAGGTCACCCCGGAAAACCTGATCGCTCGCATCATAGTGGAAGGGACCGATGGAGCGGTAACCGAGTACCGCCTGAGCAATCAGGAAGAGAATGTGCAGCTGGCCGATGGGCAGTTCCGGTTCTCGCCGCCGCCGGGAACGGAAGTGATTGATGAGAATTTCGGCCAATAGGGGATGTGGTGCACTGGCTCGGCTACGCCTTCGCTGGATGGGGCAAGCCCCGTCCCTGCACGGCTATTTCCGGCAGGTTACCTCTGGTGGCCTGAGGATGCATATTGACATGGGTTTAACCTCTCGAATGTTAGACTTGGGGGCGGCGGGAGTGGTGTCTCTGAGACATGGCTGAATTTGTCATCAAAGTCGCGGACGAACGTGGGCGCATGGCGCAGCATGTGGAGCGAGGTATCTCCGAGTCGGAGATTCGCGACCGCTTCGCGCAACAGGGTTACCTGGTCTATTGGGTCAAACCGCGCGGACTACTCTCCGGCGGAGACATTTCGCTGGGCAGCCGCGGGATCAAGCACAGCCAGTTCCTGATCTTTAACCAGCAGTTCCTCACGCTGATTAAAGCCGGCTTGCCCATCCTGAACTCGCTGGATCTGCTGATCAAACGGCAGAAAGACGCCAGCCTTCGCTCGCTGCTGGAAAACGTTCGCGACCGGGTCAAAGGCGGCGAGTTACTCTCCGACGCCTTCGAGGCGCAGGCGGTATTTCCCAAGATCTATACCACGACGCTGCTGGCGGGGGAGAAGAGCGGCAACATCGAAGAAGTGATGGCGCGCTACATTGCTTTTCAGCGCCTGGCGCTTACCTTCAAGAAGAAGTTGCTGGTTTCGCTGGTTTATCCCACGCTGCTGGTGGTGGTGGCGTTCTGCATGTGCATTTTCCTGGTCACCTACGTGGTGCCGCAGTTCGCCAAACTGTTCGCCGATTTCAATGAGAACCTGCCGGCCAGCACGGTTTTCATGCTGGCGGTGGGAACCTACGCCCAGCAGTATGGGCCGTATGCGGCGGTGGCTTTGGTGATTCTGGCCTTCGTATTCTGGCGGTGGAAGAAAACCGAGAAGGGTTCGCAATTCCTGGACCGCATTGTGCTGTCGTTGCCGCTGCTGGGAGGCATCTGGCTGAAGTATCAGGTGGCGAGCTTTTCGCGCATGTTGTCCACGCTGCTTTCCGGAGGCTTGCCGCTGGTGCCTTCGCTGGAGACCGCCGGGGCCTCCATGAGCAGCCGGAACATTTTGAACGGCGTTGCCGAGGCCACGGTGAGGGTGCGCGAGGGCCAGACGCTGGCGCGCAGCCTGGAGGAGCAGGATATCTTTCCGCCGCTTTCGGTGGAAATGGTGGAAGTGGGCGAGTCCACGGGCGCGCTGCCCAGCATGCTGAACTCGGTGGCCGAGTTTTATGAAGAAGACGTGCAAACCGCGTTGGGGGCGGCGATGTCGCTGATCGAGCCGCTGATCCTGATCGTGATGGCCGTATTTGTGGGGGGAATATTGATTTCGCTATATATGCCGATCTTTACTTTGGGCTCGAGCGGAGTCATTCACTGAGTAGAACTGAGGTTGCATTGTGGTCGTAAAACTGGGAATCACCGACATACCGGAACAGAAACCGGCGGCAGCGGAGCAGAAGACCCCCGCTGCGGGAGCCAACGGAGGCCGGCCGGTTACGGAAGTTCCGTCGCTTGAGACGGAAAAGGCGCGTGACATCGCGCGGCGCTATCGCTGCGAGTTCGTGGATCTGCGCAACTTTAATCTGCATCACGACCTGTTCACCAAGATCCCCGTCCACCTGATGTTCCGTTATAACTTCGTTCCTCTGGAAGAAACGCCGGACGGGCGCCTGGCCATTGCCATCGCCGATCCCAGCCAGCTGATGATGATCGACGAAATCGGACTGCTGCTGGACCGGCGGGTGATCACCAAGGTCTCCACCCTGGCGCAAATCACCGAGATCCTCAAGAAGACCGAGCAGTCGAAGCGCGTTCTGGAAGAAGCCAGCGAGGGATTCGCGCTCAATGTCATTCACGAGGAAGAGGGTGGGGACGAGACCATCTCCATCGACCGCCTGGCGGAAGGCGACAGCCCGATTATCCGCCTGGTGGACACCACCATCTTTACCGCTCTGCAACGGCGGGCCAGCGATATTCACATCGAGTCGCGCGACGACTCGGTGATGATCAAGTTCCGCATTGATGGCGTGCTCACGCAGGCCATGCCGCCCATCGGCCGCGAACACCATTCCACCATCATTTCGCGCATCAAGGTGATGAGCGAACTCGATATCTCGGAGCGGCGCGTGCCGCAGGACGGGCGCTTCCGCGTGAAGTACGGCAGCCCGGAGCGGCCGATTGATTTCCGCGTTTCCATCATGCCTTCCATTCACGGCGAAGATGCCGTGCTGCGCGTGCTGGACAAGGAATCGATGAGCGAGAAGTTCCACCAGCTCTCGCTGGAGGTAGTTGGTTTTGACGAGGACGACCTGCGCCGCTTCCGCCGCTATATCAAGGAACCATACGGCATGGTGCTGGTCACGGGGCCGACGGGCAGCGGCAAGACCACCACGCTGTACGCCGGGCTGAGTGAGATCAAGACCGACGAAGACAAGATCATCACCATTGAAGACCCGGTCGAATATCAGATTCGCGGGATCACGCAGATTCCGGTCAACGAAAAGAAGGGCCTGACCTTCGCCCGGGGCCTGCGCTCCATCCTGCGCCACGATCCCGACAAAATCATGGTCGGAGAAATTCGTGACGCGGAAACGGCGCAGATCGCGATTCAGTC
The DNA here is from genome assembly GCA_035500455.1 of Terriglobales bacterium. Lineage (GTDB taxonomy): Bacteria > Acidobacteriota > Terriglobia > Terriglobales > Acidobacteriaceae > DATJXG01. The sequence goes on along the minus strand of DATJXG010000334.1, from coordinate 3,762 downwards.
GGCGCTTACCGGCCACCTGGTGTTTACCACCGTCCACGCCAATAATGTGGTGGACGTAATCGGCCGCTTCCTCAACATGGGCGTGGAGCCGTACAATTTTGTTTCGGCGTTGAACTGCATTCTGGCGCAGCGGTTGGTGCGCCTGATCTGCAACACCTGCCGTTCGGTGGTGCATTATCCTCCCGACGTTCTTGAGGCCAGCGGGCTTGATCCGGAACAGTGGGCCAAGGTTCCCTTCTATGAAGGGCAAGGCTGCATCGAGTGCGCGGGTACGGGTTTCAGGGGACGCAGCGCCATCCACGAACTGCTGGATTTGAGTGACCGCATCCGCGAGATGATTCTCACCAAGCGGCCGACCTCGGAAATCCGCCGGGCGGCGCGCGATGAAGGCATGCGCTTCCTGCGCGAGTCCGCCTTGGACAAGGTGCGGCTGGGCATGACCACTCTCAAGGAGATCAACAAGGTTACCTTCATCGAGAACATGCGGTAAGAAGGGGCGGCCTTTCCGTTCGCGCCTGCCGGGCGGGGCCCTTCGACTTCGCTCAGGGCAGGCCGCCGGCGTTACACATGGGAAACAAGTCCAATACTGGATCCAAGCCGAAGCTGGCGTGTGAGATCGCGGCTGACCGGGTGCTGGCGGGCCGGCTCTCCGACGGCGGCAACACGGTGGAGTGCGCCTCGTTTGAATTGCGTGGAGGCTGCGTGGTGCCCGACCTCACCGAATCCAACGTGCGCGACCAGACCACGGTTTTTCACACCATTCGTGACACGCTGGACAGCGTCAGCGGACGCTCGCGCGACGTGATCGCGGTGCTTCCCGATGCCGCAGTGCGAGTGGTGTTGCTGGACTTCGAAGCCCTGCCCTCGAACCGCCAGGAAGCGGAGGCGGTGGTGCGCTTCCGCCTGAAGAAGTCGCTGCCCTTCGACATTGAAAAGGCCCGCGTCTCCTATCACGCTCACGCCGCCGCCGGCGGAGTGCGCGCGGTGGCGGCGGTGGCGTTGACCAGCATTATCGAGGAATACGAAGCGGCCTTTCGCGAGGCAGGGTACAATCCCGGCTTTGTGCTGCCCTCCACGCTGGCGGCGCTGGGCGCGGCAGACGCCTCCCGGCCTGCCCTGGTGGTGAAAGTGGATGAGCATACAACCAGCATCGTGATTCTCGACCAACAGCAGGTGCTGTTGTTCCGCACTCTGGAGAATGCGCGCGGCGTGGCCATCACGGGGGAGCAGCTGGCGGAAGAGGTCTATCCTTCGGTGGTGTTCTTCCAGGACACCTACCACACCAACATTGATAAGATTTTCGTAGCCGGGCTGCCCAGGATGGGCGAAGCATCCCCGGCCTTGCAGGCGCAGACGGGAGCGCAGGTGCGCGAGCTGGTGGGCGCGCTGCAATTCGATGACAGTGCCAGCTCGATTCCCAAGTGGCGTATGGCCGGGATTGTGGGGGCGTTGGCTTCCTGAATTATGCGCTTAGACATCAATCTCGCGAGTCAGCCCTACCAGGATGCGGGAAATTTCTGGGTCCGCTGGGGCTTGGCCCTGGCGGGCGTGTTCATCGTAACCGCCGCGCTCGCTGCTTACACCACCATGCAGTGCGTGCAAGCCCGCCGGGAACAGGCGGACATCAACTCCATCCGGGATAAAATCGCCGCCCTTACCGGCGTGGAAAACAATGCGCGGTCATTTCTCAACCGCCCCGAAAACCGCGATACCCGCGACCGCTCGGAGTTTCTCAACGACCTGTTTCATCACAAGGCTTTCTCCTGGACCAAGGTGTTTGAAGACCTGGAGCAGGTGATGCCGGCGCATTTGCACGTGGTTTCCATTCACCCCGAGCTGGACTCCGACGACGAACTGGAAATCAAGCTGACGGTAGCCGGCGAGTCGCGCGACCGGGCCCTGGAACTGGTGCGCAAAATGGAAGACTCCCGGCGCTTCCGCCAGACCGCCATCAATCGCGAGAACGCCCAGGGCGGAGGCCAGGAAGTGCAGTTCGACATCAGCGCCCTGTATGTACCCGAGCCCATCACCGCCAGCCCGCAGGGAGGCAAGTGATGATGGACCTGCGGCGGACGCGGCGGAAACTGAGCATCGTGCTGGTCTGCCTGGCGGCGGTGGATGTGCTGGCGGTAGCCGTGTTGTTCTCGCCCCTGGTGGGCTCAACCCAATCCCGCCTCGCCGAACTGGACCAGCTGCGCACCCAGGCGCAACGCAAAATGCGGGAAGTGGAACCGCTGCATGGCCTGGACAAAAAAGTGGTGACCGCGAGCCAGCAAATCGACAGCTTTTACAAGACCCGGCTGCCGGACCGCGATTCAGTGATTTTTGAGAGTCTGGGCAAAATGGCCAGCGAGAGCGGCGTGCAGTTGACGCAGGTGAGCAACAGTCCCGATAAGGACGAAGAATTCGGATTGCGCCCGCTGGTGATCGATGCCAATCTCTCCGGCGGCTACCTGCAGCTGGTGCGCTTCATCAATTCGCTGGAGCGGGACCAGTTGTTCTTCGTGGTCGATGGCGTGGATCTGGGCGGGGAGCAGGGCGATACCGTAAGGCTGCACCTGAAGTTGCGCACATTTTTGAAAACGAGTTCCTGAGATGCAGGTTGGCGCTGAAAACCGCACGAAGCTGATCGCCGCGCTGGCGCTGGGCGCGCTGGCGCTCGTTCTCTTGGTGCGCTTCGTGTTCAGCCTGGTCAACACAACTCCCACCAGCGCGGCCGCGCCGGCGCCTTCCGAGCCGATCGCGCCCACGCGGACAGCGGCCAAAGCCAAAGCGGCTCCAAAGAAGAAGGTGGTCGCCGTTCCCGCCGAGCCCTCCCTGGATCCGACCTTGCGCTTCGATTGGCTGCGGGCCAGCGAAGATACCAAGTATTCCGGCTCGGGGCGGAATATTTTCCGGGCGATGGCAGAGCCCATTCCAACGCCCATAAAGTCTCCGGTCAAGACTCAAACCCCGCCGCCCCCGCCGGTGGCGCAGGGACCACCGCCGCCACCGCCCATTCCGCTAACATTTTTCGGTTTCGCCAGCAAGCCGGGGGAGAGCAAGCGGATTTTTTTGGAAGAGGGCGGAGATGTATTCATCGCCGGCGAGGGCGAGATCGTGAACCGGCGCTACAAAGTGCTGCGCATCACTCCGTTTTCGGTGGAAATCGAGGATGTGCTGACCAACAACCGGCAGGTGCTGCCTCTGAAACAGGGGTAGTGTTTGCAAGACCACGTCTCTACGGAGAGTTTGGTGACGAAACCTGCAATTCGCAAGACCCGCGGCGCTGAGCAGGGCTACATTCTGCTCACGCTGATTCTGTTTGTGGCTCTGCTGGCGATTGCCGCCGCGGTCACGTTGCCGGAACTTGCCTTTCAGGTCAAGCGCGACCGTGAAGAAGAGATGATTCACCGGGGGGCGCAGTACGCGCGGGCCGTGCGCCGTTACTACAAGAAGTTCGGGCGCTATCCCACACGCATCGAGGAACTGGAGCAAACCAATAACATCCGCTTCCTGCGGCGCAAATACAAAGACCCGATCACCGGCAAGGATTTCCGCCTGCTGCATTACGGAGAAGTCCCCACCGGCATGGGCGGACTGGGGATGGTAGCGGGCATGGCCGGTATGGCCGGCCCCGGCGGGCTTGGCGCCCGCACCGGAGCCGGCGGCGTGGCCATGAACGCCGCCCAGATGCAGGCAGGCATGGCCGCCATGGCCACCGCCATGACCGCCAACATGCCGGGAGGAGCGGGGGCCAACGCTCCCTTTGGAAGCTCGCCG
>DATJXG010000333.1:0-44045 GCA_035500455.1 Terriglobales bacterium | reverse complement strand
CTCAACATAACAGCCGCGGCCGCTGATGTCGGATGCATTTGTCTGCATGGCGGTGCCTCCGCCGCGCGCATCGCGGAGTTCAATGGGGAAGCGAATCTTGAGCCGTTCGTAGCGGCGCTTGTTATCGGAGCGCGACGCCAGGGGCGCGGCAACTCCCGTCTCCACGCCCGCCATTTCCTTCCACGGGCATTCCTGGCCGTTCAGCAACTGCACTTCAGCCTGGATTTTCTGCGGAAGCCCGGCGTCTCGCACGCTGACCACGCGGAAACGGGCCTTCTTCTCAGCCAGTTGCACGCCGATCACGTCGCCCTGATTCAAAGGATGGTCTATTCCCGAAAGCAAAGCACCCTGCGAGGTCAGATTGCGGGCGTAAACATTCTGGAAAAAGGCGCGGCCGTTCGCTCCCATGCCCCATACGCGCACCAGAAGGTCGGCGAGGCCTGTTTTTTGTCCGGTATCCATGTAGGCTATGCAGGCTGGGGCCAGGAAGCAGTTCTCGCCGACACCAAGACCTGCCTCATGATAACCCTATTGTTTAAGGGTGCCGTTACCGCTGAGGCGGCCTTTTCGACCTAAAGTAACATCCGCCGAGGTGCGCGGAGGTGGACCTTACGCCAGGCTGCGGTAGGAAACGAGCTCGATCCCATTGCTTTCCAGCAGCTTCCGGCTGGCTGGCGACTTCAGGATCTCCAACTCCCGGGCGCGGGACTGGCGCAGGCGGGTTTTGATCGCTAGCAAGTCCTGGTCCACGTAGCCGGGGTGGCAGACCAGTTCCCAGGTGCCGTCCGACAGGTTTTCGATCACGTACCGTAGCACCCGCTCTCCCCAGCTTCCGGTGAACATGATGCCCAGCGTGCCGTCGGGCGTGGCCAGGCCAGCCTCCCGCACCGCCTGGCGGAAGCCTCGCGCCAGGCCGCGGAGAATTGCCACTTCGCTGCCGCGCTTCCACAGGGCTGGGCGGCCGGCAAAGTGGTTGAGGCGCACCGGCTCGAAAGGATTGCGAATGGCCTTCACGCCGCAGGCCGCCGCCGCCTGCAACAGCGGATGCAGCACCTGGGGAAACATGTGGACGTGCTTGTGGGTGTCAAGGTGAGTGATGGCGATGCCGGCGGCTTGCAGCTTGCGCAGCTGCGCCGTAGCCTCGGCCTCGATCTGCTCGGGCGCGAGACGCCGGGTAATCGCGGCCAGTGCCATCCCGCCGAATCCGTCGCGCAGGCGGCCTCCGCGGTTGGTGGCGAGGGTGCTGACCTGGGATTTGTCGAGGATGGGCGCGCCGTCCACCAGCACAATGTGGCAGCCGACGCCCAGTCGCGCAGCCGATTGAGCCGCCTGCACGGCCTCACTGAACGCCGGGCCATTCGCCATCAGTGTCGCCGAGGTGACGATGCCCTCAGTGTGCGCTTCCACGATGGCGCGATTGATGCCGGAAGTAAGCCCAAAGTCGTCGGCATTGATGATCAGGCGGCGCACGCGGCCAGTCTAGCAGCTTGCACTTCGGGATATTCCACGGCGGCAACAGCCTCGTCATTCCGAGCTATTCCGCTGCGGTAACAGCTTTGTCATTCCGAAGCGAAGCGAGGAATCTCGGTCTTTGCGACTGGTGCAGAGACCGAGATTGGTTTTTCTTAGCGCTCTTCGCGATCTTTGCGGTGATGAACGATCCGCAAAGACCACCAAGCAGCGGCCCGGCCCGAATCTCGCCATTCCAGGAAGCCTCGCATATACTGAAAGGCGAGATCGGCTTCCCAGCGCGCTGCATCAAGCTGAGAAGCCGTTCTTATACGCGCGCGCGTTGCGGGCGGTTAGCTCAGCTGGTTAGAGCGCCTGCCTTACAAGCAGGAGGTCGCAGGTTCGAGTCCTGCACTGCCCACCAAAATTTCCCGTGAAGGCTTCCTCCGGAGCCCTGAGAAACTTACTGCGCCCCACGCCCTGAGCCTGAGTCTGCTCACATTCCAATTGCTTGCCTTCGCCAATCGCGGTAGTCTTCCGTCCGTCGTGGCGAGGAGGGTTTGTGAGAAAGCCGCCTGCTTCTAACTTGGTTTTGCAGATGAGTCTGTTTCTCGGCGTAGCCTTGCTCGCGGAAATTCTTTCGGCTCCATCTCGACTAACTGCCGCAACGCCTCCCCAGGCTTCCGCTGCTGTTCCGGCGATGCCCGATGAGGCAGCCACGCCTGCTCTCGATCCCGCAATCTACCATCACGTGGCTGAGGCGGTCTGGGTGGTCAGCGATATCGACCGCGTTGTGGACTACTGGCAGCGCTTAGGTGTTCGAGACATCCACCGCGACGGAGTGGTGACCTTCCCCAACCTCACGTATCGTGGAAAGCCCGACCCGGCGCGGGTGAAGCAGGTGACTGCGAAACTCGACGAACTGGAGATCAAGTGGATTCAGCCCCTTCACGGAGGCAGGTTCTGGCGCGACAGCCTGCGGGAACATGGGGACGGCATTCGTGTACTCGCATATGCCGTCCGCTCTTCGCAGGAGTTCGACGAGCAGATCAAATACTTCGCCTCAAAAGGCGTGGGGACCGTGGTCGAGGATACCTGGCAGGGGCCGGCGGGCCGGGGGCGGATCGCCTATCTCGACACTGCCGCCGGAGGTGGCGGACACACAATCGGGCTGATCGATAATCCGGATGCGCGCTCGAGCGCTGCGGCCGGCACAGGCAATGAGTATCCACTCGCCAAGATCACCCATTTCGCCTGGGTGGTGAACGACGTGCACAAAGTGGACGCGTACTACACCAGCCTCGGCTTCAAACCTTTTTCCGCGATAGACCACAACATCAGCCTCGACCGCGTCTATCGCGGCGAGCCGGGGACGTTCGAGATGTGGCTGGGATGGGACCGCACCGGCGATGCTCCCTTCGAATGGGTGCAGCAGATTACCGGCCCGGATGTCTATGTGGAGTACGGAAAGAAGCACGGAGAAGGCTTCCACCACTTGGGCGTGAACGTAACCGACATGGACGAGGCCATCAAACTCATGACAGGGCGTGGCGCCCCGCCGTCGCAAAGCGCGGCCTGGAAGACGTCGAAAGGCAAAGGGCGGGCGGTCTATCTCGACACCGAGCCTTACGGCGGCGTGACGCTCGAACTGATCTACGATCCCCATTGAGACCTTTCCGAGCGGGCTTGCGCCCGGAAACGCAGCAGGGAACCGGCAACGGGCTCAACTCCAACCCGCTCCCAGGCTGAGCTTGGCCGCCGAAATTCTGGGACTGGGCCGGGGAGCGTCAAACAAGGCGTGAAACACCATGGGGAATTCCTGCCTGAATCTCTCCTTGTGAATGAAAGCCTTCACTTCGAGAATCAGTTGCGGGGCTTGCAGCGGGACTGAGTCCTGGCTTGACAAGGCCACGACCTTGATCCCGGAGAAAGCCTCCAGCAGGGCCAGGGAAGCGATCAAAAGCTGTCCCCCCGGCATATCCAGATCTATGAGAATCAGGTCGGGGTGCAGGTTTTCAGCCAACTGGATGGCCTCGTCAACATTTGCGGCCCGCCCGGCCAGATCTATGAAATCGTGACAGTCGAGCAAGGCAACCACCAGGTCGAGGGAATCCTCGGAGCCGTCCACCAGAATGACGCGAACGCGGTGTTGTGTGGAATAAACAGAAAACCCGGGATGTTGATAAATCGGATTGCTTTCAGTACGCATGAAGTCCTCCATGAAAAAAACTCTAAATGCCGGGGCGCGGCGGCGGGGTAAAGTCTGGGAAAGCCGGCGGTAAAAAGAAGGCGCAATCCTTCACCGCCCGCCTGTCCCCATACATGTGATGCGTCGGCTGTGATGTGTGGGATCCGCGAATTGAGAAAGAAAACAAAGGCAGGACCCTAGGGGAAGGGATAGGAGGCCCTGCCTTCTGGTGGCGGCTTCGCAGAGCCGCCCTCCGTCAGCCGTTCCCGCACGCACTCCCGAAAAGTGGAAACGAACTGGCCGTATCGCCTCAGTCCCTCCGAGAGTAAGGCCTGGGGCGCTGGACGTGGGTAAGGTCTCGGTTAGGGGGATGTAAACAGTTTGTAAGGAGAGTTTCAGCCGCGGCGCTCTGGCCGCAAACGGGGGATGAAAGCGCGCATCAGGGCGCAAACTTGTATCCCAGGCCGAGCACGGTTGTGAATAACGAAGGCTTTTTGGGATCCTCCTCCAGCTTTTGCCGCAAGCTGGCTACATGCACGTCCACCGTGCGGGTGAAGGCGTCGGCGTTGTAGCCCCAGACTTCTTTCAGCAGGACTTCGCGCGAGAGCGTTGCGCCGGGGTGCTCGATGAAGTAGCGCAGGAGCTGGAACTCGCGCGCGGAAAGCGCCACCGGCTTGCCGTCGCGGGAGACCGACGTGCCTCGCAAGTCGACGCGCAGGCGCCCAAAGTTGCGGACCGCATCGGTTTCCGATTGCCGCAACGGCGCTCGGCGGAGAAGTGCCTCGATACGCGCCACCAGTTCAGCCATCTCGAAAGGCTTGGTAAGGTAGTCGTCAGCGCCGATCTTCAGCCCCAGCACTTTATCCACGGTTTCGCCGCGCGCGGTCAGCATGATAATGGGAGTCGTGCGGCCCGCTCTGCGAATGTCGCGGCAGACATCAAATCCCTTTTTCTTGGGCAGCATTACGTCCAGGATGATGAGGTCGAACCTGCCATGCAGCGCCATCTGCAGGCCCTGTTCGCCGTCGGCCGCGCTCTCGACCGTGTAATCTTCGCTCTGCAGACGGTCGGTGAGTGTGATGCGCAGAGCTTCTTCGTCTTCCACCACCAGGATGCGTTCATTCATGCGCGGGGCTGAGGCAGGTCGCTGTTTGCGCTCACCTCAATAGGTGCATTGTCACGCGGCTCTTCGTCGGTTGCAACCGGGAGGTGAATACTGAATGAGGAGCCATGGCCGACTTCGCTTTCCACCGTGAGACGCCCGCCCATGGCTTCGGCGAAGTTCTTGGCCAGGGCAAGGCCGAGGCCGGTGCCGTGAATGGGCGATCCGGCGACCGCCGGGCTGCGGTAAAAGGGCTCAAAAATCTGCTTCATCTCCTCGCCGCTGATCCCGATTCCATGGTCTTCAACGGTGACGATGACCTCGTTCCCCAAACTTCCTTCTCCACGGTGAGCGCGGAGGGCCATCCACCGGCTCTCGCCGGAATACTTGGCTGCGTTGGTGATCAGATTCTGCAGGCATTGCGAAAGCAGTTCGGGGTCGCCCGCTACTGCAGGCAGATCAGGCTCGAAATCCAGCTCAACGTCCACTCCCGAAGAGCGGATCGCGCTGGCGGTGTTTTCCAGGGCGGCTTCGATCGCATCGCTCACATGCAGCGGGCGCAAGCTGTAGTGCGACGTCTTATTCCGTTGTACCGCCGCAAAGCGCAGCACCTGCTCCACCAGATGGTTGAGTTGGCGGGCGTGGTTCTTGATCAGGCCGCCGTAGCGTACCAGTTGCTGGCGATTTTCGACCACACCATCGGCGATGTTCTCAGCAGCGGAAAGGATCGCAGCCAGCGGCGTGCGCAGCTCATGGGAGACGCCCGCGACAAAATCCATTTGCAGAGTGGCCAGGCGGCGGGCACGCTGGCTCGCGAACAGAATCAGTCCCATGGTTGCCGCCAGCACCAGCAGCACACCGAAGCTGAGCGCCAGATTGCGGCGCCGCAGGGCTTCGGCAGCGGCTTCGACCGAACCCTGGCGGCTTCGCACCACCACCCGCCAGTCCTGGGCGTCGGGACCGGAATGAATGGGATCGAACCGGATCGGCGAGAGAGCATCGCCCGTCTGGCCGCCGGAAATCAGCGGCGGCTCACCGACTCCCGCAGCAGCGCCGCCCGCAGGCCTGAAGAAATACGTCGCCGGCTGCACCGCGGTGTGAGGGGTGGGAGGCCCGAAGAGATTCAGGGATCCATCGCCTGTTTCCGCCCCTTCGCTTCCGAAACCCGCGTCGGAGGAGTAAAGCACCAGCGGTTTATCCTGCGTGCCGCCTACCACCGCGACTTCGTACTCTGACGAGCGGGCCTCTCCGAAGTAACGCACCACCAGGTCGGGAAAAACGCGGTCGCGGAGCACCGACGAATCCAACTCCACCAGCAGCCAGCCAGACCTCAACCCGCGCCCTTCGCGGCGGGCTGCCTCGGAACGCGCCGAAGGGAACAGGAGCGCAGGAATGCTCTCATCGATTGCCCCGGGAGACGGAAATGCCGGCTGCCGGGCGCGGGAAGAGGGCGCACCCTCTCCTGCCGGCGGCAGCAGGATGCGCCGCGGTTGGGGCGAAAACTCGTGTTCGATCTCCGAGGAAAGGAATCGGTGCAGCTCCGAGAAATGGGCCGGCCAGGCTACGGCTTCAAATCGCCCGTCCGCAGGCGAGAGCCGGAGCAGGGAAGCGCTCTCGTCCTCGCTGTTCCATAAATAAACACTGGCTACCAGTCCGGGATGCGAAGCGGTGCGCTGCCAGCGCTGCAGCTTCTCCGAAAGATTCCTTGCGTTTTCCGAAATGCTGCCCCCGTCATTCTGCATATCCACGCACATCACGGCCAGTTCGCGCGTCAGATCCTGGCGCACATTCATCAGCGACATCTGCAGGCTGGCCTGCATACGCGTGCGCGCGGCCTCGCTCACCTCGCCGCTCCAGCGGTATTGCATTACCGCCAGCGCCACCAGCACGCACGCCAGGGCAATGGGAACCACCCAGGTAAGCGCCTTTTCTTTAAAAGGAGAATTCATGCACTTCGATCAAGAGCCGGACTACATCCCGATTATAGTTGGCACGAATTGCGAGAGAGGCGAATCCAGGCCCGTACCGCGCTCGGGGGCCCCGTTGGTAAATGTACGCAAGGCAGTGCGGAAGGGGTGTAAATTCCGCGTAAAAGGTGGGCGCCGTGGGGATCGATCGCGGCAGGATTGCTCCCATCCTTCGTAGAAATAACCCTGAATCGCAATTCTGGTGAATAATAGTTGCTGTGGCGGAGTCTTCGAAGGATGAAGTCTTTTTGCGGCAGTCCCTCGAACTGGCGCGCAAAGGCATCGCGCTGGCTTCGCCCAACCCCCGCGTCGGCGCGCTCCTGGTGGATGACGCTGGAACCGTTGTCGGCTCGGGCTTTCACACCTATGAAGGAGTGAAGCACGCCGAAGTTCTCGCCCTGGAGCAGGCACGCGCAAAGGCCCGCGGAGCCACCCTCTATATCAATCTGGAGCCCTGCTCGCACCAGGGACGCACCGGCCCCTGTGCCGATGCGCTCATCGCCGCCGGAATCGGGAGGGTGGTTGCCTGCATGCAGGACCCCAACCCGTTAGTCCGGGGCCAGGGTTTCGCCCGCCTCCGCCAAGCGGGAATTACAGTTGAAGTGGGCCTTTACGAGAAAGAAGCCCGCGAACTGAACGAAGCGTTCGCCAAGTACTCCGTGCTGCGGACGCCGCTCGTTACCCTCAAAGCTGCGATGACTCTGGACGGCAAGATCGCCCCGCCGCCGAGTTCCGGCTCCACGCCCTCCAGCTCAAGCGGTCCGACCGGCGGCTGGATCACCAGCCAGGCCGCCCGCGATCAGGTGCAGCAGTTGCGCCATCAGCATGACGCGATTCTGGTGGGCGTGGGGACGGTGATCGCGGATAATCCGCTGCTCACCGACCGCACCGGCCTGCCCCGCCGCCGCTCGCTGTTGCGCGTAATCATCGATTCCCGGCTGCGACTGCCGCTGGACTCCAGAGTTGTCAGCACTGCGAAAGACGACGTTCTCGTGCTGTGCTCGTTCGCGGAAGAAAAGAGGAAGCAGGAACTTTTGGATCACGGGATTCGTGTCGAGCAGGTGCTCCCTTCCGGCGGCGACGGACGCCCCGACATGAATGAGGTGATGCGCAGGCTCGGCGAACTGGAACTTACCAGCCTGTTGATCGAGGCCGGGGCGCTGGTCAACTGGGCTGCGCTTGCGGCCGGAGTGGTGGACAAAGTCTTTCTCTTCTACGCGCCCAAGATTCTGGCGGGCTCGGGTTCCGTGCCCTTTGCTGCCGGCGAAGGATTTCCCGGCCTGCAGCAGGCAGCTTACTTGAAATCATTTCGCCTGCACCGTTTCGGGGAAGATTTCGCGGTGGAGGGATATCTGCGTGATCCTTACCGAGCTTGACGGGAGCTGAAATGCCTCCATCGGTTGAGATCCGGCTGGCCGAGGAGTTTGAGGCAGAAGCAATTGCGTCCCTGCTCTACGCGGCTTTCATCGAATACAAGCCGCTCTACACCGAGCGGGCCTTCGCCGCGACCGCAATCAAGGCAGACCAGGTCTGCTTGCGCCTGGCGGAAGGTCCAGTGTGGGTTGCATTCCGTGGTGGGGGGCTGGCCGGCACGGTGTCGGCGCTTCCCCGAGGCAGGACGCTCTACATTCGCGGCATGGGAGTGCTGCCCTCGGCCCGCGGACAAGGCCTCGCCACCGCACTTCTGCGGGCGGCAGAGGACTTCGCGCTTGCTGGTGGCTTCGAAGCCATGCTGCTGAGCACCACGCCCTTCCTGGATGCCGCGATCCAGCTTTATGAACGCGCGGGATTCCTCCGGTCGGAGGACGGTCCGAGCCAGTTGTTTCACACGCCGTTGTTCGCGATGAAGAAAAGAGTCCATCCTGAAACTTGAGAGCATATTAGACAGACTCGACGGGTAGCGAGAAACCGCTCCCGGGATTAGAGTTTAACTATGTTTACCGGCATCGTCGAAGAAGTGGGCAAGGTGTTGAGTATCGCGAGCACCGGCGGCAAGCGCCGGCTCAGCATTTCTTCCGGCCGTCTGGCCAAAGAACTCAAGGCTGGCGACAGCATCGCCGTCAGCGGCGTGTGCCTCACCGCGGTGGATGTGGCGCCAGACCGCTTCGGCGCCGATCTGGCGCAGGAGACCTGGAACCGCACGTCCTTTTCCCGCATGCGCGAAGGCGCGCTGGTGAACCTCGAATTGCCCGTGCAAGCCAACGGGCGCTTCGGCGGCCACATTGTTCAGGGGCACGTCGACGGCACAGGAAAATTCCTTGCCCTGGATCCCATTGAAGGCGCGAAGGATTTCTGGCTGCGCATAGAACTTCCTCCGGAGTTGGCGCGCTATGTGATCTTCAAGGGCTCGCTTTCAATAGAAGGCATCAGCCTGACAGTCGCGAAGATCGAAGGCAACGAAGTCACCGTTGCCATCATTCCGCACACCGTGGAGATGACCAATCTGCATTCCCTCCAGCCCGGCGACCCGGTGAACCTGGAAGTCGACATGATCGCAAAGTACGTGGAAAAGATGATAGCGGGCAGTAGTTCGGGTTCCGCAGTTAGTTTGGAAGATCTGGTAGGGAAGGGATTTTGACTCTCTCCGGGCTGCCCCGCAAAGGTCCTTCTGAGTTGTTAGCTGTTCTCGGCAGGCTTTTCCGGATATTCATACACCCCGCGCCCGGACTTGCGCCCCAGGCGCCCGGCTTTTACGTACTGCACCAGAAGCGGTGCAGGGCGGTATTTCTCTCCCAGGCTGCGATGCAGATATTCGAGGATATGCAGGCGCGTATCCAGTCCCACCAGATCGACCAGTTCAAATGGGCCCATGGGATGGTTCAAGCCGAACTTCAGGGCCTTATCGATATCTGCGGCTGAGGCAACGCCCTCCTGCAGCATGAAAAAGGCTTCGTTGCCGATCATGGCGTTGATGCGGCTGGTAACGAAACCGGGCGATTCCTTGATGATCACCACTTCTTTGTCCATCGCCCTTCCCACTTCGGCGGCGGCGGCCACCGACTCTTGGTCGGTTTCCAGTCCGCGCACAATCTCCAGCAGCTTCATCTTGTGCACCGGATTAAAGAAGTGCATGCCGACACACTTGGGGGCGCGGTAAGTAACACTGGCAATCTCGGTAATGCTCAGCGAAGAAGTATTCGAAGCCAGGATGGTCTCCGGACGGCAAATCTTGTCGAGCAGAGTGAAGATCTCGACCTTGGATTCCATTTCTTCCGGGACCGCTTCAATCACCAGGTCGGCTTCGCGCGCGGCGTCCTCCACCGAACCAGCGAACTTCAGGCGGGTGAAAGCGGCGCCGGCGTCGGCTGCGGTGAGCTTGCCGCGCTCCGCGGCTTTGTCAAGGTTGTCGCGGATTTCCTCTTCGGCCTTGCGCAGTGCGTTGGGCAGCAGATCTTCCAGAATCGTGCGGTATCCCGCCAGAGCCGCGGCCTGGGCGATGCCGCGCCCCATGATGCCGGCGCCGATCACCGCCACACTCTGGATCTGCGCCACTAGGCTGCTCCCTCTTTCAAGTGCGCCAGCACTTGCGACAGGCTGGCGCTGGTGGTTGCCAGATGCTCGGCGAGCCGCTTGCGCTCGTCACCGTCCATCACCGGAATCGAAGCGCTGATGCGCCGCAGCGTGGTGTCAATATCGTCCACGTAATTGATGAGCCGGATGAGTTCTCCAGTAGCTGCCATAATGACGTTTTGCTCCTGTGCCCCGGGTGGGGAGGTGGTTACACCGCCTGCGAGCTGAGCCTCAGAAAGCACGCTTCACAAGCAGACAAATCATTCTCATCTGTGTGCGGCCAATAGTAAAGCTGGCGAAGGTTACCGAAGAAACGCGCGTGAGCGGAGCGAGCGATTTGGCTCCAGCGAACGGAGGCGCAAGCCTTCAGGCGCCGAGGCCGCGAAGAACTTCCACCGAGGTCGCGGAGGGACCGGGCCCTTAGTCGTAATACTCCAGTCCCAGGTGCGTGATCATCTCCTCCCCGCGGAGGTGGCGTAGCGTGTTCTTCAGTTTCATCGACTGAATAAACAGATCGTGTTCGGGATATAGCCCCGGCACCGTCATCGGCGACTTGAAGTAAAAGCTTAGCCACTCCTGAATGCCGAGGCCCCTCAGTTCGGGGGTGCGGTGCGCCAGGTCGAGGAACAGAACCAGGTCGAGAACGATGGGCGCGGCCAGGATGGAATCGCGGCACAGGAAATCCACCTTTATCTGCATGGGATAGCCGAGCCAGCCGAAGATATCAATGTTGTCCCAGCCCTCTTTGTTGTCACCGCGGGGCGGGTAATAGTTAATGCGCACCTTGTGGAAAATATTTCCGTAAAGTTCAGGGTACAGAGCCGGCTGCAGGATGTGCTCCAGCACTCCCAGCTTCGATTCTTCCTTGGTCTTGAATGACGCCGGATCGTCCAGCACTTCGCCGTCGCGATTGCCGAGAATATTGGTGGAATACCAGCCGCTTACCCCGAGCAGTCGCGCCTTAAAGCCGGGCGCGAGGATGGTCTTCATCAGGGTCTGGCCGGTCTTGAAGTCCTTGCCGCAGATGGGAGCTTCATTCTGGCGCGAGAGTTCAAGCATCACTGGCAGATCGACGGTGAGGTTTGGGGCGCCGTTGGCAAAGGGGATGCCCTCCATAAGCGAAGCGTAGGCATAGATCATCGAGGGGGCGACGGCTTCGTCGTTCTGCGTCATCGCTTTCTCGAAAGCAGCTACGCTCTGGTGGGCCGCCGTCGGCTCCAGGAAAATCTCGGTCGAGCCGCACCAGATGGTGACCAGTCGGCTGGCGCCGGAAGTTTTCTTGAATTCGCGCATGTCTTCGCGAATCTGTTCCGCCAGTTCCATCTTGTTCTTGCCCTTCTTGACGTTGGGGCCGTCGAGCCGCTTGACGTAGTTGCGGTCGAATACTGCCTTGCGCGGCTTCACCGAGCTGAGGAAGGGCTTGATCTGGTCGAGCAGGCTGCGCTCCAGCACGCCCGCCTTCGAGGCCGCGGTATACATGTCGTCTTCGAAGATGTCCCAACCCGTGAAGACCAGATCGTTCAGGCCGGCGAGAGGAACAAACTCCTTCACCTTGGGCGAACGGCCTTCGGTGCGCTTGCCCAGGCGGATTGTGCCCATCTGGGTAAGCGACCCGATGGGCGCGGAGAGTCCGCGCCGCACCGCTTCCACTCCAGCCACGAACGTGGTGGCCACCGCGCCCATGCCGGGGATCATGATCCCCAGCTTGCCCTTGGCGGGCTGAATATCGCTGTTAGACTGCTGCTTCGGCTGGGTTTTTGCGCGTGACTTCGCTGTCGGCATTTTTGCGTGCCTTCCTTATGAGTGCCTTGGGATTAAGGCAAACGGCTATGTTCTCGTACTAGCCGCCGACTTTGCAAACCGGCCACACTGTACGGCGCGGATCGGGGAGTGTGCGGTCGGCTTTTGACGGTGAGTTGGGGTATCGAGGCCGCGGACGGTTATCGCTGCCCATACCATGCAGAATCGTCCTCTGTTCGTCGTTTGCGATCAGCGCAGCAGATCTTCATAACCGCAAAGATCGCAAAGGTCGCAAAGGGATCAGCCAATGCAGTTGTTTTTCCCTCGGAATAAAGTTATCTTGGTGGACGCTTGATCCGTGGGGAGACATCCGGTAGGGGAGCCTGAGCATGGATGCCGTTCAAGTCGCGCTGGCCGAGCAGGTTGCCGAGCAGCACCGCCATCATAACAAGGCGCAGTTCATCTGGGTGTGGGTTGCGCTGCTGATCATGACCGGGATCGAAGTATTTCTGGCTTACCAGAACATGGAGCCGATCCGGATGCTGAGCATCCTGATGGGGCTCTCGATCATCAAGGCGGGTCTGATCATCGCCTATTTCATGCACATGAAGTTTGAAATCTCGCAGATGAAATGGCTCACTATGAGTTCGCTGGTGGTTTGCCTTTCCCTGATGTGCGTATTCCTGCCGGATGCGATCCGTGTGGTCAGGCTGGGTGTGCGATGAGGTTCCGGCTGCCGGGTTTCGTTCTGCTGTTTCTGCTGTGGGCTGGGCCTGCCTTTGCGCAAGGTTGCGCTATGTGCTACACCAGCGCCGCGGGTTCGGCCAAAGAGGGCCAGCGAGCCATCAGCCGGGGTGTGCTGGTGCTGTTGATCCCGCCCCTGGGGTTCATGACTCTGGGCGTGGGCGCCGCGGTGCGCTATGGGATCAAGCGAGACCAGGAACACAATGGAGAGAAGTCCAGCGAACCGCTGCCGCCTGCGGAGTGACTAAGATATCATTTTTTTGAGATTGCAGGCCCGAGAAATCGGGCCGTTGCTTTTTCACCCAGTCTCTAATCCAAAGGAATTTCACCGCGCATTCATCTCATCTCGCGTATAGGGACCGTGCGATTGCACGTGTCTGAGGCGTCTCATTAAAGCGTCAAATTCATCCGCCGCTCGCGATCGCTGCGCGTATTGCTGCAGCCAATCGCAGAACGCGTCGTTCAGGGTGCGGTGCTGGGATCTCGCGACCTTTTGCGCTCGCTGAGGCGTTCGTCGGCCGTGAACGTCACTTTCTTCATACGACGATAGTGTACGCTGTTCCCGTGCATCAGCGAACGATTGATCGGCGAATCATCGATCCGCGAATCATCGGCGTTTTCGATTCCGGTTTCGGCGGCCTGACCGTCCTTAAAGCTCTGCTCGAAGCGGTTCCTGGCGCCGATTATCTCTACTTCGGCGACACCGCTCGCCTTCCTTACGGGTCGAAATCCGCGGAGACCGTCGCCAAGTATGCGGTGGAGGCCGCGCACTACCTGCAGCAGAACGGTGCGCAAATGCTGGTGATTGCCTGCAACACAGCCACCGCCCTGGCGCTCGACCAGATCAAGGCTGCGGTTCAGGTTCCAGTGATCGGCGTGGTCGAACCCGGAGCGGAGCAGGCCTCCGCCGCCAGCAGGAAGCGCAAGGTTGTAATTCTGGGCACCGAGGCCACCATCAGCAGCCACGCCTATCTGAAGGCCCTCGAAGCCCGCGGCGTGCAGGCGCGGGAAAAGGCCTGCCCGCTCCTGGTGCCTCTGGTGGAAGAGGGATGGGTGGAACACCCGGTCACGGAACAGGTGGCGCGCATCTATCTCGACGAAGCTTTCGCCGATGGCTTTCAGTCGGCCGATGTGCTGGTGCTGGGATGCACTCACTATCCGCTGATCAAGCCTCTGCTGCGGGGAGTCGCCCCGCCGCACGTCACCGTTGTGGACTCGGCAGAATCTACCGCGGGCGCTGTGAAATCCGCCCTGGGGGAGATTCCGGCAGGTGCCACCGGCGCTCAAAGTAAGATCCAGTTCTTCGCCACCGATTCCACGGAAAAATTCCGCCGCCTTGGCGCGCGCTTTCTGGGAAGGCCCATCTCTGCCGTGCAGCATGTAGATCTGAAAGAGTAATTTTGTTGAAGCTTGAGTTTCCGGAGAGCTGTCGAATCCCCTGGCCGATGCGGCGGCCGCGCTTGACAGCCCGTCAGCAAATCAAGAGACTAGGCCCGTCTTTCTAAACCCTTGAACCTGCTCAAACGAGTTCTCACCGCGGTTGTGCTGATTCCGGTTGTCCTGCTGCTGGTGCTGCGCGCGCCCGTGACGGTGCTGGCGCTGGTGGCCGGTGCAGTGGCGCTGCTGGCGGTGCGCGAGTTACTCGTATTGTCTAAGGGCTACGCGATCCAACCGCTGAACGGCACAACCTACGTCTTTGTGGGACTCTTCTTCCTCCTGCTGGCAGGCAGCCCGGGTGGAGACAAGCCTCTGCTGAATACAGGGCTGTTTCTCTGGCTGCTGGGACTCGCGGCGGCTTTGGCGCCATTCCTCTTTCTGGCCGCCGCCATGCGGCGTGCCGATCTCCGCAAGGCTTTCCCCGCCGCCCTGACCTCGGTTTTCGCCGTCGTTTACGTGGCCCTGCCCCTGGGGCTTCTCGTTCAAATGCGCGAGCAGTGGGCAGGGGCGATTCTAGTGCTGTATCTGCTGGTGAGCGTATGGGCGGGAGATATTCTGGCCTATTTCGTCGGCAAGTCCATCGGCCGCCACCTGATGTCGCCGCGCATCAGCCCTAAGAAAACCTGGGAAGGAGCCGTCGCCTCTATGTTCGCCGGACTGGCTGTGGGGTGGGTGCTCTACCAGTATGCGCTGCCCATCAGCACGGCGCTGCTCACGACCCACATGCTCGAGCGGCGCGAAGGGTTCTTCGCTTTGCAGAAGCCGCCATTATGGGCGATCCTGCTGCTCTCGGCGGCAATTAACGTAGCGGCGCAGTTGGGAGACCTGGTGGAGTCGCTCATCAAGCGCGGCGCGGACGTCAAAGATTCGGGCGCGATCTTGCCTGGCCATGGCGGCATGCTCGATCGCATCGACGCCCTGCTGTTCGCGGCGCCGGTGCTGTGGTTCGTCGCGGCCTGGAGAGTGATGCAATAGTATCCATGCGTCTTCTCTGCGAACTCGGCGGATGTTCTTCGCGTTCTCTGCGGTTTAGGATTTTGTCTTTGTAGGCGGCTTTCCAAGAACCCTAAAGTGCCGAGGCCGCCAAGACCCCCCTTGGAGGCCGCGGAGAACCGCGGAGCGCCCTATGGAGCCTCTGAGCTGGCATTTGGGTCCCCGCGCGTTTCCCTCGTGTAACTTCGCCTCCTTTGTGGTTTCATAGATATGTCTCCCATGAAGCGGATCGCCATCCTGGGCTCCACAGGCTCGATCGGGCGCAGCACCCTGAGCGTGGTCGAGTCCTACCCGGACAAGTTCGAGGTTGTCTCACTCGCCGCGGGGCGCAACCTGGAATCTGCCTTCGAGCAGGCGAAGCGCTGGCGGCCTCGAGTCGTCTCGGTGGCGGCTGAGCCTGATGCTGCAACTCTCAGCAAGCAGCTGGCAGCCGCCGGCATCAAAGGCATTGAAGTAGTCCACGGACCCGCCGGGACGGTACGAGTCGCCACCCTCGCTGAAGCCGATTTTGTGGTAAGCGCCATCGTCGGTGTTGCGGGCCTCGAAGCCACGTACGAAGCAGTGAAAGCGGGCAAAAGCGTTGGCCTCGCTAATAAAGAATGCCTGGTTGCCGCGGGAGAACTCATCACCGCCGAGGCCCGCAGGCAGGGCAAGCCTCTCCTCCCCATTGACAGCGAGCACAATGCAGTCCACCAGTGCCTGCGCGGCGGCCGGATGGAAGAAGTCGACCGCATCTGGCTCACGGCCTCCGGGGGGCCTTTCCTGAACACGCCGCAGTCACAATTTTCGTCAATCACGGTGGATCAGGCGCTCAACCACCCCACCTGGCGCATGGGCCGGCGCATTACGATCGATTCCGCTACCCTGATGAACAAGGGCTTCGAGGTGATCGAAGCCTGCCGTTTGTTCGACATAGCTCCCAGCCGCGTGAGCGTGATTGTGCATCCCCAATCCACCATTCACTCCATGGTAGAGTTTATAGATGGCAGCATTCTTGCTCAGTTTTCGGTGACGGACATGCGTCTGCCGATTCTGTATGCGCTCACCTATCCCGAGCGCGTGGCCTCCGATATGCGCTTCCCGGTCATGAACTTACGACACCTCGAATTCCACCCGCCGGACATGGAAAAATTCCCCTGTCTGCGCCTGGCGTATGGCGCCGCGGAGTCCGGAGGTGCGCAAACGGTTGCACTCAATGCCGCCGATGAGATCGCGGTAGCCGCCTTCCTGGATGGCTGCATCCGCTTCGACCAGATCCCCCAGGTGGTGGAGTTGGTTCAGGGTGAAACTTCTTTCGGGAAATTGGCGTCAATATCAGAAGTACTGGCCGTCGATAGGGAAGCACGGCGTAATGCCAAGGAGAAGGTGGCACGTTTGGACCAAAAAGGAGCTGGATTGAAATCCGCTTCCCTGATGTCAAGATCGGTGTTATCAAAGGACTGAAAACTCTCTCATATGGCTGGATTCTTTACTGCAATTCTCGCTGTCGGTGTGGTTCTGGGGTTCATGATCCTGATCCACGAGTTTGGCCACTATGCCGCCGCCAAACTGCTAGGCGTGCGTGTGGAACAGTTTGCCATCGGCTTCGGCAAGCGGCTGTTCGGCTTCCGCCGCGGAGATACCGACTACCGGGTGAACGCTCTGCCGCTGGGCGGTTACGTCAAGATGAGCGGCGAGAACCCGATGGACCAGACCACCGGCGATCCCGCCGAGTTCATGTCGCATCCCCGCTGGCACCGCTTTCTCATTGCCATCGCCGGGCCCGCGATGAACATTCTTCTCGCTGTCGGCCTGCTGGCCTGCGTCTACATGCTTCATTACGAACACGCGGTGTATCTCGACAAGCCGGCGGTCATCGCCTGGGTTGAGCCGGATTCGCCGGCTGCCAAGGCCGGGCTGCAGGCGGGCGATAGAATTGCGCGCATTGGCGACGTCGAGAACCCAACCTGGGAACAGGTTGAGCCCCAGGAAATGCTCAGCCCCAACCAGCCGCTGAGCGTCACCATTCAGCGCGGGAATGAGACCTTCAACAAGACGGTGGTTCCCGAGCCGGTCACCGCCTCGCAGATCGGATCCGCGGGATGGGCGCCGGAGCGCTCGGTCATCGTGGGCGACCTGGAAGACGGCATGCCCGCTGAAAAGGCCGGCTTGAAAGAAGGCGACGAGATCACGGCCCTGGACGGCAATCCGCTGCCCACGCTCGACTCGATGATCAACAACCTGCAGCAGAGCAAAGACAAGCCGGTGGACTTGACAGTCCTGCGCGATGGCAAGACTTTGCACTTCCAGGTCACGCCGGTGCTGGCCGATACCGGCGGCAAAATGCGCTACCGCATCGGTTTTCAGGGCGAGCCGCGCATGAAAGTCGGCCGCCTGCCGTTTGTGGCGGCGGTGAAACGCTCGCTCGATCAGAACAAGAAGACTTCGTTGCTGATTCTGGAACTGGTGCAGAAGCTGGTGCGCCGCCAGATTTCGCTGCGCACTATCGAAGGGCCCATCGGCATCAGCCGCGCTGCCGGCCAGGCCGCCAGCCGCAAGGGCTGGACGCCGCTCATGGAGCTGACTTCCGCCATCAGCCTGAACCTGGGCATCTTCAACCTGCTGCCCATCCCGATTCTCGACGGCGGCGTGATCCTCCTGTTGCTGGTCGAAGGCCTGATGCGCCGCGACATCAGCCTGGCGATCAAGGAGCGTATCTACCAGGCGGCATTCGTTTTTCTCGTCCTGTTCGCTGCAATGGTGATCTACAACGACCTGGTGAAGGCCCTACCCGGCGTAATGCAGAGGCTGCCATAAAGAAACATCAGCCTATGTCGGGACGGGGCTTGCCCCTCTCCCGAGCAAAGCGAGGGACGCAGTACGATATGTCCTTGCCGGCATAACAACCCTGAATCTCCAACCTCCGCACGCATTTCAATTGTAGGACGAGAACGCAGGGCACTGGTCCGAGTTACCCAGATGTTTCACCGGAACCGGGCCGGTCAAAAATAACTCGCTCCTCCGAAACGAAATAAGCCACGTTCTTGTGGTCGATGAAATTGGCTTCATCCTCGCTCGCGGCCTTCCACTCCACCGACTGGCGCGCAACCAGCAGGGCCTGCACATCGTCAAACCAGAGTTCGGCCATACCGTCGTAGTCTGCTTGGCGCCGGTCACCGTCCACATTCAAACGATGGCTCTGCACCAACCTGCGCAAACCAGGAATGCGCGCGCCAAGGGGCCCGTGAACCCGCTCCCAGTAGTGAAAAAACTCGCGGTCGCTCATTCCCGGTTTTTTCCTGATGCAATACACCAGCTTGACCATCGACTCCCCCAGTCCGGATCAACCTAGCGCTCAGAGCCAATACCATCTTTCCGTGGGCGGTCCGTCCCCGAATCTTACGCAGAATAGCCCAGTGATGGTTGGCGCAGAAAGCTAGATCGTGTCGCTGGCTCATGCGATATGCTGTGCCTCGAAGAGTTCCGCGATGAACCTGCAAAACTTCCGCAAATCCCTGGCCGGCAGCAGTCCGCCGCCCAACCTCAACCACGCCCTCGCCGGCCTTTGGTGGGACGCCAAGGGCGACTGGACCCGCGCTCATGAATCAGCACAACAGGACGAAGGCCCCGCCGGCGCCTGGGTGCATGCCTACCTGCATCGCAAGGAAGGCGATGCCTCCAACGCCGCGTACTGGTATCAGCGAGCGGGCAAACCGCTGGCGCGCGGGTCCCTGGAGGCGGAGTGGGAGGCAATTACGGCTGTGCTCCTGGAGTGACGTGGGATCGCCGGGCAGCGCGCCCGGCACTACTCTTTCACGGCAATTTTCAACGTCCTCATCTTCCGGTAAAGGTGGCTCCGTTCCAGTCCCAGTACCTCGGCGGTGCGGCTGACATTGCCGTGATTTTCGTCCAGCTTCTTGAGGATGTAGTCGCGTTCGTAAGCTGCCCGGGCCTGGTGCAGAGTGGAGAACTCGTTTCCGGCCGTGCGCCGGCTGCCATCGCGCTGCACCAGCGGCGGCAGGTGCTTGCGCTCGAAGCGAGTGGTGGTCGGGTTCATAATTACGATGCGTTCGATCACGTTGCGCAGCTCGCGCACGTTGCCCGGCCACGAGTAGCGCATCAGGGTCTCGATGGCATCGTCGGTAATTTCCCTGGGCCGCCGTCCATAGGCCGCCGAAAACTCCTTCAGAAAATGCCGTGCCAGCAAGGGAATGTCCTCGCTGCGCTCTCGTAGCGGGGGGACGTAAAAGGGAATGACGTTCAGCCGGTAGAACAAATCCTCGCGAAAATTTCCAGTGGAGATTTCCTCATCCAGATCCTTGTTGGTGGAAGCAATGACCCGAGCGTCCACGGTGATGGCCTGATCGCTGCCCACGGGGGTAAAGCGCTGCTCGTCGAGAGTACGCAGCACCTTGGCCTGCGTCTTCAGGCTCATGTCTCCGATTTCATCCAGGAAGAGCGTGCCGCCATGGGCCTGCTCGAACTTGCCCTCTTTATCGGCGGCTGCGGCTGCGAACGCTCCCTTGCGGTGGCCGAATAGTTCGCTCTCGATCAAATCCTCGGGGATGGCCGCGCAATTCACTTCGACAAACGTCTCATCCTTACGCAGGCTCTGGGCGTGGATGGCATGAGCCGCCAGCTCCTTGCCGGTGCCGGACTCTCCGTAAATCAGCACTCGCCCGTTGGTTGGAGCCATGAGGGCGATCTGCTGGCGCAGCGCTTTCATCGGGATGCTCTCCCCGACGATCACACTTCGCGGAGTGAGTTGTTTGCGCAGATCGCGATTTTCCAGGCGCAGGCGCGTGGCTTCAATCGCATTCTTGAGCAGGATGAGCGTCTTCTCGATGGAGAGCGGCTTTTCTAGGAAGTCATAGGCGCCCAGTTTGGTGGCGCGGACGGCGGTTTCGATCGTGCCATGGCCGGAGATCATGATGACCTCGGGCGCATTCTCCAGATCGCGGATTTTCTGCAGGGTTTCCAGGCCATCCATACCGGGCAGCCAGACGTCGAGCAGAACCGCATCGAAGGGCTGCTTGCGCAATGTCTCCAGGCAGGCTTCGCCGCTTTCCGCCGGGGCTACGGAATAACCTTCATCTTCGAGGACGCCCTGCAGCGATTCCCGGATGCTGATCTCGTCATCCACGATGAGGATTTTAGGCATGCTGGATGGCAGGCGGAGCGGCGATCACTTCCGCCGCAACCGGCAATTCGACTACGAACTTCGTGCCCACAGGCTTGTTTTCTTCCACGTGGATGGCGCCGTGGTGGTCTTCCACGATGCGGCTCACAATTGCCAGCCCCAGACCGGTGCCGCGCTTTTTGGTGGAGAAATAGGGAAGAAACAAGCGTTCTTTGAGTTCCTTGGTGACGCCGTGGCCGGTATCGGCGAGGGTGATCTCCACGGCGTCGTGGCCGCCGATCAGGGAAGTTGTGATGTGAATTTCGCGCAGCAGCGAATCCTGCATGGCCTCAGCCGCATTGTCCACCAGGTTGGCCAGGGCGCGCTTAAGGGCCTCAGCGTCAGCCATGACGTTGGGCAGATCGGGCGCCAGGGAAGTCTGCACGCGGATGCCGTCGAGCCGGCCGTTGAACATCGCGAGCGTATTTTCGACGATGGAGTTGATGTTCGCGGGTTTGGGCTGCGCCGTGGGAAATCGCGCCAGCGTGGAAAACTCGTTAACCAGCGTGCGCACCGTCTCCACCGCGCCCGCGATGGTTTCGGCGCATCCTCGCAACACATCCGCGGAAGCTCCCTCGGGAACCGCGTTCCGCTCTAGGTGCCGCAGAATCCGTTCCGCCGACAAGGCGATGGGCGTGAGTGGATTCTTGATCTCATGGGCCACCCGCCGCGCCACTTCGCGCCACGCCGCTTGCTTCTGTGCCTTGAGCAGGTCAGAAAGGTCTTCAAAGACCAGAACGTAACCCAGCCCGTAACCGCGGTGGCGCAAGGTCGCTACCGTGACCGCCACGTTGAGCTGTTCATGGGGAAGCGAAAGCTCCATCTGCGTGGTAGTCGTGCCCATGCGGTCGGCGCGCCGGAGTTGCGGCTCCAGATCCTCCACCACTTCACGGGGGAAGATGTCGACCAGGGCCGCCCCGATCAGCCCCGCCGGCTCCGCGTGTTCCCGCTCCTTGGAACGGAACAGCCGCAGCAAGGCATGATTGGCATGGGTTACGCGGCGCTGCGCGTCCAGCGACAGCACTCCGGTGGGAATGCTCTCCAGGATCGTCTCAATGTGCTGCCGCCGCTGCTCCAAAGCCACATTGGCTACACTAAGCTCGCGGCTGGAGTGGTCGAGCTGCCGGCGGCTCGCCTCCAGCTCTTCCGCCATGCGGTTGAAGGACCGCACCAGGTCGCCGAGTTCGTCGGCGGCGGAAATTTCTACGCGATAGTCGAAGCGCCCGCGGGAAATTTCCTGCGTGGCTTCGGCCAGGGCGACCACCGGCCGGGTAACCAGCTTGGAAAGAAACAGATTCAGCCACAGCGCAGTGAACAGCACCAGCACGGTCAGCAAAAGGAGAAGATCCATGTAGGTGCGCCGTACCAGCCGCCGCTGCTTGGCCAGGCCGAAATAGCGTTTCTGGCTGGCCTCCACCTGCTTTACGGTAGCGGTGAATTTCTGTGGCAGGGGCATTCCTACCAGGATTAATCCATTGTCCCCGACTGGCGCAGTGCCCAGCATGTAGTCGGTCTGCTCCCACACCAGCCGTTCCGGCGCAGACGTGGCCGCCTGCCAGCCATCGGGAAGCTTGCGGCTCAGCTCCGGCCAGGACGCCGGTATGGCGAAGCTGGCCTCGGCGTTTCCATCCAATAGTGCAACCGCGAAGCCGCCCTGCAGCGTGGGTTGGTGGCGGCGAAACTGGCCCAGCACGGCTGAAAAACTATGGCCCTCGAAGGCATGCTGCGTCTCGTATTCGGCGGCGATCGACTGCGCCTCGGAGCGCGCATTCTGCGCGGCGTAGTCAGCCAGCGTCGGCCCCATCGCCGCCATATCCTGCTGTACTTCCTCCACAGGCTGCGAGAACCATTTGTCGATCGAGCGGTTCATCAGGCCATAGGCGAACCAGAACATCACGATCACCGGCAGAAACGACTGCAGCAGCCCGGAGACCACCATGCGCGTGCGAAACTTCGATCCCAAAACTCCCAGGCGGCGCTCCGCTGAGAGCTTCAGAAGATTGCGCACCAGGGCGTAGGTCAGGGCGACAAAGAGCAGAAAAATCAGCGCCGATAAGCCGGCAAAGATCGCCAATTGCGAGTTGCTGTCCGGCTTGAGGAAGGGAAGATCGAACGAAGTCTGCGAGACGATCACCACCAGCAGCAGGAAAACGCCTGCCGCCAGGGAATAGATGAGTTTCCGGCGGCGAGAGAGCTCGTCTTTGGAGTTGGAGGGTGTCGTCACGTGAAATTAGATGCTGGCCGCGTTCCCGCTCGTACTTACGAGGCTTCATTATAAGCCGCAGAACACATGCCTTACCCGCCCCATCAGACAAATCCCTCTCTGCGGCCTCTGCGCGAAGTCCTTCGCGTCCCCGGAGTTTTAGGGTCTACCTTTCTATCGGCCAGAGCAACTTCCTATGCGAGTCACTGGATTGTTGCGGATGTCGAAATCCGTGCGTGAGTCTTCGTAGAAAACCAGTTATCAGTTTTCAGTTCCCGGGTCTCAGTCGCGGGCGGAGAGCCTCCTGCAGTGCATTGTAGGCAGGCTTCGGCTTGTACGATCTGTCGAACGGCAACGCCGCTCCCTTGGCCTTGTGGGTGAACCATCCGATCCAGGAATATTTATCGGTGAAACCCCAGGTTTGCAACGCAGTACAGCCGCGATGCCGCAGGCAGGCCGTGGCGATCTCGCCGTAGATTTCCGCCTGGCGAGTCAAATCCTCCGGGTGTAGGGGATTGTCCTCGGCATCCACTGGCAGCGCCACATCCATCTCCGTGATATGCACCTGCAACCCCAGCGCGGTCAGGCGCCCGATGTTGGCCCCGATTCCAGCCACATCGGGCTTGAGATCCAGAATATGCATCTGCAAACCCACGCCATCAATGGGCACGCCGCGCTTCTTGAAATCCTTCACCATGGAATAAACCGCGTCAGACTTCTCATTCATGCCTTCTGCCCCAGCTTCGTTATAGAAAAGCAGCGCCCGCGGATCCACCTCATGCGCCCACCGGAACGCCTGTTCGATGTACGTCGTTCCCTTGCCCGCCAGACCAATTCCCGGCTGGTTGTGCCAGACGGAGTCCTTAAGCGCGCCCCTGTCGTCGAATGCCTCATTCACCACATCCCAGGCAAAAACCCGGCCGCGATAGCGCCCGACCACTCTCTCAATATGTTCCCGCAAAATCTTCGAAAGCTCTTCCGGGGTATGAGTCTTAAGCCACGCCGGATCATGTCCGCCCCACAGCAGCGTGTGCCCGCGCACCTTCATGCCGTGGGCCTGGGCAAACTCCACTAGCCGGTCCGCCGGCCCAAAGTTTACGGTTTTCTCGTCCGGGCGGATGGCATACCACTTCATGGCGTCTTCGGGTTCGAGCATGTTGAATTCCCGCGCCAGCGTTCCGGCATAGGCGGGCTCAGACAGAAAGACAGGGTTCACGGCGGTGCCGATTAGTATGCCGCGCTGTTGCGCTTCCTGCCGCAGCGTCTGCGCCAAAGCCGCGCACGGCAGCAGGAACAGCAAGATCGGCAATCGGCGCCAAGCCATGTTCAGCTATTTGACGCCCGGCAGGAATTTCTGCAAAGGGCATTCGTCACACTTGGTTCTGGATTTCAGGCAGTAATGCTTGCCCACGCCAACGATCAATCCGTGCATGTCATTGTAAATCTGCGCCACCGGCGTGCGCCGCGCCAGGCTCATGGGAGAAGGCGTGTGAGCGGTCCCATTCAGGCGCGGGCGTCCCCGCCCTTGCAGCAGCGCAACTGGATCCGGCGAAGCTGGTCGATCGAAGTCAAGCTGAGATTCGCCGGCCGCCATGGCGCGGGCGGGGACGTCCGTGCCTACATTCAAGGCCTGCTCACAAAGAGCACGGATCTCTTCGTACTTCGCCCCGGCCGGAAGGATAGCGTGGCGTTCGAGCACGCGGCGAGTGTAAGCATCCACCACAAAGACAGAATGCTGCCCGGCATATAGCAGGATGGAGTCCGCAGTTTCCGGGCCCACGCCGTTCAGGGCCAACAACTGTTCCCGCAGTTTTCCCGTGGGCTGGGCGAACATGCGGGAGAGCGAGCCTCCGTAATGCGAATCCAGGAAAGCCACGAAAGTCTTTAGCCGGCGGGCCTTTTGCCGGAAGTAGCCGGCGGAGCGGATCAACTGCTCCAGTTCCGAAAGCGGCGTATCTCGAATGCCTTTCAGGTTTAGCAGGCTTTGAGAGCGCAGCTGCCGCAGCGCTCGTTCCACATTGGTCCAGGCCGTGTTCTGCGTAAGATACGCGCCCACAATCACTTCGAATCGCGTCCGAGCAGGCCACCAGTGCTGGCGGCCCCAGGCGCGGTACAGGGTCCAGTAATACAGGCGTAGTTGCTGCTCTTTGGATGCTGTTGCCAATCTCGTTCCCGCTCTTTGCAACCTTGGCGGCTATTTAACCGCGAACATTGCAAACGCCGCAAATGGGAATGCGAGCATTGGTGGGATCTTCAGGTTTTGCTTGCTGCGGCCCCATCTCCGGCGGGGTTACTATTTCCCCCTCCGGAATCAACCACGAAGCAGTCAGAGGAACGCATCGTTCTTACCGAAGTCCATGTACACCGGGGTAACTGCCAAAACCCGTCGTCGCAAGCCCGCCATTCATGCGGAGTTGCAGCATTAGCAATCGTTTTGAAGGGTTGCCGCGCCCGGTCAGGTACCAAAGTTACTTTTGCCGAATTGCGGCGTCGGTGACAATTTCTGTCAACGCGAAAATAGGCTTGCAGCAGTCCCCCCGGAAGCCAGCTCTGGTTTCGCGCCGCAATTCAACGCTTTCATATCTGCTGATTGGATAGGAGATCGAGGTATGTCTCAACGGCTGGGCGATCTTCTCGTAAAAGAGAAGGTGATTACCCCAGAGCAGTTGTCGCAGGCGACTAAGGTCCAAAAGGATACCAATTGCCGCCTGGGTCCGGCTTTGGTCAAGCTGGGCTTTCTCACCGACGAAGACGTCACCAATTTCCTCTCCCGCCAGTATGGCGTCCCCGCCATTAACCTTTCGTATTTTGAAATTGACCCGTCGGTCGTCAAGCTCATTCCTTACGAGACCGCCAAGCGCTACCAGATTCTTCCCCTGAGCCGCGTCGGCGCCTCGCTCACCATCGCCATGGTGGACCCCACCAACGTCTTCGCCATGGACGATATCAAGTTCATGACCGGCTTCAACATCGAGCCGGTGGTGGCTTCGGAAAGCTCGATTCTCGAGGGAATTGAAAAAGCCTACGGCACCACCCAGGAGGAAGATCTCGAGCAGGTGATGCAGTCCATGACCGAGGCCGGCGAAGCCGACGTCGAACTGCAGGCCGAAGAAGAACAGATCGGCCTCTCCGAACTGGAAAAAGCCGCCGACGAAGCTCCCATCGTCAAGCTGGTGAACCTGGTGCTCACTGATGCGGTGAAGCGCGGTGCCAGCGACATCCACATGGAGCCCTACGAAAAAGAGTTTCGCGTGCGCTTCCGCATTGACGGCATTTTGCAGAGCATTATGTCGCCGCCGCTGAAGCTGAAGGACGCCATCACCTCGCGCGTCAAGATCATGGCCAAGCTGGACATCAGCGAGAAGCGCCTGCCCCAGGACGGACGCATCATGCTGAAGATGGCCATCGGCGGCCGCAAGAAGCAACTCGACTTCCGCGTCAGCACTTTGCCCACGCTGTGGGGCGAAAAGATCGTGCTCCGCTTGCTCGACAAAGAAAACCTGCGGCTGGATATGACCAAGCTGGGTTTCGAGCCGGAGTCGCTGGTCAAGTTCGAGAAGGCAATTCTCAAACCCTACGGCATGGTGCTGGTCACCGGCCCCACGGGATCAGGCAAAACCAATACGCTGTATTCCTCCATCGCGCGCCTCAATACGCCCGACACCAACATCATGACCGCCGAAGACCCGGTGGAATTTCAGTTGGGCGGCGTAAACCAGGTGCAGATGAAGGAGCAGATCGGCCTGAACTTCGCCGCCGCCCTGCGCTCTTTCCTGCGGCAGGACCCCAACATCATCCTGGTGGGCGAAATTCGCGATTTTGAAACCGCGGAAATCGCCATCAAAGCCGCGCTCACCGGCCACCTGGTGCTCTCCACGCTGCACACCAACGGCGCGCCCGAGACCATTACCCGCCTGATGAACATGGGCATTGAGCCATTCCTGGTTGCAACCTCGGTCCACTTGATCTGTGCCCAGCGCCTGGTTCGCCGGGTATGCAAGGAATGCGCCGAAGTGGTCGATGTTCCTCCACAGGCGTTGATCGAGGAAGGCTACAGCCCGGAAGAAGCCAAGACCGTAAAGATCCAGAAAGGCCGCGGCTGCGCCACCTGCAATAACACCGGCTACAAAGGCCGCACCGGTTTGTACGAGGTCATGGAAGTGGACGACGAAATTCGAGAACTGGTGCTGGTCGGCGCTTCCGCCGTGGAGTTGAAGAAGAAGGCCATCGAGCGCGGAATGATCACTCTGCGCCGCAGCGGCCTGATCAAGGTAGCGCTGGGACAGACGACTTTGGAAGAAGTGGCACGCGAAACGATTCACTAGTGGCTAGTGGCCAGTGGTAGGTGACTAGAAGAAGCTAGCCACCAGCCACTAGCCACTGACCACTGAATTCACGAAGGGACTTGAATACACTATGTCGCTCTCATTAAGCGATCTGTTGAAACGAATGCTGGAGATGGGAGGCAGCGATTTGCACGTCACCACCAACTCGCCGCCTCAGATCCGCGTGCACGGGCACCTGGTGCCGCTCGATCTGCCGCAGTTGACGCCGGCCGAAACCAAGCAACTGGCCTACAGCGTCATGACCGATGCTCAAAAGCACCGCTTTGAAGAGTCCTTCGAGCTGGACTTTTCCTTTGGCTTGAAAGGCCTGGCCCGTTTCCGCGCCAACGTCTTCAACCAGCGCGGCGCTACCGCGGCCGTCCTGCGCTTGATTCCCTTCGAAATCAAGTCGTTCAACCAGCTGGGCCTTCCCGCGGTAGTAAGCAGACTGTGCGACCGTCCGCGCGGCCTGGTATTGGTGACCGGACCAACCGGCTCGGGCAAGTCCACCACGCTTGCCGCCATGATCGACAAAATCAACACCGAGCGCCACGACCACATCCTCACCATCGAGGATCCCATCGAGTTCGTGCACATGAATAAGAACTGCGTGGTCAACCAGCGCGAGCTGCACGCCGACACCAAGAGTTTCACCGACGCTCTGCGCGCCGCCCTCCGTGAAGACCCGGACGTGGTGCTGATCGGCGAAATGCGCGATCTGGAAACCATCGAGTCCGCGCTGCGTATCGCCGAAACCGGCCACCTCACCTTCGGCACGCTGCACACCAACTCAGCGGTTTCCACCATCAACCGCATCATCGACGTCTTCCCGGCCCACCAGCAGCCGCAGATTCGGGCGCAGCTTTCCATGGTGCTGGAAGGCATCTGCTGCCAAACCCTGCTGCCCAAGTCGGACGGCAAAGGGCGCGCCATGATCATGGAAGTGCTGGTGCCCAACCCCGCGGTGCGCAACCTGATCCGCGAAGACAAAGTTCATCAGGTCTATTCCAGCATGCAATCCGGCCAGGAAAAATTCGGTATGCAGACCTTCAACCAGGCGCTGGCCACCGCCTACTTCCAGAAGCTGATTTCTCTGGAACTGGCCATGCAGCGCTCCAGCATGCCCGACGAGTTGCAGGAAATGATCAACCGTGGCGCCAGCCTCATGAACCGCGGCGGCAACCCCGCCCTGGCTCGTGGCGCCGCCCCAACTAAACGATAGCGCGCAGCAGTAACCGGACTCCGGGGAACCCGGATGCGTCGCAGCCGCGAAGCGGCAGAAGAATACAGCCCAAAGCGCAAGCTCTGGGTGGCAGCCAGAAACGGATCGAGCCCGGAAGGGCCGAAAGACAGCTTTTACGCCTTAACTCTTGGGGTGGTCTGAAACCAGGGGAAGTGGGGAAACGCAAAGCAGTAACGGGAATGTAGTGAGGAGAGGGTTACCATGCCAGTTTTTACTTATTCAGGAAAGAATGCATCCGGGGACAAAATCACCGGAGAGCGCCAGGCGGCCAACAAACAGGTGCTGGCCACGCAGCTGCGCCGCGAGCAGATCACGCCCAGCGCCATCCGGCAAAAGGGCAAGGAATTCGTCATGCCCACCTTCGGCTCGGGCAAAGTCAAGACCAAGGAGATCGCGGTTTTTTTCCGCCAGTTCTCGGTCATGATCGATGCCGGCCTGCCGCTGGTGCAGTGTCTGGAAATCCTGGCCGCCAATCAGGAGAACCCCGCTTTCCAGAAAACCTTGAACGGGGTGCGCGCGACAGTGGAAGGCGGCGCGACCCTGGCAAATGCCATGCGCCAGTTTCCCAATGTCTTCGACGATCTGACCACTAACATGATCGAGGCCGGTGAAACCGGCGGCATTCTCGACATCATTCTGCAGCGCCTGGCCCTGTATGTGGAAAAGGCGGTCAAGCTGCGGTCGGCGGTCAAGTCGGCTTTGATCTATCCCGTCTCGGTGGTCAGCCTGGCGTTCCTTATCGTGGGCGCGCTGCTGAAGTGGGTGGTGCCCATCTTCGCCAACCTGTTTACCGGACTGGGCGTCGCCCTCCCGTTGCCCACCCGGATCGTGATGGGGGCCAGCGCCTTCATCAATCAGTTCTGGTGGTTCTTCCTGGTGGGCGGTGTCGCGCTGTTTTTCGGCATCAAGTACGCCAGAAAAGATCCTCGCGGCCGGTATTACTTCGATAAGGGGCTATTGATGGCTCCGATTATCGGCATGCTGCTGCGCAAGATCGCGGTCGCCCGTTTCACCCGCACCCTCGGCACTCTTATCACCTCCGGCGTGCCGATTCTCGAAGGCCTTAGCATCACCGCCCGCACCTCCGGCAATGCCGTGCTGGAAGAAGCGCTGATGAAAGTGCGCAAAGCCATTGAGGAAGGCCGCACCATTGTCGATCCGCTGAAAGAATCCGGGGTGTTTCCCAACATGGTGACGCAGATGATCGGCGTCGGCGAAGCTACGGGCGCAATGGACGCCATGCTGCAGAAAATCGCCGACTTCTACGAAGACGAAGTCGACAGCGCCACCAAAGATATGCTCGCCCTGCTGGAGCCGGTCATCATCGCCCTGCTCGGCGTCATGGTCGGCGGCATTGTCATTTCGCTCTATATGCCGCTGTTCTCCATGATCGCCAAGCTGGCTGGATAAAAGAACCGCCGCGGGTGCCAGGGCCGGAGCTGCCCCGGCCCTTTCCCTCGGCTTCCCCTCGCCCTCGGGTGCAGGAAACGGGAATCGGATTCAGACATGCAATCGATGTTCGATGAGCGGGTTTGGCTGGCCTGGCTGGTCAAAGTTCGCATCATCATCCTCACATTCCTGCTCGGGATTGAGCTGGTTATCGCCCAGCTCACCGCCATGCATTTGCCGATGGGGCTTTTCGTCAGCACCATCGTGCTCTGGTATGCCATTTCTGTCTTCTACCTCGTACTGCTTGGCTTCTGGCAGGAACACCGCTACCAGTCGTTGCTTCAAGTGCTCACCGATCTCGCCATGGTCAGCCTGGTGGTGTACGCCACCGGCGGCGTCGATAGTTCGCTCAACTTCCTTTATCCCTTGGTGATCATCATCGCGGCCATTCTGCTGCCGCGGACCTGGAGCTACCTGGCCGCCGCTCTGGCCTTCATCCTTTATGGCACGGTCCTCGAACTCACTTATTACGAAGTCATTCCTTCGTATTCCACCAGCCATCCCGAGCCGCGAGTTCTGCAGGCGATCATTCTCATCAACCTCTTCGCCTATCTCGCCATCGCTTATCTTTCCGGCCTGCTGGCGGCCAAGCTCCGCCAGGTCAACGTCCGCCTCAAACACACCAGTGGCGCGCTCGAGGACCTGCAGGCGCTGCATGAAAACGTCATCCAGTCGGTCAGCGGCGGAATCATCACCACCGGCCTGGACGGCCGCGTCACCCTTGCCAACACCGCGGCCCAGGCGATGCTGGAGCTTTCCGAGCGCGATCTCTGGGGACAGGCGATCACCCAACTGTTTCTCGATCCGCTGCCCGAAGTAGGTTCCGAACGCATGCACGGCGAAGCCCGTTACGTCACCAGCAAGGGCTTCCACAAAACTTTCCGCGTGCGGGTTTCCGGCCTCACCGTTCCCGAGCGCGGCTCGCTGGGTAACGTCTACGCCTTCGACGACCTCACTGAAATGCGCCGCCTGGAGCGGGAAGTACGCATGCAGGACCGCCTGGCCGCGGTCGGCCGCCTGGCGGCTGCCATCGCCCACGAGATTCGCAACCCCCTAACGTCGATCTCCGGTTCGGCCAGCATGCTCTCCGGCATCGGCGGCATGAGCGAAGAGCATCGCAAGCTCCTGAACATCATCATCCGCGAATCGGAGCGGCTCAACGCCATCATCACCGATTTCCTGGTTTACTCCCGCGGCCGCCAGTATCAATTCGCCCGCGTGGACCTGATCGTTCTGTTGGAAGATACGCTCACCCTGTTGGAACACCGCCTGATCGCCCAGAACACCGGCATTCACATCGAGCGCCAATACGCCGCGACCCAGGCCCCCAGCGCCGCCGATGGCGACAAAATCAAGCAGGTCTTCTGGAATTTCTGTGAGAACGCGGTGCGCGCCATGAAGTTGGGCGGCACCCTGCGCATCTCGCTCTCCCTGGTCGGCGACGACTGGCAAATCACCTTCGCCGATACCGGCGCCGGCATGACCCCGCAGGTCGTGGAAAAAATCTTCGAGCCTTTCCAGTCCTCGTTTCAGGGGGGCACCGGCCTCGGCCTGGCCATCGTGTACCAGATCGTGCAGGCCCATGACGGCAAGGTCTGGGTGCGCTCCAAGCTGGGCGAAGGCAGCGAGTTCGTGCTGCGCCTCCGCCGCATGGCTGCCGCCTCCGAGAGCGAAGGGCAGACCTCCGCGATTGCGGCCGCTCCTTCTGCCGCCTCCGCAGGGCTGGCGGAGGCAGATCGAGCCGACGCCGCAGCCGCCTCCGCGGGAAGGGGGGCGAATGGGTAACATCCTGGTCTGCGATGACGAGCGCTCCATCTGCGAAATGCTCGATATCGCTCTGCGCCGCGATGGCCACAAGGTCGAGACCGTCAACTCCGGCGAAGCCGCCATGAAGAAACTCGATAGTGCCCTTTTCGACGTGGTGGTCACCGATATCAAGATGCCTAACATCAGCGGCATCGAAGTGCTGCGCTACGCCCACCAGGTCTCCCCCGATTCGGCCGTCATCCTGATCACTGCCGTTGACGACTACGAAGCCGCGGTCCAGGCGGTAAAAGCTGGCGGCGCCGCAGACTACATCCGCAAATCTCCCGCACTGGTGGACGAAATCAAGCTGGCGATCAATCGTGCCCTGCAGCGCCTGGCCCTGAGCCGCCAGAACTTTGCCTTCAAACGCGACGCCGCCACCCGCAACTCGCTCGATAACATCGTGGGCGCCAGCGGCGCCATGGAGAAGCTCAAGCAGACCATCCGCACCGTGGCTTCCACTCAGAGTACGATCCTCATCTACGGCGAAAGCGGCACGGGCAAAGAACTGGTCGCCCGTGCCGTCCACGTCTGCTCGCCCCGCGCCAGCGAGCCCTTCGTTTCCATTAACTGCGGCGCTTTTCCCGAAACCTTGCTGGAGAGTGAACTCTTCGGCTACGTCAAAGGCGCCTTCACCGGCGCCAGCCAGAACAAGCGTGGATTATTCGAAGTAGCCCACGAAGGCACCATCTTCCTCGACGAAATCAGCGAGATGAGCCTCACCATGCAGGTCAAGCTGCTGCGCGTCCTGCAGGAGCGCTGCGTGCGCCCGGTCGGCGGGACCACGGAAATCGCCATCGATGTCCGCGTCATCGCCGCCACCAATCGCGATCTCGACCGCCAGGTCGCCGAAGGCACATTCCGCGAGGATCTCTACTATCGCCTCAGCGTGATCCCCGTCCAGGTTCCGCCGCTACGCGAGCGACGCGAAGACATCGCCCTGCTTTCGAATCATTTTCTCAAGAAGTACGCCGCCGCCGCGGGCAGAAGCATTGCCCGGGTGAGCCCGCAATCGCTTTCCGCCCTCTGCGGCTACGATTGGCCAGGCAACGTCCGCCAGCTGGAAAACACAGTGGAACGCGCGGTCGCTCTGGAAATCGGTGAGGAGTTAAACATTGAACTCCCGGCTGAGCGCGCCAAGACCCGCGCCGCCGCTGCCGCCTTCGGCCCATCCCACGGTACATCCGGCGCCGTGCTGCCCGACGGCGTTGACATGGAGAAGTATGTCGCCGATATCGAGCGTTCTCTGCTGCAGGCGGCTCTGACTCAATCCAACGGCGTCCAAACCCGGGCCGCCGACGTCCTGAAGATCTCCTACCGCTCCTTCCGCCACCTGATGAAAAAGTACGACTTATAGCACGACTCGTGTAGGGACGGGGCTTGCCCCCGTCCAGCGAGCGAAGCGAGCAATCAGAAAAACAAGCAATCAGAAAAACCAGGCAGGCAGAAGAACTACACAAGCATCGATTCAGCCAACTGCAAGCTGAGCGAAGCGAGCAACGCGAGTGCGCTCAGCGGGTGCCCCACTCACGCGCGTCCTATGCGCGAGAAGCGGCGATAGCCCCTCGCGCGATCCGCATGGAAGACCATCCAACCGATCACCCCGCAACGGCATCCGACCCTAGCAGCCTCTTCGCCGGAGGAAAAGACATGCAGACTGTCAAAAAATCCGTACTCATCACCGGCGCTTCCAGCGGAATCGGCCGGGCCTCCGTGTTGCAGATGAGCGCCGCCGGTTGGCAAGTCTTTGCCACGCTCCGCAAGCCTCAGGAAATCGAAAAACTGCGCGCCGAGGCCATCGCCGGTGTCATTCCCGTGTTGCTGGACGTCGAAGACCGCCCCTCGATCAAAACCGCCGCCGAACAGATAACTGCGCAGGTTGCGCCCTCGGGACTGGACGGCCTGGTGAACGTCGCCGGCATCGGCATGGTTCGTCCGCTCGAGTACGCAACCGAGCGGGATATGCAGAAAATATTTGACGTCAACGTCTTCGGCCAGATCGCCGTGATCCAGGCGTTTCTTCCCCTGCTTCGCCGGAATCGCGGCCGCATCGTTAACATCAGCTC
The DNA here is from genome assembly GCA_035500455.1 of Terriglobales bacterium. Lineage (GTDB taxonomy): Bacteria > Acidobacteriota > Terriglobia > Terriglobales > Acidobacteriaceae > DATJXG01. The sequence continues at coordinate 10,665 of DATJXG010000333.1, read as the reverse complement.
GGTGGGCGCTCACATCGCCATACCGTTCGGCGGCTTGCTCAATGCCAGCAAGAGCGCCTTCGGAATCCTCAGTGACACGTTGCGCCTCGAACTGCATCCCTTCGGGATTCGCGTCATCACCATCGAGCCCGGCTCCATCGCCACTCCAGCCGTGGAAAAAACTCTGGGCAATGTGGAAGGCGTGATCGCCGAACTTCCGGAGCAGGGCTGCGCGGAATATGGCGGCATGCTCCGCAATCTTACCCGTATCGGCTATCAGAGAGAGATGAACGGCAGTCCACCGGCAGAAGTCGCGCGGGCGATTTACGAAGCGCTGACCAAGCCCCAACCCCGCATTCGCTACCACGTAGGCAAGGACGCCAAACTCCTAACCTTCCTGCCGCGAATCCTTCCCGACTGGCTGCTGGATGCCATGCGCTACCGCAAGCTAGGCCTGACCAGCCAGTCCGGTCCTCCGAAAACAAAGAGCCAAGCTACTGACGGCCCGGTAGATCGAGCAGCCTAAAGAAACGTGTAGGGACGGGGCTTGCCCCGTCCCGCGAGCCAAGGGAGCGCACAGGCACGCACTGCTACGGGAAAGCTGCCAAACCTATCCGTGGGACGCAGCTCTGCCCCATCTCCCACAACTCAACCTATTTCCACGATTCTCCTCCCAGCGTCAGCTTAATCCCCGCCCGTAGAGTGAAAGGCAGCGACGGATATCCGAACGTCTCCGTATAGTGCTGGCTGAACAGGTTCTGCATGGACGAATAAACCTGCACGAACCGGTTGACGCGGTAGCTCCCGCTTAAATCGATCCGCTGATATGCAGGAGCCAGATTGCGGTTGGGCAGCAGCATGGTGTTGCCGCCGTACTGGTCGTAGAGGAAGTCGCTGTCGTCGCGGCGGCTGACAAACGTGCCGGTCAGAGACCCGAACCAGCGCGCGCGGCTGTAGTTGACCTGGAAATAACCGCTGTGAGGCGCGCGCCGGAAGGGCCGCGCACCCACCAGCGGCGAATAAACCCCGATCGGAGTCGTTGGGAAGTTGGGATTGAACGAGGGCGACAGCGCATCGCTGGAAAACGACCGTTGCACCACCGCGTCGAGATAGGTGTATCCGCCGCGTGCCATGAAGTTTGAATTGATCTTGTATTCCAACTCGGCTTCGACACCCTGGGCGCGGAAATCCATGGAGTTTACATAGGCTCCGAACGCCGCGGCCTGTGCTACATCGGCAGGAATGCCCAGCGCAACCAGCCCCTGCTGGGGAACATATTCCACGCCATTGGTGAACTCGTTGTGAAAGTAGGTGATGCCAAGCCTGGCCCGCCCATTCAGAAATTCCTGATCGACGCCGCCGTCGTAGTTGCGCGACCGCTGCGCCCCCACCGGCGACACATGGAATTGTGATATCAGGCTGCTCTCCCCGCTTTCCTGCAGGAGTGCGTAAAGCGAACTGAGCTGCTGATAGAGGCTGGGCTCTTTGATCCCCTTGCCAAAACTGGCGCGCGCTTTGGTTCCACTGAAAAAGCCCGAGCCGCTGGGGCGCATCAGGTAGTATGCAAGCGAAGCGCGCGGCGTGGCTTCCACGCCGAACAGTTCATTCTTCTCGATGCCGCTGCCCAGGGTGTAGTACAGGCGGTTGAACAGGTCGCCCGCGAGCTGCATGGTGTAGCTGTAATTGCCACGGTCCACAGACTGGCTGGGCGTGCCCGTGAAGAGGCTCTTGCCGCTTTCGTCTTCGTACTTGAATCCCACCAGGCCAACCAGGTGCTGGGTAAAACGGAAATCAGACTGAGCGTAAACAAAATCGCGCCGCGCAGTGCTGATGGACTGATTGGGATAGGTTCCCGGATATTGAAATACCGCTTGCCCGCTTACCGTGTACCCGTTGGCTCCACGCACTGTAACGGGCGCGCCGATGTACCACGTGGGAAAGCCCTCTCCGAAAGCGTCGAAAGCGGTGCCCGTGGGGGCATAGTCGTAGAAAACTTCGTGCAGGCGTTCGCCGCCGTAGCGCGCGAGATTGTGCCAGCGTGCAGTGGGCTGGTTCTCAAAGGTCGCGCCCACGTAGGTGTCGCGATCAGTCTGGCCGGTGTCGTCAGGGATGCCGAAGAAGTCGATCGCATTGGGAACAGCGCCGTGGTTGGCGACGTGGCGCACGGTGAGGCGCAGGCTGGTGGCAGGCCGCGGAGTCCATCCGAAATTGCCCGCGTAGGTGGCGTTGTGGAAGGCGTCGTTGGGCACGTCGTTGCGCGTGTTGAACACAGAGAAGTCCGAAAAGTAGTCAAACTGACGGACCGCCCCGCCCAGAGTGCCTTCCTGATGAGAAGTGCCGAAGTTGCCGCCGTCCGCAGCGAGGGTTAACTCGGGGACGCGGGTCGTGCCGCGGTCGGTGGTCATGCTGACGACTCCTGCCAGCGCGTCCGAGCCGTAGAGCGCGCTGTTGGGCCCGCGCAGAATTTCCACGCTGCTGATGGCCGTGGCCGGCTGGGCCGCGAAGTCGGTCAGGCCGCCGATGAAGCTGGTCGGTATGCCGTCGATGAGTACCTTGTTGGCGTCGCTGTTGCCCCCGCGGATGTAGAGGAATGTGCTGCCTCCCGCCTGCCCGGCTTGCGAGAGTTGCAGCCCTGGAACCAGGCGTAGCGGCTGCTGGATGCTCAGAGCGTATGGATGCTGGCCCATCGGCAGCACGGTGACAGCGTTTCCTAACTGTGCTTCGGGAACGGGAGTTCCGGTGGCGGTGACCGTGATCTCTTCCGGCAATACGCCGGGACTGAGAACCAGATCGATGCGCGCGCCGCCAGCGGCCGAAAGGTAGATGGATTCGCTGACCTGCGGGCTGAACGACTGCGCAGAGGCGCGCACCTGGTAACGTCCGGCCGCAGGAACGGCGAGAGCGTAGTCGCCCTGGGCATCGGTCGTGGTGGAGGCGGCTGCGTTGCCGCTCTGCACGAGTTCAACTTTCGCGCCGACGATCACGGCTCCCAGCGTGTCCTTCACCGTGCCGTGAATCGCGGCAGTGGCGGCGAGAAGTGGTGAGATCAAACCGGCCGGAGCGGCAGCCAGAACTGCCGCCAGGAAAATTGCAGACCTTCGGAAACACCGATTCATTTCTTCCCCTCGGAAGTTTCTGGCGGGACCGGTCTCCTGACTTGCGCATCATCGAACCCTGGCTGTCTTCCCGGACCTTGAGGGCCAGTGACGTTTGCTGCCCGGTTCTCCGCGCTTACAGTTACGGGGTAGTGGCGGATTTGCACCGCGCTTCCCGATCATCCCGCCGGCTAGTAGTTGTGGTTGGGGACGGAGCGGTTCCGCCCGTTTTATTCACCACTGAGCCACTGAGGCACTGAGAAAATCAACTTTTTGCCGTGTATCTACGCGGATTCTGGCCTTATTTTTTTATGGCTCTGTGACTCCGTGTCTCCGTGGTGAAACAGCCTTTCTGTGTAAAAACCAGTTGTCAGTTCCTGGTTCTCAGTTCTCAGTGCTCACGAAATGCTCGCGGCAGCCAGAAGCTAGAAGCCAGCAGCGGTTGGCGGGAATCTGCTTGCAGGCTGCGTTCATGTGCGGTCCTTGTGGACCGGCAGGAATGCTCTCCGGCTCTCCCATCGAAGCCGGATCAAGCCCAGGTTGGCCTCTGGCCGGTCTCCTGACTCACGCCTCTTCGCAAGCAAATCGCGAACCTGGACAGCCTTCCCGCGGGGTAAACCCGCAGTGGCCGGATTGTGTTCTCCCAGCCCAGGTCTCGGCGTTCACAGTTACGGGGTAGTGGCGGACTCGCACCGCGCTTCCCGACACCAGATGGATGGAAGGTATATCGCATGCGGCCGAGGATCGTCAATGTGGATTTCGGAGTCTATGTCTTGCGACCGTTGCGATCTCTGCGGTTTGAAACGGCGAAGGCTTGAACCGCGGAGAACGCAGAGGGCGCAAAGAAAGCAGTTCCTGCCGTGGCGGAAAGACCATTTCGCCGGCGGCGGCGGGCGGTGCTAGTATTAGCTGTCTGGTAGGGTCGAGGAATCGATGCCTGAGAACTACATTCCTATTTTCATCTTCATCGCGGTAGTGGCGGTGGCGATCCCGTTGCCGCTGTTGCTTGCCAAACTGGTGCGGCCCGACAATCCCAGCAAAGAAAAACTCATGCCTTACGAGTGCGGCATCGATCCGGTGGACAACTCGCGCGGGCGTTACACTGTGCGTTACTACATCGTTGCCATTCTTTTTGTTGTCTTCGACGTGGAGACTATTTTTCTGTTCCCCTGGGCGGTGCGCTTCAAGGCGTTGGGATGGTTCGGATTGATTGAGATGCTGGTGTTCCTTGCCATCCTGGTGGTGGGCTACATCTGGATCTGGCAAAAGGGCGCGCTGGAGTGGATTTGACCAGGCTTCAGTCGTCGGTCTTCAGTCGCTAGTCAAACCGCGTGAATCATGAGCGCTACTCCCGTACAGGCCAGCCGCAGTTCTGAAGGCGAAACCTTCACCGCCAGCCGCTGGACCAGGGGAAATTTCTTCTTTCCTACACGCATCGTAGTGACTCCGCAGCGCGTTTCGCGGGTAAAGCCGCGCCTCTTCGGGAGCAACGAGGAGAGCATCAGCATCTCCCAGGTGGCCTCCGTGCACATTGCGACCGGGATGATCTGGTCGAATATTGTGATCGAATCTTCGGCCGGGACTGATCCTGTGACCAGCCACGGGCACAGGAAAGCGGATGCGAAGAGAATCCGCGACCTGATCGAGGCGTATCAGAGCGGCGGCAGCGCATCCAAGGGGTAACGCTCCGCAATTTTCCTTCACGAAAACAGACGAGTTCTCAAAAGCACTGAGTGCTGGTCCCAGAACTCCCTACACCACTTCCGCGGGCGCCGCTTTCACTGCGATCTCGACCGTCTTTGGGCCCAGCACCGGGTGCACCGCTTTAAGACGAATTGTCCCGGAGGAGGCTTTGGACTTAATCCACACCGCGCCCACGCCGCCGCTAAGCGCAAAGGGATTCTCCCCAATGATTTCGCCCGGCCCCTCGATGCTCAGTGCTACGGCTGCGCTGGAGAAGGGACGCCATCCGCCTTGCGTGTTCAGTACTTTCAGCACCACACGGGTGGCGTCGATGCCGTCGCCTTCGAGTTCCTTATCATCCGGCTCCACGCTGAGTTCGGCGTCGGTGTCGTTTCCCGGCAGCGTTTTCGAGATTACCTGCTTGCCGTCGATATAGCCATCGATGCGCAGGTCGCCCCAGTCTTCGAGATGCTTGCCCAGCAGGTCAACCATGAACGGCGCGTAACGCAGATGGGGATAGGTTTCGTGATCGGGATCGGCTTCCAGCTTTAGCTGGCCTTTAACGTAAATCTTGATGTGATCGCAGTTGGAGCAAATCACGGCCTTGCGAATACCTCCGCCTTGCGATTCATCGCCCTGCGACCAGTTGAATGTTGGCTCGAGCACTATGTCTTCCTTGGGATCGCACTGCGAGCGGTAGAAGAATGCCGCCGGCTTGGGAACTCGAAAAATATCACTCACGCCGTGGTAACAGATGCGGTCGCCGGAGCCGAAGTTGAAGTGGGTGTTGTAGTCGAAGGCGCACCAGCCGATGCCGCCCGAATATTGCGGGTTCGACGCCAATTGGTCGTGCACGCGGGCGTGGCGGCGGGCGTGCTCCATCACGCGGTCCACGTTGTCGTAACGCTTGGTGGGATACATGTGGCCGTTGAACTCGGTGTTCAGATAGAGCGGATGGTTAGGCGGTTGCAGGGGGAAGCCGAAGTCGTTGCGTGTGTAAACGTCCTCGAGAAGTTCGGATTCAGGTAGGTAGCGAATGCCGCCGGTCTGCCGCGAGCTGTCAAGCTGGTGCGCCAGGGCGTTGGTACGAGTGTAGAAGTCGTGATTGTCGAGTGACTCGTTGATGCGCACACCCCAGAGCACGATGGAGGGATGGTTCCAGTCGCGGCGGATCATCTCGCCGACGTTGCGCACCGCCAGATCCTGCCAGGCGAGATCGCCGATATGCTGCCAACCGGGAATCTCCTCCAGCACCAGAAGGCCGGCTTCGTCGCAGGCGTCAAGAAAGTGCGGCGACTGGGGATAATGCGAGGTGCGCACGATATTGCACTTCAGTTCCTTTCTCAGAATAAGAGCGTCGCGTCGCTGCACCCGCGCCGGCATGGCGCCGCCCACGAAGGGGAAAGTCTGGTGGCGATTAAGCCCGCGCAGCTTTGCGACCTGACCGTTAAGCTTGAATCCCTCGGGAGTGAAGCGCGCCTCGCGGAAGCCGATGCGAGTGGAGAGTTCATCCACCAGCTTGTCGCCATCATGGAGTTGGGCGGTTACGCGATAGAGTCTGGGGTGGTCCAGGCCCCAGAGTTCGATTTCTCCGAGTTTGGACAGGGTTACCGCGGTTGAGCCTCCGTCCGCGGAGACTGTAACTGCCTGCGATTCGGTGGCAAGGACTTTTTCGCCGTCGCGCAACTCTACCTTCAGTGTAAGTTGCTTCGACTGGCTGCTTTCGGGTTTGCCGAGGAAGCATTGCACTTCCACTCTGCGATCATCGGAGAGGACATCCACGGGCTTGGCAAAAATATTTTCCAGGTAAGTGTCGGCCACCGCCCGCAGCGAAACTTCGCGGTAGATGCCGCCGAAGGTGAGGTAGTCGATATTCTCGCCGAACGGTGGGATGTCGGGACGCTCAGTGGAATCGACCTGCACCGCGAGCACGTTGTTGCCCGACCAATTCAGGTACTTGGTAAGTTCGAAGGAAAACGGCGTATAGCCGCCTCGGTACTCGCCGAGGTTGTGGCCGTTGATGGTGACCGTGCTTGCGGTCATGACCCCGGCAAAGTCCACGAAGACGCGCCGGCCCTTCAATTGTGGCGGCACACGAAAATGGCGCCGGTAGATGGAAACGAACTGGAAATCTTTCTCCTCGAAGCTGTGCCAGGGAAAGACGCGGTTGGCGTGCGGGATCGTAACCCTCTGGAATTTACTGTCGTCGAAGCCTGGCTCATTGGCGCCGGAGACGTTCTTCTCGCTGTAGAGCCAGTTGCGGTTCATGGAGAGGGCGAGGCGCGGGCCGGGAGCGAGTTTGGCAGCGCCGATCTCGGGGGCGGCCAGGGCTGGGGCTGCGTCTTTGAGCAGGCAGAGCCCGCCGAGTCCGGTGACACCGGTCTTGAGAAAGTTCCTGCGATCCAAAGGTATTCTCCTGCCGCGGAAGAGGCGGCCTGTGGAAGCATACCGCAAGCCAGCCCGAATGCAAGCGTTTACATCTCCGGATGATATTCTCGTTTTTACCCGGGGCGCGGGGAGGGTGGTGCGCTTTGCGATCTTTGCGCTCTTGGCGGTCATTCCTTACCGCAAAGATCGCAAAGAGGGCAAAGAAGGCAAGAACGCAAAAACCGCAACTTCGCGTGACCTTCAATCCTCGCTCGCTAAATCATGGCTCGTTATAAGGGCGACGCCCACATTCTCTCCCGCCGGTCATTCCTCAAAGGGATGCGATGGACGCCCCTTTTGTTTTTGCCGGCTCCGCTGCAGGCGTCGCCGTCTCCGCGGATGTTTCCGGGAGTCCGCGCGGGGCTTCCTTCGTTTCCCCTGGCAGACCTTCGGCTGGCGCCGCACTATCCCGCGAAATCGCCGCTGGATGATGTCCTGCGCCTCGTGAACCCAGGCGCAGATGAATTTATCACCGAGAAGTACGCCTTCGAAATCATGCCGCTGCTGGAGGAATGGAGCCGGGCGCTGAAAACCGAACCGCCCGCTTTGGCAACGCTGGCAAAGTTGCTGGACGCATCGTTTCGGGGCGGCTCTCTGGCTCCGGCACACGAGACCAGGTTGCGCTCGGAGTATGGAATCCAGGTTTTGCGGCGGCGATTCGCCGGCGATGCAGCGTTGGGCGCGGATGGCTTCCTGCATGAGATGAAAAGTTATCTGGCTGGCTTCTCGCGCGTCGAGACACCGGAATTTGAAATTGTTGGCATCGAGGAAATTGCCAACTCTACGGCCCTGCAGGTTGAGATTCGCTACGACCTGGTTGGAACGCGCGCGGACTCTGCCCGCGAAGAACGGATCGGCCATTGGCAAACCCAGTGGTCGCGCGACCTGTCGAATGCGTGGCGTGTGACGCGGTGGGAAGCGACGGAGGAAACGCTCAGCCGCGCGCGGGGGCCCGTTTTCGTTGACGTGACGGCACCGGCGCTGGGACAGGTGCAGTCCTACCACGAGCAGATGCTGCGAGGCGTGGATTACTGGCGCACGGTTCTCGATGGCGCCTGCGGAATCGACGTTTACGGCAATAACGGCCTGGCGGCGGGAGACTTCGACAACGACGGCTTCGACGATCTCTACATCTGCCAGCCCGCGGGGCTCCCGAATCGGCTGTATCGCAACCGCGGTGACGGTACCTTTGAGGACGTGACGGAGAAGTCCGGGGTGGATGTGCTGGACGGCACAGCCTGCGCCCTGTTTGCCGACTTCGAGAACAAGGGCCTGCAGGACCTCCTCGTGGTGTGCGGTAGCGGGCCGCTGCTGTTCGTGAATCAGGGGAACGGCCAGTTCGCGCTCAAACGCGATGCCTTCAAGTTTGCGCAGCCTCCGCAAGGGACCTTCACGCACGCCGCCATCGCCGACTACGACCGCGACGGACGGCTAGATATTTATTTCTGCCTGTACAGCTATTACGTTGGCCTGGACCAGTATCACTACCCGGTGCCGTACTTCGATGCACGCAATGGGCCACCGAATTTTCTGTTCCACAATGAAGGTGGCACGGAGTTCGAGGATCGGACCGCTGCCTCCGGACTGAACGCGGCCAATGATCGCTACAGCTTCGCCTGCGCCTGGGGAGACTACGACTCCGACGGCTTTCCCGACCTTTACGTGGCCAACGACTTCGGGCGCAGCAATCTCTACCACAACAACCGCGACGGCACATTCAGAGTGGTCTCGAGCGAAGCCGGCGTCGAGGACGTCGGCGCAGGGATGAGCGCTTGCTGGCTCGATTTCGATAACGATGGGCAGCAGGACATCTACGTTTCCAATATGTGGTCGGCGGCCGGTGTGCGGGTTTCGGAGCAAAAGATATTTCATCCAAATGCGCCGGAAGAAATTCGCGCGCTCTACCGCCGGCATGCCCGTGGAAATTCGCTGTATCGAAATCTGGGGAACGGGAAGTTTGAAAATGCAGGCGAGCGGGCAGGAGTCGAAATGGGCCGCTGGGCCTGGGCTTCCGACGCATGGGACTTCGATCACGACGGCTATCCGGATCTTTACGTCGCCAACGGCTACATCTCCGCGCCTGACCGGCGCGATCTCGGCAGCTTCTTCTGGCGGCAGGTGGTGGGCAGGTCACCGGAGAATTCCACTCCATCGCTGAGCTACGAACACGGGTGGAATGCCCTGAATGAACTGATTCGCTCGGATTCTTCCTGGAGCGGCTACGAGCGGAACGTGTTTTTCGCGAACAATCGCGACGGAACGTTTTCAGAAATCTCCGCCGCCGTGGGATTGGATTTTCCCGAGGACGGCCGCTCGTTCGTTCTTACCGACCTGGACCACGATGGCCGGCTGGAAGTCGTGCTCAAGAACCGCAACGCCCCGCAGTTGCGGATTCTGCGCAATGCCATGAAGGACCTGGGGACGGCGATTGCATTTCGATTGCGGGGGAATAAGAGCAATCGAGATGCAATTGGAGCCGCCGTGACTGTGGAAGCCGCAGGCCGCCGGCAAACGAAATATATCCAGGCCGGATCGGGATTTCTGGCGCAGCATACGAAAGAACTGCTTTTTGGGCTGGGGGCGGCAGAAGGCGATGTTCAAGCCAGCATTCGCTGGTCCAGCGGGGCGGTTCAGCAGTTCGAGCACTTGCCCGTCGGCCAGAGAATTGAGATCGAGGAAGGTTCGCCGGATTTTTCCGCCAAGCCCTTTGCATCGCCTCCCGCCTCCTACACGCGAGCCGGCGACCCGGCAGAGATTGAAGCAAAAAAGACGGAACCGTTGCCCCCTACGGTTGAGACGTGGCTCATTGATCCGCTGAGCGCGCCAGAATTCGCTCTGGCTGACGCTGCGGGGAACTTGCAGGAACTGCGTTCTTTTCGCGGCAGCTTCGTGCTGCTGAACTTTTGGGAAGCGAAGTCTCCTGCCAGCCGCGAACAAATGCGGCTTCTGCAACACTCGGAGTCGGCACTGGCGGCGCGGAAACTGCGCATTGTGAGCATCAATTCCGACGATCCTGTCGACGCGGCGGCCGTGCGATCCATTGCCACAAGCGAAGGAATCACATTTCCTGTTCTGCTGGCCACGCCTGAGGTGGCCGGCATTTACAACATCATCTTCCGCTACCTGTTCGACCGCCGCCGCGACCTCGCGCTCCCCACATCTTTTCTACTGGATAAAGAGGGAATGATGGTCAAGGTCTATCAGGGGCCGGCGGACCCGAAGCGGCTCCTGGAAGATCTCGTATCGCTGCCCGCGACATCGGCCGAACGCATGCGCAAGGCGCTCCCTCTGGGCGGCACCTTGTTTCAGGATCTGTTTCAGCGCAACGACTTCACCTACGGCGTTGCCCTGTTTCAGCATGGTTACCTGGAGCAGGCGGCGGCATCCTTCCGCCACGTGATCGCCGCCAAGCCCACCGATCCCGAAGCCTATTACAACCTGGGAACGCTGGAATTGCGGCGAAACTCGCTGCCGGAAGCGC
>DATJXG010000332.1:0-6339 GCA_035500455.1 Terriglobales bacterium | reverse complement strand
CCGTTCCGCTGACTTTCAAGTCGCGCTGGAACGAGCCCTGGTAGGAAGTGGAGGCGGAGGCCAGGACGGCAGCGCCGAGACCCAGTGCAAGCACTACCACGAAACGCAAAAGTGAAGCCGGAATCAGTCGCTTCATAATGTTTTTTCTCCTTCGCAGGGCCGGGTTTTTCAGCCACGTCGCCCCCTTCGTGTACCTTCGTGCACCCTTAGTGTCCTTAGTGGTAAGGCTCTTGTGTGTGCAGATGCACGACCCGAAGCAACTACTAAGGACACGAAGTGTTCACGAAGGTACACAAAGTAAGTCTGAGCACACTATCAACAGACGCGCCAACTACGAAAAGGCCAACAACCAACTCGCAACAACTGGCCCTACTCATACCGCAGCGACTCCACCGGTACCATCTCCGCCGCGCGCTGCGCCGGATACATCCCTGCCGTCAGCGTGATCAGCGAAAGGGTGAGCACCGAAGCCACAATGGCAATCACCGAAACCACCGGATGCGGCACAAAATCCGGCAGCGGCAGCACCGAGAGCACTACGCACAGCCCAATGCCGAACCCCAGGCCCAGCGCGCCGCTCACCACGGTAAGAATCGCCGACTCCGCAAAAAACTGCCGCAGAATATCCCGCCGCGTCGCCCCCAGCGCCTTGCGCACCCCGATTTCACGCGTTCGCTCGGTCACCGAAACCAGCATGATGTTCATTACCCCGATGCCGCCCAGGCACAGGGTAACGATGGCCACGCAGGCAAAGAAAATCGTGACCACGTTGAAAATGTTCTCCACCAGCTTGGCGCCTTCCATGGTGTCCCAGACGAAGAGGGCGTCTTTGTCTGCTCCGTCGAAATGGTGCACTCGCCCCAGCGTGCGCCGCACCTGCATGACGGCTTCATCGTGGTGCTCCGCGTCGGCGACTTCGAAGACGATGTCATCCAGGTAGCCCCGTACCACGCCCTTCTTCTCGGGCGGAGGGAAATCGCGGGCCACGGCGGAATACGGCGCGTAGAGATAATCGTTATCCGGGCCGTTGTAGTTGGAATTCTGATTCTTCTTCTTCAGAACTCCGACCACGGTGTAGGGCACGCTCTTGATCAGCAGTGACGCCCCCACCGCCGGCTGGCCGCTGAAGAGCTGCTGCCGGGCCGCGTCGCCGAGAATCACTACCCGGCGCGACTCGGCTTCGTCTTCGTCGGTGATCAGCCTCCCTTCGCCCAAAATCAAGGATCGAAAACCCTGATACGAAGGCCACATCCCTACCACGCCCCGGTTAGCGGAATTGAACTGGCTGACTTCCGGCACCGTCCGCCGCAGTTCGGCTGAAACATTCTTGATCAGGTAGCACTCATCGCGGATCAGCCTCGCGTCTTCGATCGTCAGGCTGATTTCCCGTCCCGCTGCCAGGCCGCCTATCTGCGAACTGGTGCGGCCGCCCCAGACAATTACGAGATCTTTGCCCAGGGTTTCCATGCGCTTCTTCTGATCCACGCTGAAGCCGCGCCCCAGCCCCACCAGCAGGATCACCGACGCGATCCCCCAGACAATGCCAAACATGGTCAGGAAAATGCGCATCTTGTGCGCCCGAAAGGTGGAAAATGTTTGCCGGAATATTTCCGCGAGGTTCATGTCAGTCGACAGTCTTCAGTCGTCGGTCGTCAGCCGGCTTTCGGTACCTGATGAAGCACACTGGCTTCGCTGACGACTATCGACGAGCGCGACTGTTGCTCCTGCACGACTCTTCAGCCGCCGGTCCTCAGTCTGGTTTTCGATAAGGCGCCCAGGAAGCACTGGGGCGCTGACGACTGAAGACCGGCGACTGACCACTATTACTGCAGCACCACCTGGTCGCCTTCCTTCAGGCCGCTGAGCACTTCCGTCTTGGCGCCGTTGGAGATTCCGATGTTGACGGCAACCTTCTTCTTGCCTTCCTTGGCGTTCGGCTCGGGAATTTCAACGGAGGCCTTCTTGTCCTTGTCGTAAATGATGGCCCCTTCCGGAATCTGCAGCACGTTCTTGTGCTCTTCCAGAATGATTTCCGCGTTGGCCGTCATCTCCGCCTTCAGTTCGCCGCCGGGATTATTGATGGAAACCCGCACTTCAAAGGTAGTGACGTTATCTTTCTCCACGCCCATCGGCGAGATCTTGGTCACTTTGCCGTTGAAGGTTTTGTCCTTGAACGACTCGACCTTGATCCGCGCGGGCTGCCCGAGGTACACCTTGCCGATGTCGCTCTCATCCACCTTGCCCTTGACGTAAACTTCGCTCGTGTCGCCCAAAGTCATGACCAGCGTGGCCGACGATCCCAGCACCAGGATCGAACTGACCGCGTCGCCCATTTCCACATCGCGCGAGAGCACGATGCCGTCAATCGGCGATTCGATATCGGTATAGCTGAGCTGCTCTTCCAACTGCTTGAGATTTGCCTGGTCCTGGGCCACCTGCGCCTGCGCCTGGGCAATCTTCGCCCTCAGGACGACCACCTGCGCCTTGGCGACGTTCTGCTTGTTCAGGGCAAGTTCGTAGTTCCGCTCCGCATCTTCCAGCGCGGAAGTTGAAACCACGCCGTCCTTCGCCATTCCGACCGACCGGTCGTAAGCTCGCTTGAGCAGGGGAACATCGGGTCCTTCCGCGTCCACCCGGGCGCGCTCATAATCCGCCTGGGCGCCCTTCAGGCTGGCGTCGGCGGCTTCCAGGCCGGCTTTCGCCTGGGCTACCTGCGCCTCGATTTCATCTTTATCCAGTTGCGCCAGAAGTTGGCCCTTCTTGACCCGATCGCCGTAGTCCACATACAGCTTCTTCACGATGCCGCTGGCTTTGGACTTCACTTCAACCTTGGTGATCGGTTCTACCTTGCCGGTAGCCACCACGCTCTTCGCCAGATCACCCTTCTCGACCTTGGCCAGCTTCGACGGGTCAATCTTGGTGCCGCCGCGGGTAAAGGCCCATGCTGCCACCGCCACCACCAACACCAGCGTGGTGACGATCCCGCCATATAGCATCCATCTGCTGCGTTTCTTCTTGCCGTTGCCGTTCACACGCGCCTCCTGCGGCTGCTAAGCCAGGGTTATTGCCCTTCGCTCTCTATTACGAAGCTTGCTTCGCCGTGGTTCCTGAAATTGTGGGCCAGCGTTAATTTCCTGCGTTATAGCCTGGGTGGCCGGCTGTTGTTTAGACCGCCAACCCTAAGAAATGGAAGCAGGAAATCGGAGATTGAGACATCCGGCGGGCGTTCCGGCCACGGGCGGCAGACTCACAATGGCGAATCCTGTTGCGAAGCTCTATTGTACCCCGCGGCGCACCTGAACTACTCCCTTTGGAATGTTAGAATTAGCATTCAATGGCCACGTATGTGCTGCTGCGGCTGCTGCTGATTCTGCTGCTCGTAGCAGCCAATGCATTCTTCGCCGCGGCTGAATTTTCCCTGGTGAGCATTCGCGATACCCGCATCCAGCAGCTCATCCAGGCGCGCCGCATCGGTGCGCGCATCGTGCAGCGCCTGCACCGCAATCTGGATGAGGTCGTCAATGGCGTCCAACTGGGCGTCACCATCGTCAGCCTGACCCTCGGCTGGGTAGGCGAGCCGCTGCTCGCCCAAATGATGATCGGCCCGGTCCGCGACTTGCCCCACGTGGCCATCTACGCCCATGGCATCGCCATTGTCGTCTCCTTCATCCTGATCACCTGGCTGCATGTGATCCTGGGCGAACTGGTTCCCAAGTCCTTGGCCTTACAGCGCGCCGAGCAGGTGGCCCTGGCCGTCGCCGCGCCTATGGACGTCTTCCTCACCCTCACCCGGCCCCTCCTGTTCCTGATGAGCCGCGCCGCTGGGACTGTGCTGCGCGTATTCGGCGTGCCCAGAATTCGCCAGGGAGCGATCCACTCCCCCGACGAACTCAAGCTCATCGTCACTGCCAGCCGCCAGTTTGGCCAGATTCCTCCCGAGCAGGAAGAAATGATCCACCGCGCCATCGAACTCGAGAACATCACGGTCCGGGAAGTCATGGTGCCGCGCCCCGATATCTTCTCGTTGCCCGGCGATCTTTCCCTCGACGACGCTCTGGGCCGCGTGGTGGAAGACCAGCACTCGCGCATTCCGGTTTACGATCCCCAGCGCGGGCCGGAACACATCATCGGCGTGCTTTACTCCAAAGACCTCATGCGCTGGACCCGCCTTCGCCTGACCACCAATCCCATTCAGCCCATCGCCGCCCGCATCGCCGGCATGAAGATCAGCCAGATCATGCGCGATGTGCTGGTGGTCCCTGAAACCAAGGCGCTCACCGAGTTGCTGGAAGAATTCAAAGACCGCAAGCGGCACATGGCGGTGGTGGTTGACGAGTTCGGCTCAACCGCCGGCGTGATTACCGCCGAAGACATCCTGGAGCAGATCGTAGGCGAGATTCAGGACGAATTCGACGTAGCCCCGCAAGAGGGGCCATCGCTCGAAGACGAGACTTCATTCGTGCTCGAAGGCTCGGTGGGAGTGCGCGACCTGGAAAGCCAATACCAGATTCTGCTGCCGCGAGACGCGGGCTTTGAGACCCTCGCTGGATTCGTGCTGGCCAGGCTGCAGAGAATTCCCAGAGTGGGCGACAGCTTCGACTACGAAGGCCGCCGCTTCAGCGTTGTGGCAATGGAAGGCCATCGCATCGCCAAGGTGAAGGTGGAAACTCTGCAGCCGATTCCAGCAGAATCCCAGGCCAGCTGAAACCATCTGAGAACTGAAACCCGAGAACTGAGAACTGCTTTTCGCTCAAAAGGGCTCCTCGTGTACTCTGCTCAGTGGTCTATGGTCTTCGGTCTTCGGTTGTGAGGACGCCGGCGTCATAGTTCAAGTCGTCATAGTTCGATCATGCTGCGCTACGTTACAGTCCGACTGCTGTACACCCTGCCGGTAGTGTGGCTGGTCGTGTCGGTAGTTTTCCTGCTAATCCATCTCGTTCCCGGCGATCCTTTGCTGCAAATGCTGGGCGAAGGCGTGCCCGCCGCCGACATGCAGGCCGCCCGCCACGCCTACGGACTCGACCTGCCGCTGGGTGAGCAATACATTCATTACTGGAAAGGCGTGCTGCATGGCGATCTCGGCCCCTCGGTGCGCTACAACCAAGGCGTAAGCAGTCTGATCGTGCAACGCTATCCTTACACCCTGCAGTTGACGGTGGCGGCGCTGCTGGTTGCGGTGCTGCTATCGATCCCGGCGGGAGTCCGCTCCGCCCGCCGCCGCGATCAATGGGACGACCGCACCCTCAGCGTAGTCAGCCTATTCGGTCTCTCGTTCCCAAACTTCGCGTTGGGGCCAATCCTGATCTTGCTCTTCTCCATCAAGCTGGGATGGCTGCCCGTCTCCGGTTCCGGCAGCCTGGCGAATCTGGTGTTGCCCGCCGTCACCATGGGCAGCGCCCTCGCGGCGATTCTCACCCGCATGGTGCGTACCTCGATGCTCGAAGAACTCAGCCAGGACTACATCCGCACCGCCCGCGCCAAAGGCCTGCGCGAGCGCACGGTCGTCTATCGCCACGCCCTACGCAACGCCATGCTCCCGGTAATTACGGTGCTGGGCCTGCAATTTGGCGCCATGCTGGCCGGCGCGATTGTCACCGAAACAATTTTCTCCTGGCCCGGCATCGGCCGCCTGACCATCCAGGCCATCGGCAACCGCGATTACTATCTGGTGGAAGGCTGCATCCTCGCCATCGGCCTGACGTATGTAGCGGTAAATTTTCTGACGGATTTGCTGTACTCGGTGGCCAACCCGAGGATTCGGCAGTAGTAAGCAGTAGTAATGTGGAGCTGCGGCTAAGATCTTCCTTTCATGTCCACTCTCTCCATCTCGTTCCCTCACGCCGCCCGCCGCAATCCTCTGGCGGCAACTGGCCTGGTGCTAATTGCGGTCTTTGTGCTCTTCGCCCTCTTCTCGCCCTGGATCGCACCGCAGGATCCGGCCTTCATCAACCTTCCCATCCGCCTGGCACGTCCCTCGGCTGCCCACTGGTGCGGCACCGACGAACTCGGCCGCGACATCCTCTCCCGCCTCATCTACGGCTCGCGCATTTCCATGCTCGTGGGAAGTTGTGTGGTGGCGGCGTCGCTCGGCCTCGGCCTCATTATTGGCTCCGTCGCCGGCTACTACGGCGGCCGCGTGGACCGCTTTATCAACGTGGTGGTGATGAACGCGTTTCTGTCGTTCCCCGGAATTTTGTTGGCTATTGCATTCGTGGCCTTCCGCGGTCCGGGAATCTTCAATCTGGTGATGGCTCTGTCGCTCGGAGGATGGGTCGGTTACGCTCGCCTGGTGCGAGCCCAGGTGCTGGCGGCGCGCGAGCGCGAATACGTGGAAGCCGC
>DATJXG010000331.1:0-3282 GCA_035500455.1 Terriglobales bacterium | reverse complement strand
ATTCAGCTCGGCTTCGTAGAGGCGCGGTTTGATCTCCAGTGTCTTGCGATACTCGGCCACGGCTTCGTCGTCCTGGCGAAGGAAAGTGTGAGCCATGGCGAGGTTGAAATGTGCGAAGTAGTCCTTGGGATCGGCGGCAATCGCTTTGGTGAAGGCGACGACGGCATCGGCGAAGCGGCTTTCTTCGAGCGCCTTCATCCCGTCGCTGGTGTAGTCGGCCTGCACGAAGAGGAGGAGTGCCGCGAACCACATACCTTGATTTTAGACCGCCTGCAGATACGCCGCGTTCCGCGCCTGTACGGCTACTGTTTCTTTTCGGGGGGCGTAGGAATCTCCGGGGTCTCGGCGCCGAAGCTCAGAGGGATATCGACCCAGGCGATTTTCTCTCTCTCCTCGTCCATGATCTTCAGTTTGTAATGGCGGGGCGGGGCGTCGAACAAAGCGTAGCCTTGTGCCGATTCCGCCGGCTTGACGCTGCGCAGGTAGCCGATGTATTCGGGCACGCCGGTGCCGTCGCTGAGCTCTTCGTAGGTCTTGCCGCTATCGTCCTGGATGGTGAGGTTGGGGACGATGATCTCGCCGCTGGCGCCATTGCCCGCGGCCATGCGAATGAGGAAGAAGCGCTGCTGCGGCAGGCGCGTATCGGCGCCCTCGCCGAGGTGCGTCATCCATTGGGTTTCGAATACCTGGTAGTTGATATGGCCGAGGGTGATCTTCTCACCCATGTTGTAGGTTCGGACCGGGTAGGCGGGCTTGTCCTCGCCGCAGGAGAGTTGCAGGCAGGCCGCGGCAACTAACAGGGTTGGCAGGAGCGTCGGGCGCATGTGGCAACACCATTGTCCCCGGGGGAAATGGGTGTGTCAACACAACTGGCGGGCGCCTGCGGCGCGTGGCAGGTCGGGAACCTGCCCCACGGGATTATTTGGGGCGATATTCCTGGAGGATGCGTTCGAATTTCTTGCGCTGATCCTCGGTGAGAACCTGCTCAATCCGGGTCCGGCTGTCGGTCATAAGAGTCCGATAGTAGAGCCACAGATCGTTGAGGATGGCCTGCATCTGCTCGGTCTGGGCGGGGGTCAGATTGAGTTCTTTCTGAATGTGCGCGTAGTACTGTGCGCGTCCGGCGGCGGTATCGAAAGCGGGCTGATGGAGGCGGCTGTGGAAGCCTTCCAGGCTCATGACCACGGCGCCGGCGGCTGCCCCGCAAAGAAACACCAGGGTCAGCGTAACGGCGCAGACGAGCTTGGGATTCCACGGTCGCGCGAATGGGGCCCGCTCCAGCAAATTAGGGCTCATACGTGGTCAGAGTGGCTAACATCGCCTCATGCGCCGGCGCATTCTCGAACTGCGGAGAATCCTGTTGCGCCATGACCGCTTCCGGGGAGGAGCCGGCGGGATACTCGGATTCGCGGGTGATCAGGTAGCTGCCGAGAGCCGCCAGCAGCAAGAGCGACGCAAACACCAACCGCCGGGCGAATGCCAGATCCAGACCAAAGAGACCGGCGAACGTCGGCACCGGCTTGCGGGAACCGACCTCCCGCATCACCCGGGCATAGAAGCCCGGCGCCGGTTCGATGACTTCGTCCGGTACCATCGCGCTGAACAAACCCGAGATGTCCTGCATGCCCGCCACTTCCTGACGGCAGGGTTCGCAGATGCTCAGGTGCGCCTCGATATCCCGACGAGATTCCGGATTCAGCGTTCCGGAAAGGTACTCTTCGAGGCTCTCCATCACTACCGCATGCATAGGTTTCTTCCCTTACCCAATGTCACTTCATCCACCCATCGCGGGTCTGCCGCCCGCTGACGGGAATCCACGGCTGGCACGCCTCAGCCTGTGACGAGACCAGGGGCGCGATCCAACCGCTGCGCCGCTTTCACCAATTTCTGGCGAGCGCGGAACAGTTTGACTTTGATGGTGTTCTCGTTCATGCCGGTCTTTTCCGCCAGCTCTTCGACCGAGAATCCCTCAACTTCCTTCATCATCAACAACATACGCTCCTCCTCGGAAATCCGGGTGAGGAGTTTCACAACATAGTCCCGGCGTGCCAGTGTATCATCCAGGGGAGCCTGCCGGGCGACCGCCGGCTCGGAATTTTCCACGCGCCGGACTTCGTCCTCGCTCATGTCGCTCTCGTAGACCAGCTTGCGCACCTTGCGCTTGCGCAGGTAATCGAAGCACTCGTTGACCGTGATTTTGTAGATCCAGGTGATCAGGGAGCTGCGGAAATCGAAGCTCCGGAGCGACAGGTAGACCTTTGCAAATACCTGCTGTGCAATATCTTCCACGTCATTGCGCTGGCGCACGATGCCATGGATGATGGAAAACACCTTGTTCTGGTAGCGATCGACGATTTCACGAAAAGCCGCATCGTCGCCCGCCTGGGCACGCTGGACCAAGGCGCCTTCGGTGGTATTCTGGTAGTCCACTCTGCTCTTTTGGGCAACCTTGCTACCGAATCCGGGGAGGGGTAAGACGCCCGTCAGTGATCCCATACATGGCTTCTTACGCGGGCCGGACGGATCCGGTTTCAGCCCTTACACTTCGAAAGATAGCATGCGGGACTATGCCCCTGCGGTAGCGCCGCTGGACCCCAGTTTTCCGCGACCGGGAAGCGGCAATCGCCATCTAAATGGATAGAAAGGGACTGTACGGACCCTGTTGGTATAATGAACAGCGGGCAACACCCCTTATTTCAGGAGTAAAGAACGCATGGGAGTGCAACTCACAGAACGAGCGGTTGGCAAGGTCAAAGAGATCATGTCCAGCCAGGATCCCGCCCCGGTAGGACTGCGCATCGCGGTGGTCGGTGGCGGATGCAGTGGATTCAGCTATTCTATGGCCTTCGAGAACCAGCCCAACATGCTGGACAAGACCTATAGTTACGACGGTCTGAAGGTCTTCGTGGACCAGGCCAGCATGCTGTACCTGGATGGCGCCGAAGTGGACTACGTGGAGACGCTGGAGGGGTCCGGCTTCAAGTTCAATAATCCGCACGTGAAATCCACCTGCGGGTGCGGCAGTTCGTTCCAGGCCTAAGAGTTCAGGCAGCGTAAATCGTGGGAAGGGGCACGGCTCCCGGGAACGGGAGTCGTGCCCTTTTTCGTTTTGAACCTCAGAAATCCAGGCGCAGGGCGAGCTGCCCGGTCCGGTTGCCGGAGTTTTCGGCGGATTGCACGCTGGTGATTTTGCCGAAAGTAGCCGGGGCGGACAAATCCACCGAGGGCGGCGCGAAATTCGGGTGATTCGGCAAGTTGGTAAACGTTGCCTCCAGGCGCAGT
>DATJXG010000330.1:0-9043 GCA_035500455.1 Terriglobales bacterium | reverse complement strand
GTCGAAGAAAATGCCGTCCACGCCGTAGTTTTGATAGACGTTGTCAATCGACTGGCGTACCAGCGCTGGGTCGCGCGTGCCGTAAGTGGTGTGGGTGTAGCCCAGAACGAAGATGCCTTGCTTGCGCGTGGCCTGGATGGCTGCATCCACCGAAGGATAATAGGTTGGGTCGTCGCCATCATCGATATCGACGATCATAAGCCCGACCGCTGCTGCGCCAGGAGCTTCCCAGCTTTGCCAAAGGCCGGTACCCGGGTTCTGGTAAGAGGGAATAGCGAGCCGCGTCTGCGAATGGGCGATTGAGGCTCCTGCAATGAGAGCCACGAACAGAGATGCTGCTGAAAGGAACCCGGTGGAGCGCATAGTGATCCTCCTCAGAAGACGGGGGGAGGCCAATTGTGCAACGAGTGCAAATGGAAGGCCATTCAGGATGGTAAGGATCTCTACCGTTTTCAACGCTCCTGAAGATGGGCCCTGAGGCGGGCGCAAGAAATTGCGCATTTCGTGCTAGGATTTTGCCTCTCGCGGAATCTCGCGACGAAAGCTTGGGGCCATGAATCAGCCAGGCGCATTTGCGGTTTATCCCAGCTTGCGCGACCGGACGGTTCTGATCACCGGCGGCGCGTCAGGAATTGGGGCGGCGCTGGTGGAGCAGTTCGCACTGCAGGGATCGAGGGTGGCGTTCTTGGATCTGGCTGCGGAGGCAGGGGCAGAACTCGTAAAGCAACTGGGGGGACGATGCGCTCACCCTCCGTGCTTTTCGGCTTGCGATCTTACTGACATCGCCGCTTTGCGCGCTGCGATCGGCGAGATTGAGGCACGGCTGGGGGCGGTGCGCATTTTGATAAACAACGCGGCCAGCGATGACCGGCATAGCTTTTCCGAAGTGACGCCGGAGTATTGGGACGAACGGATGGCGGTGAATCTGCGGCATCAGTTCTTTGCGACACAGGCGGTTGTGCCCGGAATGAAGGCGGCGGGCGGCGGGTCGGTGATCAACATGAGTTCGATTTCGTGGGTGATTCCTTCGACCGGGCTGCCGGTTTACGTGGTGGCAAAGGCGGCCATCGTGGGGATGACGCGCACGCTGGCCCACGAACTGGGCGCGGCTAATATTCGGGTGAACTGCGTGATGCCGGGAGCGATCGCGACCGAGCGGCAGCGGCGTTTGTGGTACACGCCGGAGTATCGGAAAGAAATTATGTCGCGGCAGGCGCTGAAGCGCGAGCTGGTGCCGGAGGATGTGGCGCGGCTGGTGATGTTTCTGGCTTCGGATGATAGTTCGGCGATTACCAGCCAGAGTTATGTGATTGATGGTGGCTGGGTGTGAGGCGAACATCGCGGCCGATCAACCCACCGTAACGATCGCAAAAGGTGCGAAGAACACCTGGTTCCTTCCTTGCAGATATCGCCGCGTTCCGGCTCGCTGAGCTAAAGCTGAACGTGTTCGGGCATCACAACGTATCCCACCACCACGAAACCGTGCCGCTGCCGTACCCGCTCCATGACTTCCAGAAACAGGTTGTGATTCTGCGCGGTGCCCAGCAACGGCCTTCGCTGATAACAACTGGCGGTGATGAAGTCTGGTGGTGATGAAGTCCGGTGGTGATGAAGTGAAGATGTCCAGTGCCGTAGTAGCGATGCGGGTTGGTCGGCATCGGCCACGTCTATTCACAGAACTCCGAGTCTTTGTCTGTGATCAGTGACCAAGGGAGCGAGATTTGTGGTGCCCACTCGCCGAAAACCACCGCGAGTGGGGCAGCCTTTTCCGGGGTGGCGCCATGGAGTCAAAATTCGAATGTGTGGGCCAGCCCGCTCGGATCAAAGTTTGAATCACCGAGGTTGGAGGAGAACTTCCGCCGAGGTCGCCGGAGAATGAGATGATCCGTGCCAGTTAACCGGCTAGTTTTGCCAGAGCGCTTTTCAGTTCATCGGGCTTGAAGCCGAAGGGGCCGGGGCGGCTCTTGTACACCACGCGGCCCTGGGTGTCGATGAGATACATGCGGTCGGGCCAGCCGGTGTAGGCCTTCTCCACCGTGTTATCGAAGCCGTCGATGAGGGCGGGGAACTTGATGCCGAGCTTGCGCACGCAGGCGCCGGCGATGTATTCGCGCTCATCTTCATTCTTGGGGCTGGCGAAGACGACCTGGTCTTTGATGTTGCTTTGCATCTGCCAGACGTCGCTGGGATGGGCTTCGAGTATGTACACGGCGTAGAACGAGACGCGATTGCCGTATTGCTCGTAGAGTTTGTTGAGGGCGGGAACCTCCCGCCGGAAAGGCGGTCAGGTGTAGCTGCCGAAGACCAGCACTACCGGCTGCTGCGCCGTCAGTGAGGAGAGGCGAACTGTGCCGGTTTTATCCTGGCGCATTAGAGAGAAGTCTGGGGCAGGACTACCAGGCTGCAAGGTTCCGGCGCGAGCGCGGGTCCAGAGAGTTTCGAAAGGAAACAGCAGGAAAGGCACCGGGCCGGGCATTTTCGCCATCACGCGCCCGAACTTTTTCGGGGGCTGGCGCATCGACCACCAGATCAAAGAGGCGCAGGCGGCCCAGAGGACGGCGACAACCGCCAGGGTGCTGAAAACGAGCCTGGGCTTGGGCCGGCGCATTCGCGTGAAATTACCATCGCAAGGATACATCGCTCCATAGCAGAAAAATACTAGGGGCAGGCCAGGTTTTGTTGGTTCGCCTGGCGGGTGAGTGTGAGCGCGAGTGCCCGAATCGCAGAGGTGACCGGGGTAATCTTCAACCGCGTGGGGGTTTCCGCTAGTCTTTCTTCACTTCGCCCCCCATGCGCTCGCCGACTGCATCGCTCCTATTGGTGTTGTCCATTAGCCTCACCTGCGTGGGCATACCGTCCTCTGCCCAGGAACTCAAGAGCGATAGCGACCGCAAGGTGGTGAGCCGGGTGATGCCCTCATATCCGGAGATGGCCCGAACCATGCATCTGGCCGGAGTGGTGAAGGTCGAGGCGACGGTAGCGAGCAATGGTACGGTAAAGTCGGTATCCGTCAAGGGCGGGCATCCCATCCTGGTACAGGCTGCGGCCAACGCGGTGGCGAAATGGAAATGGGCTCCGGCGGCGCACGAAACCAAGGAACCGGTCGAGGTGCGCTTCCAGCCGGAGTGAATTGCGGCGAACTGGCTGATCCCGCCATCGGTTTCCAGCCGTGTGTTCCGCTTCGAGAGCGGGCGGTTTTGTGATACAAGGACTTGAAACCCGTCATGCCTGCGCAAGGTCTTTTCTGCTCCAGTTCAATTCCTGAGATTGCAATCCCTGCGGGAGCGCCGTGTTAAGGGCGCTGTTCATTTCCCTTTCCGAGAGCCGCTGGCTGCGCGGCGTGGCGGAGCGGTCTGCCGTGGGGCAGCGGCTCTCCAGCCGGTTTGTGGCGGGCACGCAGGTGGAAGATGCGTTGCGGGCCACGCGGGCGGTGAATGGCTCGGGCCTGAGCGTGTCTATCGACAACCTGGGGGAAAACGTCACCAATGCCGATGAGGCGCGATCGAGCGCCCAGCTCTATCAGCGGCTGCTGGAGGAGATCGCGGCGCGACGGCTGGACGCCAACATCAGCCTGAAGCTGACGCACATGGGGCTGGATGTGGACCCGGGGCTGGCCCGGGAAATTGCCGCCGGACTGGTGGCCCAGGCGGCGGCGATGAGTCCGCGGAATTTTGTGCGGGTGGACATGGAGGGCTCTCCCTACACGGAGCGCACACTTGATCTGGTGCACGAACTACACGCGGTGAGCGGACATCAGGGTTGCGTGGGAGCGGTGATTCAGTCTTACATGCGGCGGTCGGAGTCCGATGTCGAGAAGCTACTGGCGGCGGGGATTCGCATTCGTTTATGCAAGGGGGCATACAAGGAGCCTGCGGAAGTTGCATTCCAGAAGAAGTCTGAAGTGGATGCGAACTACCTACGCCTGATGAAGGTTCTGCTGAAGAGCGGGGTCTATCACGGGCTGGCAACGCATGACGAGAGGATCATCAAAGCCGCCAAGGCCTTTGCTCTGCAGGAAGGAATTGCGCGAGAGAGCTTCGAGTTCCAGATGCTCTACGGTATTCGCCGGGACCTGCAGCTCAAACTCATCCGCGACGGCTGGAGGATGCGGGTTTATCTTCCGTTCGGGACCGAGTGGTATCCCTACCTGATGCGACGCCTGGCGGAGCGCCCGGCGAACGCGTTGTTCCTGGCCAGGAACCTGCTGCGCAAGTGAACCCGGCTACTTCGAGCGCACCCAAAAGACCGCGACGGCGGCCGCAAAAAGCAGAGCAAGAACAATAATTTCAATAAGATCC
This sequence comes from Terriglobales bacterium, assembly GCA_035500455.1. GTDB lineage: Bacteria > Acidobacteriota > Terriglobia > Terriglobales > Acidobacteriaceae > DATJXG01. The sequence continues at coordinate 4,745 of DATJXG010000330.1, read as the reverse complement.
AGACGGCGGCGGAGTCTCAAACGGGGCCTCTCCCGGCGGCAGGGCAAGCGGATCGCGGCTGAAACACGATGTACAAGTGAGTATAGGTTGGCCGCAGGTAGCTACCTTAAAGGGGGATTCCCAGCGGTGGAAAATCCTGTATACTTCTGCCTCGCTCCCCCGCAAAGCGTCATGTAGGGACAATTCGGGACATATCAGGTTATGCAGGGCACCAGCCAGCCCCAAACCGCTAACCTGCGGCTCGATTCCTGGAAAGAAATCGCCGCATTCTTCGGCCGCGACGAGCGGACCGTCAAGAGATGGGAAAAGGACCGCGCGCTACCGGTGCGCCGCTACCCCGGAAGCGGCCGCGGGGGTGTGTTCGCCTACACGGAAGAGCTTTCTAGCTGGCTGGAGGGCAGGGCTCCGCGGGTTGTTGACTCCATCGCTGAAGTAGTGTCGCCCCAAGAAGAAATCCAAAGAAGTCCGGACCGGCCTCTGCTTCCGGGGAAGCGAAGCATTTGGCTGGTTGCAGCGACCGTTATGGCAGCCCTGGCGCTGGCGGCAGGTTTGCGGTACGAGCGTGGCCGGGGTAAGACGGAGGTGTCGGCGATGCCCGCGGCGCCGGAGGATGCGGTTTCGCGTCGCCCGCAGGCCGAAGAACTCTATCTTGAGGGAAGGTATTACTGGAACAAACGCACGCCCGAAAGCCTGAACATGGCGGTGGATTATTTCACCCAGGCGATTGTCAAAGATCCGAACTACGCGCGCGCTTACGTTGGGCTGGCGGATTGCTACAACCTGATGCGGGAATACAGCGTGCTGCCCGACAGTGAAGCTTATCCTCGCGCCACCGAAGCGGCGCGGCGAGCGGTGGAACTGGACGACAACTCGGCCGAGGCGCATGCCTCGCTAGCGTTCGTGACCTTCTACGGCAATTGGGATGCGCCGGATGCGGAACGCCATTTTCAGCGGGCATTGGCGCTCAATCCTAGCTATGCCAACGCCCACCACTGGTACGCCACCTTCCTCATGACGCAGGGGCGTTTTCCGGAAGCGCTGGGGGAGATTGGGCGGGCGCAGCAATTGGACCCTGCCTCGCCGGCGATTGTGGCGGACAAAGGCCTGATTCTGCTGCTTGCCGGACAGACCGATTCCGCAGTCGAATTGCTCAAACAGCTGGAGGCGAGCGATCCGGAATTCCTTTCTCCCCATCGTTACCTGGCGGAATTTTATTTATCCAGCCGGCGGGGGCGGGATTTTCTGGCGGAAGCAGAGAAAGCCGCGGCCCTGTCTCATGACGATGCTGCCATAGGAGTAGTGAAGGCGGGGGAACGGGGATTCGCCGGCGGCGGAGAGCGCGCCATGCTGCAGAGCATGCTGCAGGAACAGAAAAAGCTGCTGGCTGAGAACCGCATTGCGCCTTATCAGCTGGCGCGCACCTGTGCGTTGCTGGGAGCGCGGCAGGACGCGCTGGGATATTTGCAGCGGGCCTACCAGGGGCGGAACAGCGACCTTATTAGTCTGCGCAACGACGCCACCCTTCGCGGCCTGCGCACGGATGCTTCCTTCCGAGAGCTAGTCATCAAAGTGGGTTTGCCGGCGCTGAACTAAGAGCCCGGCGCACATTTCAGCCAGGGTTTGTCCAAGGCTGGTTTGACCAAGGCCGGTTTGACCAAGGCCGCTCCGCGTTGCTCTCAGGCCCTTAGAATCGGCGTCCACACCTGCATGGCGCTGGCCTCGCGGTTAGCCCACGCGTAGTAGGGGATGAAGGTCAGGGGAACAGGCTTGGTCTTGGCTGGTTCAGCACTGTAACGGGGATAGAGCACATTGGAGGCGGGCCGTTCGTAAACCGCTCCAGTGTGGCGCAGCACGACCACGCCACCCAACAAACCTTTGTCGAATTCGCTATGGAACTGGGATCCCGGTTTCTGGCCGACGTCCATCGCCACGCCGCTGAGTTCCACACCGCTGGGTTGGTCGAGTTCCTCCAGACAATAGATGAGTGGCCCGCGCTGCACGGCGACGCGATCGGTGTCGTCTGCCACGCGGGGATCGGCAGTGAGCACGTGCACCGGCATCTCCAGCTTCAGCTGAATCACATCTCCCGCGGCCCAGCGGCGCCGGACCGGCAGGTAGGAGCCCGGCTTCACGCCTGATACGGATTTACCGTTCACAGCCACGCTCGCCGTATCGGCCCAGCCGGGAATGCGCACGTAGAAGGTGAATTCGGAAGCCTCGGCCGGCGTTACCGCGATCTCGACGTTGCCATCCCACGGGTAATTCGCTTTCTGCTTGACGTTGAGGCCGGTGCCGTTCTCCAGATGCCAGTTCAGCTCGGAGTTGTCGTAGAGGTGCACGTAAATACCCTCGCTGCTGGTGCTGTAGAAATAGCCGGGAAGCGAGGCGAAGGTGCGCTCAAGATTGGGTGGGCAGCAGGTGGTGTCATACCAGGGATTGCGGATCTTGTCGCCGGTGGATGGATCGAAGGCCAGGGGGTTGCGATAGCAGTACATGGTGCCATCGAGTGACATGCCGGAGTTGATGCCGTTGTAAAGAGCGCGCTCGATTACGTCGGTGAACTTGGCGTCTCCGGTGGCTGCGAGCATGCGCCAGTTCCACATCATGTTGCCGATGGCGGCGCAGCTTTCGCCGTAGGCGCGAAAGTTGGGCAGCTCGTAAGCATCGCCGAAGGCTTCTCCGTCGGCACGTGAGCCCACCCCGCCGGTCACATACATTTTGGTGGTGACCATGTCACTCCATAGCGTGTTCAGAGTCTTCCAGTAGGTTTCGTCGCCGGTTTCCATGTAGTAGTCGGTGGCGCCGCAACAGGCGTACATAGCGCGCACGGCGTGGCCCTCGAGCTTGGTGCGGGCGGTGAAGGGGGTTCCGCAGAACATGTAAATGGTGCGGCGCTCGGGCAGGTGCAGGCGATCGTCGCCGCCGAGGATGTAGCTTGCCAGTTCCAGTTGTTTCTTGTCGCCGGTGATGCGGTACAGCTCGATGAGGCCCATTTCGATTTCAGGGTGGCCGGAGACGATGGGCTTTTTGGGGGCGGGGCCGTAGTTGGGGTAGAGAAAGTCGTTGACGAAGCGAATGCCGGCATCGAGCAGCTTGCGGTCGCCGGTGGCGCGGTAGTAGGCGATGGCGCCTTGCAGCAGGTGGCCGATGTTGTAGAGTTCGTGGCCCATGGTCTGGGTCTGAACGGTCATGCGCAGCGAGGCTTTATCGCCAACGTAGTAAGTGTTGAGGTAGCCGCTAGGCTCCTGGGCGGCGACGACGACGTCGATTACTTTTTCGGTGGTGGCGCGAAGATCGGGAATGTCGCCGGATTGCAGGGCGAAGCCGACAGCTTCGGTCCACTTGTAAACATCGGAATCGGAATAGACCGGGCCGATCTGAGGGGCGGTGCTCTTGCCGGCGAGGCGGCGGAAGTTGTTCATGCGGCCGTTGGCTTCGAGCAGGTCGTGCATGGAGGGAATGCTTTTCTCGACATTGATCTTGCGGCGCTCACCCCAGAATCCATCTTCGACGGTGACGGCGTGGACGGGGATGTCTCGCAGCCTGGCGTGCGGGGACTTGGCGAGGTTCTCGACTCCCTGGTCTTTCCAATCGGGGTGGGCGAAGGCTACGTCGGGAAATATGCCTCTGGGTTTGGCGCTTGCGGTCGCGCTGGCGAGCAGGGGGCGAGCGGGCAGGCAGGTGACGGCGGCGGTAGTGATTGCGGAGGTGACGAATTGCCTGCGGGAAAATTTAGAGCTGTTCATTGATCCTCCCATGGAATCGAACCCGGCGGAATGAGCGGAGCGGCCAGAAGAATTATAGCGCCAGAGTGGTAAACGTTTACCAGACCGCGGAAGAAAGCTCCCGCGAGAAGACAAAACAAATAACAAAGCTTACAGGCCGATGGCGGGTGGTGTTCTGAAAATGTAACGCCGGCAGCGCGGCGAGCGCTTACTCGCGGGCAGACAGGTATTGTGGAAAGACAAACTTAGTTGGCTGTGACGCGAAAGATTCACCAAGGGGGCTTCAGGATGAATTTCGCCGGGAGAAGGATTTCGCTGTCCCGAGTCGAACCATCACCGATCGAGTCCCATCTCTGTATACCAGCTTCATCTTCTGTGCCGGCCTGCGCGCAGAGGGCTGCGGCACGGGAATGTCGAATGCTACAAGACTGCAAGTGAAGCGGCGCCAGTAGTGAAGAATCTACGGGGCGGCGCGAAGGCAGCTTGTAGCGAAATCTCAGACCGGCATTTGCTCGCGGATGCGGCTCATCTTCATTGTTTTTCCCGCGTTTATTTTTCCCGCGCAGCGAGTTCGTAGCCGGCGAGGGTGCGCCGAGGGGGCGTGGTGCATAAGATCCTGATTGTGGACGACGACGAGGGAAGGCGCAGGCAGTTGCACCGGCTGTTCGCGGATGCCTACGAGGTGATCGAGAGCGGGAATCCGGAGCAGGCCCTGGGCCTGGCGTTGGAACACAAACCCCGCGCCATCGTGATCGACCTGGCCATGCCGCGGCGCTCGGGCATCGAACTGTGCCGCAGCCTGCAAACGCTGAGCTACACAGCGCGAATTCCGGTGTTCGTGATCGCAGCCGAAGTGGGAGAAAAGATCCGCAGCGAGACGCTGGGGGTAACGGCGGCGTTTACGCGGCCGCTCGATCTGCACGGACTGAAGCGGCGGGTCGCGGAAGAATTGCAGCGGGAATCGGAGGAGCGCAGGTTGCATCCGCGGGTGAGGATGCGCGTCACCTTGAAACTGCGGGG
>DATJXG010000329.1:0-29163 GCA_035500455.1 Terriglobales bacterium | reverse complement strand
AATACATAGGTCCTTCGCTTCGCTCAGGATAACAAGTTCAGCTTATTACTCCGACCTGGGCAAGCTGGGCTCATTACCGCGAACCTCGGGCAAGTTGACTTATTACGCGAACGTTGAAAGACAGCACGCTAACCGCTCCAGAATTCCGGGCGCTCGGATCTCGCCGCACCCGCGGCGGGCGCGGAGGCGGATGATTTTTCGGGCGACCCTGCGGTTTTAGCAGGTCCGCTTTCCGCCTGGTCCACTTCCACCCAGGCTTCGCGCAACAGCAGCAGGTTTCTGATCTGCTTGTTCAGCATCTCCGGCAGGCGCCGGGCGGGAGCGGTGATGATGGTGGAACGCAGCAATGCGTAGAAGCGGTTGAGGTTCTCTGCCACCAGTCCACCGCGCTCGTGATTCAAAACGCCTTGCAGGCGGGCCAGCACGCCGAGGGCGTGGTCGAGTTCATGGGTGCGTCCCTCGATGTCGTTGCGTTCCATGGCGGAGACGGCGCGGCGTAAGTCCTTGATGAGCTGCTCGTAGAGGATGATGACCAGCTTTACCGGCGAGGCGCTGTGGCCGGCGGAACTGCGGTAGGCGGAGGGGGCGTCGTTTTTCATTGCGGCAGCGACCCCAGCATTCCGGCAATCTGCGCCTGCAGCAGAGGAAGCTGCTCGAGGGCGGCGTTGACCTGGCTGTACTGAGTCACCAGCTGCTGCTGGGTGACCATCAGGCGATCTTCGAAATCACTGATCTGGCTGTTGAGGTCGCTCTGGGTCTGCGAATTCTCCTTCAAGGCCAGGGTGATCACGCCCTGGGTGGGATCGGTGAGACTGGCAAGGTCATTGCTGAAGTTGGAAGCAAAACCCAGGTTGGCGGGATCGGTGGACTGGAAAAAATTCTGCACGGCGGGAAAGTTGTTGGCAAGCGCATCGTTCAAGGTTGTGGAGTCCACGCTCAGGGTGCCATCGTCGTTCATATTCACGCCCAGGGACGCCAGATTGACCAGGCCATTGTTTCCGGTGAGGGAGTAGCTTATGTCGGTCAAAATGCTGCTCTGCAGTGAGCGCAAATCGGCGCTGGCTTCCAGCGGTGGGGCGGTGCCGCCGCTGGCCGGTGGAGTGAACTGAGTGTTGATGTCATTGATCAGGTTGTTGTAAGTGGTGACGAAGGAGTTGATGTTGGCGGATACCCCGTCGGTGTCAGCCCCGACCTGCAACTGGATGGGACTGCCTGGGGCGGTGCCCAGCAGATTCAGGGTTACGCCGGGGATGACGTTGGCAACGGTGTTGGTGGAACTGCTGATGGGCACGCTGTCCACGGTCAATGAAGCGTTCACGCCGGCCACCTGGTTGAAGTTGATGCCAGTGCTGTTGGCGGGGGTGGTGGCGAGGGTGAAAGCGTCGCCGGCCTGAAAATCGGTGGCTCCGGCGTTGATGGTGAAGTTCACATTGGCGGAAGTGAAAGGTGTGCCTACAGTCGCCGTGCCGAGGCTGCCGGAGACCGAACCGGTGACGTCGAAATGGGTGTCGTCGGTGGCCGTGAGGGTGATGGTTTCCGCGGCGGCGCCCGCTCCGGGGGTAAGGGCGGTGATAGTTCCGTCGCCGGTGCCGCTATAGGACTGTTGGCTAGCGGTGGCCGCCAGGCTGAGGTTTCCGGCCTGGCCGGTGGCGTTGCTGATGAGGGCCAGGCGCTGTCCGTTGGCGTCATTGATGACGTTGGCAGTGACGCCGAGGTTCTGGTTGGTGATGTAGGTGGCCAGAGTAGCCAGGGTATTGTTGCTGGAGTCGATGGTGATGGGCACGACCGCGGCGCTCCCGACCTTCAAACCGAGGGTGCCCGACAGCACGGCCCCGTTGGCGACGGGATCGGTATAGAGCGACGAGGTGTTGGCCAGATTGGTGACCACCACCGTGTGGTTTCCCGCCACGGCGGCAGCCTGGGCGGTAGCGGTCAAAATGGACGGCGCGGAAGACGTCGCGGTCAGATTATTGAGAGGTCCAGTAACGTCAGTGAGAGCGTTGATGGTGTTCTGCAGTGCCAGCAGGTCCACATTGATGGAACTGAGCGCGGTGGCCTGCGTGGAGAGGTCGGAAACCTCCTGCTGCCAGACTTGTTCTGGAGCGCGGTCGGCGGAGATGATCTGGGCGACAATGCTGGCAACGTCAATTCCCTGGCCGAGGCCAGTGCCGGTACTGCCGGAACTGGTGGCGTTGTTCAGATTCACCGTGATGGGCGAAGTGGACATAGACTCATACCGCGAAGGGCTATAGCGCCACCTTCAGCTTCGGTTCGGACTCCTGCAGCATGTCTTCCACGCTGCGCATGACGCGCAACACTTCCTCCGGGGGAACCTGCCTCACTAGTTCTCCGCTTTTTTCGTCCACGAAGCGGTAAACCGTGTTCTTGTTCTGGTCGAAGGTCACGTTCATTACCTCGGGCGCGGGGATCGCCGGGGGCACGTGGATCGTGGACTCGGCTGGCCTGGCCTGCACGGCCGCCTGGTTTGGGGCCGGCTGGTTTTGCGCAACCTGATTCTGCGCGGCCTGGCTCTGCCCCACCGCCGGAGACTGATTCTCCGGAGGCGCGGCCTCCGCCTTGGTTTGCGCCGTGAGTGTTGTTTTATCCGCTGCTGCTTTCCGCTGGGTCTGGTTCGCTTGCGCCGCACCTTGCCCTGCGTCATTCAGCACTGCGGCCGCAGTGGCTGATGTCAGGTCAACGCGCATAGGGCCCCCTACTTCATTGGGTAATTGGGGAATTTTGTAATCGGGTAACTTGAAAGCCGATCTCCATCTCCGCACTGGGAGTTTGAATTACCCAATTAAAAAATTCCCCAATTACTAAATCCTGTTCGGGAGAGGCCGACGCGCGTCGGCCTCTCCCGAGGTTTCGGTTTACCGCAGCAACGCGAGCACCTGCTGCTGAGTGGTGTTGGCCTGGGCCAGAGCGGAAATACCGGTCTGGTTCAGGATGGAGAACTTGGTTAAGTTGGCGACTTCGGTGGCGATGTCGGCGGAACGAATGCCGTCTTCGGCGGAAGTCAGGTTCTGGGTTTGGGTGTTGATGACGTTGACCGCGCTCTGCAACCGGTTGATGCCGGCGCCCAGGTCGCCGCGGATGGCAGCGACGTTGGCGACCGCCTGGTTGATGTCGGTCAGCGCCTTCTTGGCGTTGGCGATGGCGGTGGTCTGGTCGGGGCCGGTGAGAGAGTCGGCGGCGATGCTGACCTTGGAGGCGCCGTGGTCGAGATTGGCCGAGCCCAGGGCGGGAATGGAAACCGAAATGGTGCTCGCGCCAATGGCGGTGGAGTCGCTGAGGAAGATGTCGGTGGTCGAAGTGCCGACCGTGGCGGCATTAGTATAGGAGCCCAGCACACTCTCGGTGTTGGTGGGGCCTACCGTCACGTCACTGTGGTTGCCTGGATCCACGACCACCAGTTGGCCTGCATAGGTGGTCCCGGGGTCTCCGATGTAGGCTTGCAGACCAGCGGGATCCGAGGGGTTGTTGATGGCGGCGAGCAGGTCGCCGATGGTATCGGTTGCTCCGGCCGTGAAGCTAAACGTCTGGCCGCCTGCGGTGAAACTGGTGACGCCGCCGTTGGTCAGTGCGGTGGACGAGGCCAAACCGGTGGCCGAGCCTACGATTTCGTTGGCGTTGACGCCGGTGCCGGCGACTGTCGGATTGGAGAAGTCAGTCGATACACCGGTCGCGCCCGCGCCCAGCGCCGTGTCAGTGGTGGAGACCTTGAGGTTGCCGCGGCCCTGGGGATCGGTGATCTCGAGCACGCCGCCGGCCACCACCGCTTTGGCTCCTACCGTGGTGTCAGCGTTGATGGCGTTGACCAGATCCTGAACAGTGGAGACGGCGGTGGGGTGGCTGAACGCGCCCAACTCGGCGCCCGTGCCCTGGACCACGGTCAGATCGTTCTGGCCCGTGCCGTCGGAGACTTGCAGGGCTCCGCCTACCAGTGAGGCGGCGTAGCCGGCGTGGCTGGGGTCGGTGCCGGTGACGGTAATGTTGGCCGTGCTGGCGCCGGTGTTGATCGCGGTTTCCAACTCGCCCACGGTGGCTGCATTGGTAGCGGTAAAGATCGAGGTGCCGCTGCCGCGGGTCAAGGTGACGACGTCGTTTTGGGCAAGCGCGGTGGCGCCGGTGAGAGTGGTCACGCTGCCGGTCTCGGTATTCGGGTTAATACCGGTTCCGGTAGCGGCGGTGAAAGTGAAGCTGGCGGTTCCGGAGCTGACCGTGGTCGTCTGGTTGACCGTGAGTGGTGCGGTCAGTCCCACGGTGGTGGCGGCGGGGCTGTCCTGCTCATTGAGGTTGGGCTGGGTGGCGCTCTGGAAAACCTGGGCGCCGTTGAAGGTGGTGCTGGTGCCGATGCGGTCAATTTCAGCTTTGATGGCGGTGAACTCGGCGTCCAGCGCGCCCCGCTGAGCCTGGGAGACGGTGCCGGTGGCGGATTCCACGCCCAGAGTGACGGCGCGGTTGAGCAGAGTGGTGACCTGGGCCAGGGCGCCATCGGCGACTTGCAGTTTGCCTACGCCGTCATTGGCGTTGCGCGAGGACTGGGTGAGGCCGGTGATGTTGGCTTGCAAGCCGTCGGCGATCGCCAGGCCGGCGGCGTCGTCCGCGCCGCTGTTGATGCGCGAACCGGACGACAGGCGGAACAAGGTGGTCTGCAGACCTTGTCCTGTGACCGTCAAATTGTTCTGGGCGGCCAGAGACGCGATGTTGTTCAGAATACTTAGTGCCATGGGAGTTGCTCCTTGTGTGTTTGGTCCCGTCTCTTTCGAACCGCCTCCTCCACAAAACCTGGGAGAGTAGCCGGCTCTGAGCGGCGTGGAACCTGGTTGCTTGCCTTACAGCACACTCCATCGGCGAAATGCGTTTGTGCTTTAGCGGGCGCGTTCCCAAAGCGCCAAGTACCTCCGTAACCCGCGCCATTACCGCATCCAGTGATGAAGCCGCCGGGTTCTCCGATAGGAATTAAGTTGAAGTGCGCCCCGTCCGGGGGTTCTGTCGCTTGTCGATTGGTGATTGTCGATTTGCGGTTTGTGGACGAATCGATTCTTGGGCGTGCCCGAAATCGGCAAGCAGCAATCGGCAATCGAAAATCGGCAGGAGGGGGCCGGATGATTCGTTTGACGCGGCTGAACAGCCAGGCGCTGATCGTCAACTCTGATCTGGTGAAGTTCGTGGAGCAGGCTCCGGACACACTGATCACGCTGCTGAACGGGGAGAAGTTCATGGTGCTGGAAAGTGTGGATCAGGTAGTAGAACGCATCATCGAATTCCGCCGCAGCGTGCTGCGGGGAATCTTTCCCGCCTGGGACCAGGTGGCGAGCGTCACCGCGCTGACTGCGGTGGAGACAAAGAAGGCGAATCCAGGCGAGGAGTAAGGATCGTGGACAAGGCCACCTGGGGAGGGGTATTCGTCGCGCTGGCCGGGGTGGTGGCGGGTCTGCTGCTGGAGGGCGGGAACTTATCGCAAGTCCTGCAGCCCACCGCCGCCATGATCGTGTTCGGAGGAACCGCGGGGGCGGTGCTCATCCAGTTTCCTTTGGCGGTGGTGGGCGGGGCCTTGCGCCGGCTGGCGCGGGTGTTCGTGGAACCGCAGCACAATCCCCGGGAGATCCTGAACCTGCTGGTGAAATTCGCCAAGCAGGCGCGGCGCGACGGGATTGTGGCGCTGGACGCGGAGCTGGGCAATATCCGCGATCCCTTCCTCAAGAAAACCCTCATGCTGGCGGTGGACGGAACCGAGCCGCAGGACCTGCGGCGCATGGTCGAATTGGAGATGGATAACTACCTGGAGCGGGAAGAGAAATTTTCCCAGGTGTTCGAGTCGGCTGGAGGATTTTCTCCGACCATCGGCATTATCGGCGCGGTGCTGGGGCTGATCCAAGTGATGCAGCATCTCGACAAGATTGACGAAGTAGGCAAGGGCATCGCGGTGGCCTTTGTGGCCACGATTTACGGAGTGGGAGCAGCCAATCTTTTCCTTCTGCCCACGGCGGGGAAGCTGAGGATCCGGCTGCGGGAAGAACAGGTGCTGCGGGAGATGACGCTGGAGGGAGTGGTGTCGATTCTGGAGGGCATGAATCCGCGCATGCTGGAAACCAAGCTGGTGGCATTCCTCAGCGACAAAATGGCGCCCGCGGAAGCTGCCGCGGGCAAGGCGCAGGCGGCGCGTGCGGGGAATCCGTGAGGACGCGGAGCGTGCTGGAGTAAGCGGACATGAGATATAGACATGAGATATAGAAGACGGCGGCGCAGCGACCACCCCAGTCATGACCGCTGGCTGGTTTCCTACGCCGACTTCATCACCCTGCTGTTCGCATTTTTCGTGGTGCTGTACTCGAGCGCGCAGGTGGACAAGCGGAAAGTGGGGCGGGTGGCGATGGCCATCCAGGTGGCGTTTCAGCAACTGGGGGTATTTCCCGCCTCCAACAGCCAGGTGCCGCTGAACACCGAGGAGCCGATGCCGATCAGCCCGGTGCAGGCCATCGACAACGCCCGCCGGACCGCGGCTTTGGGGCGTATTGTGCCACCGGCCAATGAACCACTCTCCACCGAGGAAAGTTCCAATCTTACCGATCTGCGGCGCGACCTGGAGCATGCGCTGTCGGCGGAGATTTCGCGCCACGAAGTGGACCTGCGCACCGTGCCCGACGGGCTGGTGATCAGCCTGCGCGAGATCGGCTTCTTCGCCAGCGGCTCGGCGGACATTCAGGCGCGCTCGCTGCCCGCGTTCAGCCGCATTGCAGATTTGTTGAAGCAGCGGCCGTATCGCATCCGCATCGAAGGCCACACCGACAACGCCCCAATTCATAACGCGCTGTTCAAGTCCAACTGGGAGCTTTCCACCGGTCGCGCCACCGAACTGGTGCGGCTGCTGATCATGAAGTATGGTTTTGCCCCGGAGCGGCTGGCGGCGGCCGGTTATGCGCAATACCATCCCGTGGCCGGCAACGATACCGCGGACGGGCGGGCGCAGAACCGGCGGGTGGATGTAGTGGTGGTGGGGAAGTTTCAGCCACCGCCCGCAGCGCCGCCTGCTCCGGAGCCGCCGGTCTCCAGCGGAAAGCCCTCGCCGATCGTGCGCTGAGGTGGCGATGTCACAACGCGTGGTCTGCTGGTAGGGGGAAGTTAGCATCTCACCCACAATTGTCGTCCTTAGGGGCTGTGACTCTTTGTCGGGAGACTCCCCTGAAGTGTCATCCCGAGCGCAGCGGGGGATCTGGGTTCGTGCGTACATCGGCATACCGCCGCTGTCGGAAGAGGCCCAGATTCCTCGCTGCGCTCGGAATGACAATTATTTTTCGAATGACAGTTCAGAGGTGGCTGGGCAAGAGTCAGATCCTCTCACGATGACAGGACGTAGTTGTGGTCCGACCACAAAAAGTTCAGCCTCTGAGCGCAAGGGCTGGTTCGCTTGCGCAATTCGCTCAGAATCACAGGCACGGATAGGGTCAGGGAATCGCGGCACAGTCTCCGAGGTGGCGGGTATTACTGCTCCTCTTTTCCCCGAAATCGACTAAAGTCAGGCACTTTGAAGCCGATGTAACCCGTGGCCGCAGTGCGTTTATTGCGGCGAAAGCACTGGCGAGCCGGACATCTTCGCGTGGGCTAGAACCCAAGAGCACCGCCAGTCTTGGCAACCGGGAGGCTGCACATGGCATGGTTCAGTGGTCTGAAAATCGGCAAAAAGTTAGGGCTGGGGTTTGCTGTTGTTCAGGTGCTCATGATCATCCTCGGGGTATTCTCTCTGGTTGAGATCTCCAAGGTAAATAGTTCAACGCTGGACTTGTCTACGAACTGGCTGCCGAGCGTGAACGCCGTGGACAAGCTGGCGCTGGATGCTTCGGCAGTGCGCCGGGCAGAACTCAACGTGCTCCTCAGCAGAGACAAAGACTCCGTAACTAGAGCCGAGAACCTGCTCAGAGAGCGGCTGCCGCGGATCGCAGAAGACGAGCAAGCGTACGAACGCCTGATCAGCTCCGACCAGGAGCGCCAAACTTACCAAGAGTTTCGCAAGGCCTGGGACCAATACCTCGATGCCCAGAAGCGGGCAATCGATCTCTTCGACAAGGGAAAATATGAGGATTCCACGCAGGTCTCGCAAACCGAGGGTTTCGAGGCATCCAGCGCCGCCTTCAAGGCTCTGGACAACGATGTTGCCCTTAATGTCAAGAGCGGAACGGAGTCAGGCGCTTCGGCCGCGGCGGTTTATTCCTCATCACGCTATTGGGTGATTGGGATTCTGGTCGCGGCAGTGGCAGTGGGCTTTGTGATCGCAACTGCGATTGCGCGTTCGATGTCCACCGCTGCCACCGACATGCTGGCCCAGATCGAGGAGATCGCGGGCAACAACCTGGCCGTGGATGACATGGACATCAGGGCCCAGGATGAGATCGGCCTGGCGGGAGCCGCCCTCAACAAGATGAAGAACAATTTGCGCGAGATCATCCAGTCCGTGGCCGGAACGGCCGAGCACGTGGCCAGCGCCAGCGAGGAGATTTCATCGTCGGCCTCGCAGCAGTCGCAGGGCGCGGAGACGCAAAAAGATCAGACTGCGCAAGTGGCCACCGCGATGCAGGAGATGTCGTCCACGGTGTTGCAGGTTTCGGAGAATTCGGCCAAGGCGGCGGATGCGTCCCAAAAGGCGGCGGAGACGGCGCGCCACGGCGGCGGCATCGTGGACGAGACCCTGGCCAAGATGCGGGTCATTGCCGGATCGGTCAGCGCCACCGCCAAGAAAGTGGATGAACTGGGCAAGAGCAGCGACCAGATCGGGCGGATTATCGGGGTAATCGACGACATCGCCGACCAGACCAACCTGCTGGCCCTGAACGCGGCGATTGAAGCGGCGCGCGCGGGCGAGCAGGGACGGGGATTTGCCGTCGTCGCCGACGAGGTGCGGAAACTCGCCGAGCGCACCACCTCTGCGACAAAGGAAATCGCCACCATGATCCGCACCGTCCAGGACGAAACCAAGGTGGCGGTGGCGGCGATGGAAGAGGGCAACCGGCAGGTGGAAGAGGGAGTGACGACGACGGCGAAGGCGGGGGACTCGCTGCGGGAGATCATCCACATGTCGGAGCAGGTGGGCGAGATGATCACCCATATCGCCACGGCGGCGACCGAGCAGTCGAGCGCGACAGAAGAGATCAACAACAACATGGAGCAGATTGCGAAGCTGGTGAAGGAATCGGCGGAGGGGGCGAAGCAGTCGGCGCAGGCGTGCCAGGACTTGTCAGGGTTGGCGCTGGACCTGCAGAAGATTGTCAGCAACTTCAAACTGCAGGAAGGGGACGGGCTTGGCCTGGGCCAAGGCAACGGCCGCAAGCTCGGGCGGGGGGCGGACTCGGCCCTGGCGGCGCCGGAAAAAAGGAAGGCGTTGGCGGCGCGGGCCGGCTAGTCCGCTGCCATCGGGGGTGTGCCGGGAGGCCGGGCGTGGAGATGTTTCTGGTCCGGGTGGCCGAAGCCTGGGGTGGGGCGTTCGCTTCCCGTTGGTTCGCGTTTGTCCCGTTGGTTCCGTGGTTCGCCGCCTTTTCTTTCCGACGCTCCGATTGCCCGGAATAAAGTCCCTGGTTTTCCTGCCGATTACATCCTGAGGCGCCACTTCGGGGGCCCGGCAACCCACCGGGCGAGGTGAGAGAAGCGGACAGGAGATCACTATGCAAACCAACGCGACCAACGACTCACAGAACCGGACGGTCAGCCTGCACGGTACCCGGCAGGGACACGGGGACCTTCTGCAGCTGGTGAGTTTTCACATCGGCGGGGAAGAATTCGGGCTGGACATACTGCGGGTGCAGGAAATCATCCGCATTCAGGACCTGACGCGAGTGCCCAACTCGCCGGACTTCGTGGACGGGGTGATCAATCTGCGCGGCAAGGTCATTCCAGTAGTGGCGCTGCGCAAGCGGTTCGGACTGGAAGAACTGGCGCACGACAAGCAGACCCGCATCGTGGTGGTGGAAGTGAAAGGCACCGTGCTCGGCTTCATCGTGGACTCCGTCTCCGAGGTTCTGCGCATTCCCGCCGACACGGTGGAGCCGCCGCCGCGCCTGGGCAAGGTAGAACGCGAATATGTTTCGGGCGTAGGCAAGCTGGATAACCGGCTGCTGATTCTGCTGGATGTGGACCGCCTGATGAGCGATTCCGAAGATGTCTCCATTACGCAGATGGCTGAGGCCTGATTCTTCTCCTCACTGAGGGCGTGCTTACGTGGACAACGAACTGAGTCAAGACCCCAGCCTGGTGCAGGAGTTCCTGGTGGAATCCGAGGAACTGCTGCAGCGCATGGACCAGGACATGGTCACGCTGGAGTCCACGCCGGAAGATGCAGACCTGCTGAACCGCATATTCCGCGCCCTGCATACCATCAAAGGCACCTCGAGTTTCCTGGGGTACGAACCGGTGGTGCGGCTGAGCCACCGCGCCGAAGATGTGCTCAACAAATTGCGGCACGGGGAGATCGCGCTCACCCGGCCCATGATGGATGCGTTCCTGGGCGTGCGCGATCAGCTGGGGCAGATGCTGCACGACATCCGCCAGGGCGGTTTGCGGGAATATTCGATTGACGGCCTGGTGGCGCAGCTGGACGCAGCGCTGCAACCGGAGAGCGAAGAGGCCGCGGTTTCCGCAGACGTTGCCAGTGAGGAAGCAGCTGCGCAAGCCGGTGGCGGGGAAGTGGAAGCGCCGGCGGAAGCGGTGCAGGCGCCCCCGGTGGCGGCTGGGAGCGCGGCCAAAGGCGAGGCTTCCGTCGCAGCAGCGCGGCAGGGGGCCGACGCCGCGGCTTCCCAGACCATGCGCGTGGACGTGCGCAAGCTCGATGAACTCATCAATCTGGTAGGGGAGCTGGTCCTCGAGCGAAACCGGCTGGTGCAGTTGAGCCGCGACCTCAGCCGCCGGCGCATGGACACAGAAACGCTGGACTCGGCCCTGAACCTTTCCACCGCGCGTTTGAGCTTCATTACCGAGGAACTGCAGGCCGCGGGCCTGCGCACCCGCATGGTGCCGATTGACGCCGTCTTCCGCAAGTTTCCCCGCCTGGTGCGCGACGTGGCGCGCACCCTACAAAAGGAAGTCGAACTGCTGGTCAGCGGTGAGGAGACCGAGATCGATAAGACCATGGTGGAGCTGATCGGCGATCCGCTGGTGCACCTGGTGCGGAATTCGCTGGACCACGGCATGGAGATGCCGGATGCGCGCGAGACGGCCGGCAAACCACGTCAGGGAACCATCCGGCTGGAGGCGCAGCAGGAGGGCGATCAGATTGTGATCAGCGTGTTGGACGATGGCGCCGGCATCGATCCCGAGCGGGTGCTGCGCAAGGCGATTGAAAACGGGCTGACCACGCCGGAGCGTGCCAGGTCGCTGTCGCAGCGGGAGATTCTCGACTTCATTTTTCTCCCCGGCTTCAGCACCGCGGAAAAAGTGAACGATCTTTCCGGGCGGGGTGTGGGCATGGATGTGGTGCGCACCAACCTCAGAAAAATGAATGGAACCATCGACCTGGAAAGCAAGCTGGGGCGGGGAACGAACGTGCGCCTGCGCCTGCCGCTTACCCTGGCCATTCTGCCGGTGCTGCTGGTGGAGGTGGCGGAGGAAATTTATGCCCTGCCGCTGCGGGCGGTGATTGAGACGGCGCGCATCGAGAGCAAAGAAGTACACCGGCTGGAGGGCAGAGAAGTGCTGTGCCTGCGTGGCCAGACACTACCGCTGCTCCGCCTGGGCAGGATGTTTGAAAGCAAGGCGCGGCCGGATGCCCAGGTCGCCGACAAGGCGGTGATTCTGGGAGTGGGCGAGCGCCGCGTGGCGCTGCTGGTGGACCAACTTCTGGGGCAGGAGTCCACGGTGATCAAGCCGCTGGGCTCCTATCTACACAACTGCGCCAGCCTGGCGGGCGCAACCATCAGCGGTGACGGACGGGTCCGCCTGGTACTGGATCCCTCCGGCCTGCTGTCTTCGGCGGAGACATCGCATTTTCAGGCCGCGGTAGCACAATGAGCAGCCCTACCCCATCATTTTCGACAACCGAGAAACCCGGCGGCCCTCCCAATCCCCATCTGGTCCGCGTCCGCGATCTGGTGTACCAGGTGGCGGGAATTTTTCAACCCGACAACAAACTCCGCCTGCTGGAAGACCGCTGCGGCAAGCGTATGCAGGTGCTGGGGGTGAGCACGCTCAAGGACTATTACGACTGCCTGACCATCAAGCCCATCCGGCAGGCGGAGTTGATTGCGCTGCTCAATGAAATCACCATCGGCGAAACCTGCTTTTTCCGCAACCAGCCGCAACTCGATGCGGTGCGCAACGTCGTGCTGCCCAAGATCGTGGAGGCGCGCGCCAAGCTGCCGCTGCGCAATTTGCGCATCTGGAGCGCGGGCTGCTCCACAGGGGAGGAACCCTACACCCTGAGCATGCTGATGCTGGAAGAGATCGGGGACCGCATGAAGGGCTGGAACTTCGAAATTCAGGCCACCGACTTGAACGAGCGTTCCATCGCGCATGCCAAACATGCCGTCTACGGCGGCTACAGCACGCGCAACCTGACGGCGCACTTCAAGCAGAAGTATTTTTCCGCCCGCGGGGAAGACCTGGTGGTGACGCCGGAGGTGAAAACGCGGGTGACCATCAATCGCCTGAATCTGTCCGACGATGCCCGCATGGCTTTCATGAAGGGCTTCGACATCATTTTCTGCTGCAACGTCCTGATTTATTTCGACGCCGCCTCCAAGCGCAAGGTGATTCAGCACTTCTATAACAACCTCATGCCTCACGGATATTTTTTTTTGGGTCACTCCGAGTCTTTGTATGGGATCAGCGATGACTTCCGGCTGGTGCATATGCCGTCCACCACGGCATACGTAAAAGCTGAAAAGAGGCAGGTGGCGCGCTAGGGGTCTTTATGGGCAATCAAGTGAGAGCGACTTTGCTGAAGAGGCTGGAAGCGCTGGACAACATGCCCACCCTGCCGGTGACCCTGGTGCCCTTGCTGCGATACCTGGAGCAGCCGCTGGATAGCCTTGACATGCAACAGGTCGTGGACCTGATCGCGCAGGACAAATCGCTCAGCGCGCAGTGCCTGCACATGGCCAATTCGCCGCTGTTCGGGCAGTGGAAGGAGGTGGAAAGCGTGCGCGCCGCGGTGCTGGCCCTGGGCCTGCAGCGTATGCGCGATATCGCGGTCTCCTGTTCGGTGCTTTCCCTGATGCCCAAGGACAAAACTTTGCTGGACCCGATCGTGTTCTGGGAGCATTCCCTGGGCTGCGCTCTGGTATGCCGGCAGTTTGCCCAGAAAATCAAGTTCCCGAACCCGGACAAGGCTTATCTGGCGGGATTGCTGCACGATATCGGAATTGTCGCCCACCTGTGGATTCTGGCCAGCGATTTCGCGGACACCATCGGGATGGCGCGCACCCAGCACATTCCCCTGCATGAAGCGGAAATGAGCGTTCTGGGCCAGACGCACTGCACCACCGGGAAGATCCTTGCCGAACGCTGGCATCTGCCGGCGGATGTGGCCATGGTTGTGGCCTGCCATCATGACGTGGCCAGCAGCACCACCCATCGCGACCTGGTGGCGGTGGTGGCCCTGAGTGATCTGCTCTGCCGCATGAGCGGACTGGGCTATGGCTACTCCGAAGAACGGCAGGTTGACCTGCTGGCGGAGCCGGGGATCGCCATCCTGCAGGACGAGTGCCCCTCGCTGCAGAACTTCGATTGGGCCCGCTTCACCTTCGAACTGGAAGGCTACATGGAAGAAGTGCACCGCCTGGTCAGCCTGGTCTATCGCCCATCATGAGTATGGTTACGGCCAGTTCGAAGCCAATCAGCGTGCTGGTGGCGGACGACAGCGCGTTCATGCGCACCGCCCTGACCCGCATGATCGAATCCGACCCGGGAATCAAGGTGGGCGGCACGGCCCAGACCGGGCAGGAAGCGCTGGAGAAAATCCCGCGTCTGCAGCCGGACGTGGTAACCATGGACGTGGAGATGCCCGGGCTCAATGGCCTGGAGACTCTGCGGCGCATCATGAAGGAATTTCCCCGTCCCGTGATCATGGTGAGTTCCTTGACCCAGGAAGGGGCGGAGACGACGCTGGAGGCGCTGGGTATCGGGGCCTTCGACTACCTGCCCAAGCAAAGCTCTTTCGTTTCGCTGGACATCGTGAAAATCCGCGATGAACTGATTGCCAAGATCAAAGCCGCGGCCGGCAGCCGGCGCCGCCGCCCCGTTGTCCAACCTGCGGCGACAGCGGCGTCGGTGGCGGCGGCCGCTCCGCATGCCCATTCGGCGCGGATTCCACCTAGTATCGTGGCCCTGGGGACCTCCACCGGCGGCCCCAAAGCTCTGCAGGAAATCCTTCCCATGCTGCCCTCAGACCTCTCCGTGCCGGTGGTGATTGTGCAGCATATGCCGCCGGGATTTACCGGTCCGTTTGCGCGGCGCCTGGATAACCTGTGCAAGGTAAATGTGCGGGAGGCGCAGACGGAGGAGATCCTTAGCCCTGGGGTGGTGTATATCGCTCCCGCGGGGAAGCATCTGACGGTGTACAGGCGCTCGCCCTCGAAGGCGGCGGTGCGGCTTTCGCATCTGCCGGAGAACATGCTGCACGTTCCGTCGGTGGACGTGATGATGTTGTCGGTAGCGGAAGTGTTTCACTCCCTGGCCATGGGGGTGATTATGACCGGCATGGGGGCCGACGGGGCGAAGGGCATGCAGGCCATTGCCCGCGAGGGCGGCTTCACCGTCGGGCAGGACGAGGCCAGTTGCACGGTTTATGGCATGCCGCGCTCCTGCGCGGAGATGGGCACCCTGCAACGGGTCGTCGGCCTGCAACAGATTCCCGACCAGATTCTCCAGGCTACCCAGTACAAGCCGCGCGTGCAGTAGGCGTGACGGCTTCCTCCTCGCCAAGAGCCGCTTTAATTTGCCCCAGCAGGGACACTACCGTGAATGGCTTGTGCAGGAAGAACACGCCACTTCCATTTGTGGCCGGGTAGGCACTCGCTGAGGCCGAGATGAACGCCGGGTAGCCGGACATAAAGATGGTTTTCAGCGCCGGCTGAGCCGCAGCCAACTCGCGGGCCAGCTCGCAGCCGCTGGTGTGGGGCAACACCACGTCAGTCACCAGCACATGCACTTGTGCTTCGGCCTGGTGAAACGCCCTTCTGGCTTCCGTCGCGTTGCGCGCCTTCACCACCCGGTAGCCCGCGGACTCCAGAATCTGGGCCGCAGCTTCGCGAACGAAGCGTTCGTCTTCCACCAGCAGAATGGTGATTTGCTCGCCTGCGGCGTTGGGAAAAACGGGGGAGGGGGAAGCCGCTACGGCGTAAGTGTTCAACTGAGACCTCGCACGGAAAATCTCTGAGGCGCATATCTCGGGTGCACATGGGATTCCACAGGTGGGCGCGAGGAATGCACTTTGGGTCGGGGGAGTGGTGCAATGAAAAACCGTCAGATAGAGGCTGGTGGTTTTCTGGTTAAGTAGTCGGGACTGGTTCTGGTGCATTGCGGGAAAACTGCGGTGAATTTTTCGGGAATCGGTCTTGGAATGGGAAGGTCGGCCGCGTATTTGGAAAGCTGCCGCCGGGAAAGTGAACCGCAAAGATCGCAAAGGCCGCAAAGAGGAAAAATCTTAAAACGCCGAGGCCGCCGAGAAAGGCCGCCGAGGTCGCTGAGAAATTCTGGCCGGGGAGCGCCTTGGGCAATTGGGTCGTCCGCGCCTACTTGCGGGAGAGCAGGGTTTGATTGGGATCGAGCGCTAGTTTCCGCATGCCTCGGGGGGCGGTGAGTTTGAATTGGGTTTCGGGACCGTCGGCAAAGACGCTGCCCAGAAACGCCATCCGGTTGCCGGCCACGGCATACACGGGAACGGGCGTGACCAGGGGATCGGGGGCGTCCATCTGAAGGAGAGTTCCGCTCACCTCAGTCGAGCCGCCAGCGTCGGAAAACTTCACGTCGCGCAACTGGTAGTGAGGGATCGCCGTGCCTTGAATCCATCCCTGGTAAAACCAGTCGAGCGACTTCTGGCCGTCATGCCACAGGGGACGCGGCAACTCGGCCTCGAAGGCGGCGAGCAGGTCGCGGGTAGTGATCTCTTTGCCTTCGCTCTGCTCGCGCAGCTTGCGCAGCGCGCGGATGAAGGGCTCGTCGGCGGGGGCCGGCGGATGAGATGAGGACTTGGCGGCTTTGGCGGCGGCATCGCGCATCATGGAGCGCAGCATGTGCAGCAGCCAGGTGCCGCGCCCGTAACTGATGGCGTCGTAGCCGTCGGGGTAATGCGAGTTGGAGAGGCGCGCTCCCAGAGTCACCGGCCCGGCTTCCATGATCTGGTGGCCTTCGTGATTTTTCAGCAACAGGTTGTCGCGGTACTTATCCAGCACCTCCTGAAACAGGCGCGGATCGCGGGTTTCCAGCAACATCAGGGAGCTGTAGTTGGCCAGGGCCTCGACCATCCACTGATCGTGGTAGCTGTCCCAGCCCACCAGGTCTCCCCACCATTGATGAGCGGTCTCATGGGCTACGACCATGCTGCTAAGTGTCCGCTCAACCTCGTCCATGTGAAGCTGGGCACGTTCGTCATTGGTCAAAAAAGCATAGCTCGAAAGAAAGACCAGCCCCGGCCACCCCTGGCTCATGGTGCCCGGATTCTGAGTGAGGGCGAGGTTCTGGTAGGGATAAGGGCCGAAGAGGCGGCTGAAGAAATCGACCGCCTGGGCGGAGGCGTCGGCCACGGTTTGGGCATTACGCGCGGGAGAGGGCGGCGGCGGCGACGACATCACAAACGCGTCCCGCTTTTGCCGGGGGTCGAGGGCCGGCATGGTCGCGATGATGTCGGGCTGGGCCTTGGGGAAGGACTCTTCCACACCGGCGGCAGCGTAAGCCTCAACCTCCACTTTTCCCGCGTGTGCCGAAACTTTGTGGTATTTGCCGAGATTAAAGCCGGCGACGGGTATGGGGCGCGGGGAAATCCAGCGGCTCACCTGCTCGCCCGAGGGGTTGGCGGGTTCGGCCACTGTGGCTTTTGCGTCGCTCGTGTCCTCGACCCTGGTTCCGGTGGCTAACAGGGTCCAGCCGGCCGGGTAGTGAAACTCCAGGTCGAAGTTCGACATGGCGAAGCGGCGATTAGGAAACCAGGTGCCGCGCGCTCCGACGTATAGCAACCCGCCTCCAGCTTCGGAGAGCACGTCGCCCTCATAGACGAAGCGCAGGTTCGTATGCTGGCCCTCCCGCAGCGGCTGGGGAAAAACCACCGCCACCAGATCATTTCCCCGCCGCGCCAGCTGCGTACCCTCGACCGCGGGATTGTGAATGAACTCGACCGGATGCCCGTCGGCGGTCACCTGTTTGACCTGCAGGAAGCGGGAGAGTTCGAACAACAGCGTGCGCTCGCCGCCTTGCCGCACTTCGATCTGCAGATCGGCCTGGGCGCTGATCGATTTCGGCAGCTTGATCTCGGTGCGGACTTTGTACGCGAGCACGCTGAAGTAGTCGTGGCCGGCATCGATTTCGCCAGTCATAGAGCGGCTGTTGGCGACCGGCATGAAGGAGGTCCAGAGATCGTAGTAGACGTTGCCGTCTGCAGTTCGGGCCTGGCCGGCCCACACCTGCTCCGGCGACATGTTGTCGAAGAGCACGTCGAAGGGGCCCAGCCGGCGGCCCTGAACGCGGGCGTGGAAGAATCGGTCTTCCAGTTCTTCCGATTCGGGATAGGCCCTGCTGCGGGCATCGGCGGAGGGCGAGGAGGTGAAGGTAATGAGCAGGCGCAGGGCGTCCACGGCTGCAAGATTGCGCGCGGTCTCATCCCATTCGGAGACGAACTCCTTGGCGGCGTCGGCGGGTTTCATGAAGGGCTGAAGCTGCTCGAAGGTGTCGTCGTTGAAGCGGAAATACGCGGTGTTGAACTTCTCTTCGAGAATCGCGGCGCCGGTGAAGACTACCAGCGACGAGCGCTCCAGCTGGGTCGGCGGGGCGAGAAGAACTTCGCCTTCGCCTTCAAAGAAGGCGCCGGTGACCTTGCCGGCGACATCGCGAGTGAAGGCGATAGTGCCGTTATCGAAGTTCAGATGGACTGCGGACTGGTTCAAGGGGGCATCGCGCACGTGGTACACGCGGGCTTCGTCGAGACCGACGGTGCTTAGTTGCGAGTAGAGAGTTGCGGCTGGCCCAGGCGTGGGTTGCGCGGCTGCCGGAGCGGCATTCGAGGCAACAGTTTCCTGACTCCAGGCCGCCGTGACCGTGGCCGGTATCAGTGCCAACCAGACAGCAAACCTAAACCCACTGCGGAACTTCACAATTACCTTTGTCACCTTCGTGACCGCCCGCCCCCGTTGCTAGAATGCGCCATAGTGCGTGCTCTTGTCACTTATTTCCTGTTCCTGCCTGGCCTGGCGTTGGTCGCCGCCCGGGCGGACGTGATCCACCTGAAAAATGGCCGTACCATCTGGGCCGACCAGGTCCGGGAGAAGGGTGCGCGCCTGGAGTATGACCTGGGGGACGACACTTACGCGATTCCCAAGGCCTCGGTGGACCACGTGGAGGCTGGGGGAGTGGCACCGGAACGGAGTTCTTCACCGGGAGGCGCCGCGAAAGACGTGCCGGCATATGTGCCGTCGGCGAGTCTGGCCACCCAGCCGGAACTCTCGGAGAAAGTCATCAAGGACGGCCGGGTCGACCCCGACGCCTTGAATGCTATCGAGGGGAGAGGCGATGCGAAAGAATCCGCCGCCGCGTACTTTGTCGCCGGCAAACATGAATTCGATGGGGGAAACTTCAGGCAGGCGCGCACCTATTTTGAGTCGGCGGTGCGGCTCGATCCACAAAATCCCGCGATTCTGAACTATTACGCGGCGCTGCTGGTTCGCACCGGCAACGCCGCTGACGCGCTGAGTTATGCCGAGCGCGCCACGCGGGCCGCTCCGGATTCGCCCGATGCCCTCGCTGTCCTCGGCTATGCCCAGTTTGCCCTCGACCGCAATCGCGACGCCATGCGGAGCTGGAAGCGATCGCTGGAGCTGCGGCCCGATCCGTCGCTGCAGCAGTATCTGGAAAAGGCGCAGCGCGAAGCCAACGCCGAGGCCGACTATTCGCAGCGCGAGAGCAGCCATTTCACCCTGCGCTACGAAGGCCAGCAGAGTTCGGAGGCTTTCCGGCGGCAACTGCTGGCGACGCTGGAAGCGCACTACGACGACCTGGTGCGGCAATTGGGAGTCGCCCCGCGCATCAGCATTCCGGTGATTCTCTACACCGGCCAGACCTTTTTCGATGTCACGCGTGCTCCCTCCTGGAGCGGCGCTATCAACGATGGCAAGCTGCGTATTCCGATTGAGGGCCTGGCAACGGTCACTCCCGAGCTGTCGCGGGTGCTCAAGCATGAGCTGGCGCATTCCTTCATCAACCAAATTTCCGGAGGACGCTGCCCGCAGTGGCTGCATGAAGGCATCGCGCAGGCCATGGAACCGAAGACGATCTCTTCCGATGGGCGGCAATTGTCCCAGCTCTTCGCGGCGCAGCGCGAGGTTCCTTACAACGCGCTGGAAGGCAGCTTCATGAATCTTTCGGGGGGGCAGGCGACGCTGGCCTACGATGAGTCGCTGGCGGCAGTGGAATACATCGATCAGACCTATGGGGTCAGCGAATTGCGGCGCATTCTGGAGCGGCTCGCTCAGGGCAGCTCCACCGAGGCGGCGCTGCGCGCCACCATTCATTCCGACTACGGCCAGCTGCAGGCCGAGGTGGGCAAATATCTCGCTTCTCGCTTCGGAACGTAGATTCCGAACCGTCCGAGAAAGACTTCTGACCGCAAAGATCGCAAAGAAAAACCTCTCTTTGAATCTGCTTACGGCGCTGAATACTACCAAGATATAAGCCCCCTCGTCCCAAACGCTTGACGAAGTTTGGTCTTTTTCAGCAAACCAATACGGGCGAAAGTCCTTCTAAGGTTCGACTGGCCGGAAACGGAAAGAAAGAGATGGATTTGTGGAAGCGTGCACAGGATCCGATTCCGGGCACCTCCTCAGCGGAAGGGGCTTTTTCGGCGGCTATCCCGCGGCCGCCCGTCGGATCATCTGAGAGCCGGGCTATCTCCCAGCGTGTTCAACCTTTGCCCTCGTTCTTTGTCATTGGTCCACCCAGAACGGGCACCAGTTGGCTGCACGAAGTGCTGGGCCGGCGCTTGCTGTTGCCCGCGCCGACCAAAGAAACGCGCTTCTTTGACCGCCACTTTCATCGCGGAGTGGACTGGTACTTCTCTCACTTCCCCAATGCCAACGGTAGCCACGTCGTCGGCGAGATCGCGCCTACCTACTTTGCTTCGTCGGAGGCGCGGGAACGTATCGCGCAGACCGTCCCGCAGGCCAAAGTAGTGTGCATCTTCCGCAATCCGGCGGAGCGCGTGCTCTCTCTCTACCGCATCAAGCGCGCCTACGCGATGGTGCCGTGGACGTTTGAAGAGGCGCTGTTCAGCGATCCTGAACTGATGGAATCGAGCCGGTATGCCACGAACCTCAAGGCCTGGCGGGAGGCGCTGGGAGCAGAACAGGTCCTGCCGACCTTCTACGACGATCTTCGCAACCGGCCGCAGGACTTCATGGATACGCTCGCCGACTTTATCGGCTTTGCCCGGTTTGTCTTGCCCAAGTCGGAAATCCGCTATGTGAATGATTCCGAGCGCATGACTCATCCCCGCAGCTACTACCGCACGCGCAGCGCCACCATGATCGCGGACTGGTGCAAGGCGAAGCGGCTGGACCGGGTGGTTGCGGCGGTGAAGCACTCGTCCCTGCGCAAACTGCTGCTGGGCGGCGGTCCGCCGTTTGCCGATCTGCCAATGGAAATGTGGACGAAACTCTACGAACTGTTTCGTCCCGAGGTGGAGGCGCTGGAGGCGATGCTCAACCGGGATCTCTCCTCCTGGAAATTCCCGCCTGCGCGGAGTTCAGACCTGGCTTCTGCTTGAAAGCAGCATTACGAGGATTGGCTGGTCTCGACACACTCCCGGATTTCAGCCTCACTGAGCGTGTGGTCGGAAGACTTGGCGCGCTGATAAATGCGTTCCACCACGCCTTCATTGGCGGCCAGGCCGCGCCGCTCCAGCCAGAAGAGAATATTCGATTTCCCGCTCATAGGGCCGACGTCGATCACTTGCTCCAGGCCGAAGAGTTGCGCGGGCACGCCGGAGTACACGGCATCCGCCAGGCCGATGTCGTTTTTCTTATAGGCCTTGATGAGAGCGGAGGCGTGCACCCCCGTGGTGGTGCGGAAGGCGTCTTCTCCGACCACCGGATAGTTCGGCGGGATGGGAACCCCGGTGGCCTCTGAAACCGCCTCGCAGTATTGCTTGAGCTGGCTGAGATCCTGATCTTTCCAGGGTTCGATGCCCATTAATTTCAAGTTGACCAGCATCTGGTCCATCTGTGTATTGCCGACCCGTTCACCGATGCCCAAAGCACAGGCGTGAACGCAGTCGGCGCCGGCCATGAGGGCGGCGATGGAGTTGGCCACGGCGAAGCCGCGGTCGCAGTGCCCGTGCCAGTCCACGCGGATTTTTTCGCCCGAGGGTTTGACCACCTCCTCGATCACGAACCGCACCAGGGAATATGCGCCCATGGGCGTAGCGTGGCCCGCGGTGTCGCAGACCACAACCGCGCGTGCGCCGCAACGGATGGCGGTCGAGTACAGCCGCTTCACCGTTTCCGGATCGCAGCGGGAAGTGTCTTCGGTGACGTACATCGAGTTGAGCCCGAGAGACACCGCGTATTTCACCGCCTTCTCAGTAGTCTGCAGGAGAAAGTCGTCGGTCCAGTTTTCCGTATAGCGGCGGATGGGGCTGGAGCCGATGAAAGTCGCAGCTTCGATGTTGAGACCGGTGCGCTGCACGATTTCGGCGATGGGACGAATGTCGTTTTCGTGGGTGCGCGCCGCGCAGTTGGCGCGAATCTTCAGCTTGCCTGCGACGATTTCTCTTGCCAGCGCCTCGACGTGCGCAACCGCGCGCGGCCCCGCGCCGGGCAGGCCCAGGTCGAGGGCGTTGATGCCGAGGTCTTCCATCAGGTGCAGAATGCGGATTTTTTCTTCAATGGAAGGATCGCGAACTGAGGGCGACTGCAGTCCGTCACGCAGAGACTCGTCGTTCAGAAGCACCGGGCCGCGGGGGCGCAGAGATTCAGGGTAGAGGCGGTTCCAGTCGTAGATGAGTTCGGAAGTATTCACAGCTGGATTTTCATTCCCGCCCATCGGTCTTGCCCAGGTCGCTCCACCCTCAGGTCGCTTCAGGCGCAGGTCGCTCAGCCTTCGGCCTTGCCGTCCCGTATTCTCGCCTGCCACGCGGCTGTGCCGTGGGTCGCTCGGCCTTCGGCCTTGCGGGACGGCGCAAGCCCCGTCCCTGCACGGACTATTGTTTTGGCGGCAACGTCAGACCGAACACCGAGGTTTGGCCCGGGCCGGCGACGTTGAGCCCGCCGGCATCGTCGGGACTGGGCAGATACAGGGTCTTGCAATGTTCGCAGCGGTACACTTCAGCGTCCCGCCCCCAGCTTTTTTCGATGTCGCCGCAGGCCTGTTCCAAAGTGTCGGTGGCGTAGAACCAGCGTTTCAAATGCCCGCCGCAGAGCTTGCCCTTCGCGTCTTTTTCGTTGCACGCCCGCTGCCCGGCCTTCTTGATCTTCACTTTGTGCTTGGGAAGTTGCGGAGCTTGGGTAGAGAGAGCTGTAGCCAATGAGGTCGCCTCGTCACGCGCGGCCTGCGCCGCCAGATTTCAACTTGCCGCGATCTCATTCTACCCGAGGCATTTTTGCGCTACCAGCGATTGTTGAACCTGCGGAGAGGCGCGGGGGAAGGCAAAAGTGCATGAACGATCAGTTACTTGCCGAGCCACTTCGGGCTCGAAGGGGAGGCTGCCGCTTACCCGGTTGTGCGGTGGCGATCGGCCCACCATGCCCACGGGACCACGAGCCACATTGCCAACCCACCCCAGGCTAAGGCTTTGGTTCCGGGCGGCGGTCCGGCAAATAGCGTGCTCACCCAGCCGGCGAAAAGGAACGCGGCCAAGCCCCACAGAGCGAAGCGGCCGATGTTGTCACGCGGGCGGGTGGCGCGCAGGTATATCCACAGTCCTGCACCGAAGAAAAGAACCTCCAGAAGAATCGTCGCCGGCCACGAGTTCCACAGTCCGAGTCCTACACGAGGCGAATTTCCCGGCCACAGCGGCAAGTCAGGCCGGTGAACCAGGAAATCCAGAAACCAGTGGCTAAGGACTGCCAGGCCCACAACCCAGGCGCCACGGGCGTAGCGGCGGACGCCGTAGTAAATTCCGCCGATTACCAGTCCCCATACGATTCCCATCAGCAGGCTGTGGGAGATGGGGTAATAGGTGAAATTCATGGGGGACGTTCGGGTGATCCCAGGGGCGATCTCTAAATGCTCAACTCCGAGAAGAAGGAGGATGGGCCAGAGGAGATCCACGAATTGGGCGGAGAATACGAGCAGGCCGAGCGACGTCTTGGGCGCTGCTTTCTTGGCGGCGAATGCGACACCGAAGTGGCCGATGAACATAGGGCGCACCGACTCGCTGGTGGCGCAACATTATCTCTCAAAGTGGGCCGCGAACAGATTTTTGTTCGTGCCGGCCTTGGCGGAAACCTCTCGGGGTAAAGCCCAGTTCTCAGTTGCCAGTTCCCGGTTCTCAGTCCCAGTTTAAGGTTCTCAGTTGGCCGTCGCGGGAAGGGCCTTGGACGCCGGGCGTTCGGAGCCAATTCTCATCCCGTAGAACGAGCGATACACGAACACGTAAGACACGATAAAGAAACCCAGCGCCAGCACGTGGCTGAACGCGCTGCTGGTTTCAGAGGTCAGCTTGACCGCCAGTTCCACCGCCAACAAACCGAAGAGAGTGGTGAATTTGATGATGGGGTTCAGCGCCACCGAAGAGGTGTCTTTGAAGGGATCGCCGACCGTGTCGCCGACGACGGTAGCGTCGTGCAGCGGTGTGCCTTTCTGCTTCATTTCAACTTCGACGATTTTCTTGGCGTTGTCCCAGGCGCCACCGGCGTTGGCCATGAAAATGGCCTGGTACAAACCGAAAATGGCGATCGAAATCAGATAGCCGATGAAATAGAAGGGCTCGACAAAGGCGAAGGCGAGGGTAGCGAAGAACACCGCCAGGAAAATGTTCAGCATTCCCTTCTGGGCGTAGCGGGTGCAGATCTCCACGACTTTTTTGCTGTCCTCGACCGAAGCCTTCTCGACCCCTTCCAGCTTG
The DNA here is from genome assembly GCA_035500455.1 of Terriglobales bacterium. Lineage (GTDB taxonomy): Bacteria > Acidobacteriota > Terriglobia > Terriglobales > Acidobacteriaceae > DATJXG01. Next base: position 4,910 of record DATJXG010000329.1, on the reverse strand, counting down.
ATGTTGGCTTTGATGAACTCCACTGCGCGGTAAGCCCCGGTGGTTACAGCCTGGGCGGAAGCGCCGGTGAACCAGTAGATCATGGCGCCGCCGGTGATCAAGCCCAGCACGAAAGGCGCGTGCAGCAGTGAGAGCTTGTTTACGTCGGTGGTCAGGCCGTTGGTCAGCGCCATGATGATGGAGAAAATCATGGTGGTTGCGCCGACTACGGCGGTGCCGATCAGCACCGGCTTGGCGGTGGCTTTGAAGGTGTTGCCGGCTCCGTCGTTGGCTTCCAGCAGGTCTTTGGCGCGCTCGAAGTTGGTGCTCTCCATTTGGAAGTCCTTCTGGAGTTCGCCTGCGATGTTGGGGACCTGCTCGATCAGCGAGAGTTCGTAGATAGACTGTGCGTTATCAGTCACCGGCCCATAAGAATCTACGGCGATAGTCACAGGCCCCATGCCAAGAAATCCAAAAGCCACCAGGCCGAAGGCAAACACCGGCTCCGCCACCATCAACGCCCCCAGGCCCATGGTGCTGACGTAATAGCCGATGGACATCAGTATCACCATGGACAATCCCAGGTAGTAGGCGGAAAAGTTTCCCGCCACAAAGCCGGAGAGGATGTCGAGGGAGGCGCCGCCCTCCTGGGCCGAGACCACAACTTCTTTTACGTGCCGCGACTCGGTGGAGGTGAAGGATTTCACCAGTTCGGGGATGACGGCCCCGGCCAGGGTGCCGCAGGAGATGATCGTAGCCAGCTTCCACCATTGCGTGGAATCGCCGCCCAGTTCGGGGATGATGAGGGAAGAGCTGACGTAGGTGAAAGCGATGGAAACCAGCGAGGTGATCCAGACCAGCGACGTCAGGGGCGACTCAAAGTTCATCTCATGAGCGTTGCCGTAGCGCGCCTTGGCGATGGCGCCATTGAGGAAATAGGCAAAGGCGCTGGCCACCAGCATCACGATACGCATGACGAAAATCCAGACCAGGAGTTGCACCTGCACTCTGGGTTCGCGCACGCCGAGCAGAATAAAGGTAATGAGGGCAACGCCGGTGACGCCGTAGGTCTCGAAGCCATCGGCCGAAGGGCCAACCGAATCTCCGGCGTTGTCGCCGGTGCAATCGGCGATCACGCCGGGGTTGCGGGCGTCGTCTTCCTTGATCTTGAAGACGATCTTCATCAGGTCGGAACCGATGTCGGCGATCTTGGTGAAGATGCCGCCGGCGATGCGCAGCGCGGCCGCGCCCAGGGATTCGCCGATAGCGAAGCCGATAAAGCAGGGGCCGGCGTAGTCGCCGGGGATGAACAGAAGGATGAAAAGCATGATGAGCAGCTCGACGCTGATCAGCATCATGCCGATACTCATGCCCGCTTTGAGCGGAATGTCATAGCAGGGAAAGGGCTTGCCGCGAAGGCTGGCAAACGCGGTGCGGGAGTTGGCGAAAGTGTTTACCCGGATGCCGAACCAGGCCACGCCATAGCTGCCGGCAATACCCACCACGCTGAACAGCAGAATGATGGCGACGCGGAAGGCCTCAAGCTTCAGCAGCACTCCGAAGTACAGAACGATGATGACGGCGATGAAGATTTCCAGCAGGAGCAGGAATTTGCCCTGGGTGATGAGATAGGTCTTGCAGGTTTCGTAAATCAGCTCAGAGACTTCGCGCATGGCGCGGTGCACCGGCAAGTTGCGCAAATGGGTGTAAATGGCCAGGCCGAAGCCTAATCCTAGAAAGCAGAAAACGATTCCGATCAATAACAGGCGGTGGCCGTCGAGGCCCAGAAAGGTTACCTGCGAAAGATCGGGCAGCTTGAGGTTGGCTTCCCCACCCCCGGCTTCCGGGGAGGACTGGGCCAGAATGGCAGGAGCGCCCGCCATCACGAGGGCGAACAGGACGGCAAAATACTTAGCGAATCGGCTTACGCAGTACGCGGAACCGGCTAGCCAGACGCGCATGGGAAACCTCCGGAATGAGAGCTTGAGTCACAAGTGGCGACATGTGTTGCGGCTATGTTGAGCCCTGATCTCCGGCGCACAACCGCGCCCGGACGCTGCTTACGAAGCGCCGGGGAGCGCATTGCCGGGGTTCCGAACACGCTTCCACTGCAAGACTGAGACTGGAGCGTTGAGCTTGGCCGCGTCGGATGTTTGTGCCGGTTCAACCGGTGGGCTGGAGAGGGCTGCAGCGAAACGGACACCCTATCCACACAAACGTCCCCTTATAACATAGGGAGCCGGGCGGTGGTCAAATCGCGAAGGTGCCGGGTAGAGCAAATAAATTGCAGGTTGTTCTGAAGCGGGAGTGTGCCTCGGCGATCTCGGCTACCGCCCCCTGCGTACTCAGCGTTTCAAGGTTTTTGCTCACGGCTCAAACAAAACCTGAAAACGGCGAGCACGCGGAGAACTTCCGCCGAGTACGCGGAGTGCCGTCGCGGGCCGCACGAAAAGGACGAGTTAGCGGAACTGGAATCCTTGCTTCAGTTCGCAGTTGTACACCGTGGTCTGGTCGGGATCGAGACGGCCGCGGCAGGTCGCCCAGCTCAGAAACAGGTTCGGCCCCAGGGGGAAGATGATGGTTTCCCCGTTGATGTCGGCCTCGATGCTCACGCCTTCGGCCCCGGAAGGAGCGGTGAAGTTCAAGGTTTCGCCGAAAATCACCGGGTAGGATTCGTGCAGGATCTCACTGACCATGGGGTGAAATACTTCCGCCTCGAGCAGGAAGGTGGCTGTGTCGGACCAGGCGCGGGCGGAGACGCTGATGGTGCGGCCTCCCTGGGAGAACTGGTCACTGTCGATGCGGGTGAAGGGGCAGGGGCCGGCGATGCAGGAGGCGCGGGCGTTGCGGAATTCGTTGCCTACGCCGGCATCGAGCGAGGCGGAATCGACCGCCGCCTTCCATTTGCCGTCGGGCGAGCACGGGTGCTGGCCCTTGCAGGGAACGTTGCCCTTGTTCTCGATCTCGAAGGTCTTGACCGCGCTGCCGATATTGGCGGCGGTCAGCGCTTTGATGGTGTAACGCACTCGCACATTACTGACTCGAACCGTGGGTTGGTTCGGGTCGGGCGGTTTCTGTTGCGCCAGCAGCTTCAGCTCGACGATGTAGAGCTTGTCGCCGGCATAATCGTGCAGGTCGAGCGGTTCGTACTCGGGGTGGCGGAATTGCAGGGTAATGGCATCGCCGCGGCGGACTTGCGGGCGCAATTTCAGGCTGAAGTATCCCGAGGCGTCGGACTTGGCCGGGCCCTCCGCCAGGCCGCCAAGTTCGGTCACCTGGACATCAGCGACGGGCAATTGCTTGCGCGGGTCCTTGTCCTGCACGGTGATGGCGCCCTTGAGGACTACCGGCTGGCGATTGGCGAAGCGCAGTAAAAGAACCGCCGCCGCCACCGCGAGTATCGCCGCCGCGGGCACAATCCAAAGCGGAATTCGCTTTCTCCAGCTCATGAATTTCTGGGCGCGATTTCCATCTTACGACGATTCGCCGCTCTTCATTTTCCTTGACGTTACGCTCTGCGGGCAATGATGAAAGGGATGCGCGCGAGGTGCCATTGGTCACCTGCGTACGGTGTCACGCGGCTGGCGAATGGGTTAAGATCGATTTTAAGCACACCTCATGACAGGCAAGGGACTCTCGCGCCGCGAAATTCTGCGGCAAATGCTGGGCTTAGGCGCAGGCCTTCCCCTGGGCGGAGCCCTGTTTTCCCTCTCCCCGTTCGATGAGCGCCATACCAAGCCGGCGCGCCCGCCGCAGCAGACCACGCTTTCGCCCGAGGATGACGCTTTCCTGGACGAAGTAGAAAAAGCGAATTTCCAGTTCTTCTGGGAGCAGGCCGACCCCAAGACCGGCATGGTGAAAGACCGTTGCAACGTGAACGCCCAGGACAACGGGATCGTGGCCAGCATCGCGGCCACCGGCTTCGGCCTGACGGCGCTGTGCATTGGAGAGAAGCGCGGCTTCGTGGCGCGCCCGGATGCGCGCGAGCGAGTACTTACCGCGCTGCGGTTCCTCTGGAAAAAGCTGCCCCATCACCGTGGGTTTTTCTACCACTGGGCGAATATCTCTACCGGCGAGCGGGTGTGGGACTCGGAAGTTTCCTCGGTGGATACCGCGATTTTGCTGTGCGGGGTGCTTAGCTGCCGCGAGCACTTCCGCGACCGGGACATTTCCCAACTGGCCAACCTCATCTTCAATCGCGTGGACTGGACCTGGCTCTCCGAAGACACTCCCCTGCTGCCCCATGGCTGGTCGCCGGAAATTGGTTTTCTTCCCTATCGCTGGGATCTGTACAGCGAACTGATGATGATGTACTTGCTGGGCATAGGATCTTTTACCCATCCCCTGCGGCCGGCCACCTGGGATGCATGGAAGCGCCTGACGTTCGAATATGACGGCCTGCGCTATATCGGATCGTATGCCCCGTTGTTTGTGCATCAGTATTCGCAGGCCTGGTTCGACTTTCGCGGCAAGCGCGACCGCTACGCCGATTACTTCCACAATTCGGCCATCGCGACCGACGTGCACCGGCGGTTCTGCATCGAGCTGTCCAAGAAATTTCCCGACTACAGCGACGACCTGTGGGGCATTACGGCTTCGGACTCCGACAAAGGTTACGTAGTGTGGGGAGGGCCTCCGGCAGTGGGGCCGATCGACGGCACGGTTGTTCCCAGCGCTCCCGCCGGCTCACTGCCCTTCCTGCCGCAACCCACGATGCGGGTGTTGCGGACCATCCGCACCCGCTACGGCAAGGCGTGGAGCAAATATGGCTTCGTCAACGCTTTCAACCCGCTGACCGATTGGTACGACGACAGCGTGGTGGGCATCGATACCGGCATTACGATGCTCATGGCGGAGAACGCCCGCACGGGGTTTGTGTGGGAGACGTTCATGAAGGTTCCGGAAGCGCAGCGGGGAATGGAGTTCGCAGG
>DATJXG010000328.1:0-3247 GCA_035500455.1 Terriglobales bacterium | reverse complement strand
ACTTCCGGCACCGCCATCCCGCGAAACTCCGCCGGCCGCGTGTAGTGCGGATAATCCAGCAAGCCGCGCGACGAGCAGGTGGAACTCGGCGGTGAACCCTCAGCCGAGCTTGCACGAACAACTGCTTCACCACCCGTAAATGACTCCTGGCGGGTGGACGCCTCGTTGCCCACGGCTCCCGGAATCAGCCGGGTGACTGCGTCCACAATCACCGCCGAGCCGATCTCGCCGCCGCTCAGTACGTAATCGCCGATCGATAGCTCACGGTCGGCCAAATGCCGGCCCACACGCTCGTCCACACCTTCGTAGCGCCCGCAGATCAGCACCAGCCGATCCAAGGCTACCAACTCCGCCGCCACAGACTGAGTGAAGCGCTGGCCCTGGGCTGACAGTAGCACCACGCTTTGCCGGGCGCTGCGGCGTTCACCGGCAGGCGCAATGTTCAGCGCCTCAATGCACTCGAATACCGGTTCCGGCTTCAGCACCATGCCTTCGCCGCCACCGAAGGGCCGGTCATCCACGGTACGGTGCTTGTCGTGCGCAAAGTTCCGCAGATCGTGAACCGTAATCTCCGCCAGTCCGTTCTCCCGCGCCCGGCGGATGATCCCGTAATCCAGAGGCCCGCGAAAGAAATCGGGAAAGATCGTGACGATATCGATCTTCATTGCCGCCTGTCCAACCCTAGCAACCCACTGTCATCCTGAACGGAACACGCTGCCTCTTGAGAATGCCTTGCGACGCCGGAGGATAGTGCCGGCGGGCGAGGGGTCCTTCGACTCCGCAACCGCCGCGCTTTGCGCGGCAGTTGCTCCGCTCAGGATGACAGGCGTGCGGTTCATGAATTCTTTTTCGGCCGGTTCGCCTGCTTCTCTTCTTCCGTCAGGGGCGCGTTCACTTCCAGCATTCCTTCCGGCAACGCCATCTCGATCCTTCTGGCTGCCAGATCGACGCGCTTGAGATACGCCTCGGCGAAGGGAATCTCGTATTCCTTTGAGCCTGCCGCCACCACTACCAGGAGCGGCGCTTCTCCCGCTCCAAACTCAACCTTCCGAACCTCGCCGATCTCGCGCTCGCCGTCGAGGACGACACAACCGGCTAAATCGCTGACGTAGTTCCAGCCGGGCTCAAGTTCCGCGCGTTCGGCGCGAGGCACTTGCAGTTCGCAGCCCAGGAGGGCCTCCGCAGCGGTAATGGAATCAATCCCCGCCAGTTCAAGGACCAGCAAAGCTTTGTGCGGCCAAAAGCCTTCCACCTGGATTTCGCGCCGCCCGCCCTCCGGACCCAGCGCGTGCAACTTCATGCCCTGCACGAACCGGTCGGGCACATCGCTCAATACCTCCACCGCGACTTCACCGTGCCGTCCCTGCGTCTTGACCACTCTCGCCAGGGTGATGAACTCACCCGCGTCTTCCACCGGGTTAACCTTGCCGCTAGCGCTCATTCTCCCTAATCAAGGATCTCCAACTCATAGCGCCGGTTCAGCTTCACGCTGGCGGCGCTCAGCAGCGTGCGCAGGGCACGGGCGGTGCGTCCATGCCGGCCGATGATTTTGCCGACGTCCTCAGGCGCGACTTCCAGTTCGAGGACGATTTCGCCATCTTCCTCAAACTGTTCGACGAAAACCTGATCCGGCGCGTCCACCAGGGCCTTGGCGATCTGCTCCACTAAGGCCCGCACGTCTCCATTTGGCTCGCTCATGGGAGGCTCCTCAGGATGGCGGTGTTGTCAGGGCGATTTTCGCCCCTCGACTTCTCGCGCGCGGAATGAATCAGGCTACGGGTTCGGCGGGCACGGCACTGGCAGCAGGCTGCTTCGAAACCAGGATGCTCACCCGGTCCGAGAGCTGCGCCCCCTTGGAAATCCAGTAGTCAATGCGCTCCCGCTTCAACTCCACGCTGGCCGGGTTGGTGCGGGGATTGTACGTCCCCACCACTTCCACCGGACGGCCGTTGCGGGCGCGTTCCTTTTCGATTACTACCACGCGATAATGCGGCTGCTTGCGCGCACCCACGCGCGCTAAACGAATCGTCAACACAGATTGGTTCCTTTTACGTTTGTGTCCGGAAACTCCGGCGGGATCAAGACAAACCGTTATTTTTGCAGAATTTAGCCGGGTTTGCAAGGCCGGGTGTGACGGTGCGGGCGCTCCGCGCGCGGAAGCGCAGTCTTTGGCTCTCCCGTATGCAACCGGGGCGTCCGTCTTCGATCAGCGCATCGACAGTTCGCGGGCAGGTGTGCCCGTGCCACCTCTGGGTAGCGGCACCAACGTAACCCCCAGGAAACTTGCCAGGCAAGGCCGGGTTTCATAGGTTTATCTCATTCAGGCATCGGCCCCTGAGGCCGAATGGGAAACACACCCCCAAGGAGGAAACCATGAGGCAACGAGTTTTGAGTTTGTTCGCAGTGATGGCGGTATTCCTGGCGCTCTCGCCGGCAACGTCGGCGCGCGGCCGGCATCCCGAGATTCGGGCGGCGCTCGACGCACTCCGCGACGCCCGCGCCCACCTGCAGGCGGCCGCGCACGACTACCACGGCCACCGCGCCGATGCCATTCGGGCCACCGACGAAGCCATTCACCAGCTGGAAATCTGCATGCAGTACGACTAGGACAACGGTTCAGACCCAGCGCTCCTCCCGACGGGAGGAGCGCTATTCAAGTCCGCAGTGTTTTGTTGGGCCCGGAAGTTTCCGGCAGCATTCGGAAATTGCAACGGTCGCCGCTGCTGCTGTCACACTTCTTCACGGTTATGCCGCTCCCCGTCTCCATGAACTTGCTAGAATGCCCTGTGCTCCGAAACATCCTGGTACTGGCGTTGTGCGGCTTCGCTTGCCAAGCCGTAGGCGCGGCGCAGCAGGGTCCCCCGCCGCAAGTCAAGGTGAACGTGCTGAACGTTTGCACGCCCTCGCCGGAGGAGCAGAAAGAAATCTCCTCGGCGCTGGCGCGCATTCCCAAGCAGCCGCTTTTCAGTGACGACTTCGAAGTGGACCGGGGGCAGTCTATCCTCGATGAACCTGCCGGTTTTTTACAGCCGCAGGCGGCGAGCGCGGCGCCGACCACCTCTGACGCTGACCGCTCCATGGCGGCATGGGTGCGCATCCGCCGCGAGTTTTCGGTGCAGGCGCTTTTCTCCACCGTGCAGTATTCCTTCAGCCGCGATGCCAAGAATATGGTGGAGACCCTGATGTTCCGCGTGCGCGAACCCAAAGACCTGATGCAGGTGGCGATTGAAGACAGCGCTTCCACCGT
>DATJXG010000327.1:0-11600 GCA_035500455.1 Terriglobales bacterium | reverse complement strand
CTGTACCCTCAAACCTGTACGCCCTGATTGCGTTCCTTCGTGACCTTTGCGCTCTTTGCGGTTAACAATCTCTCGCGCGTCGAAGCAACATTCTGCCACGCGCCACCGAACTGTATAGTTAGAATCTCTTTATGAGCGCTCATTCCGACTCACTCCACGGTAAGGCCGCCCTGATTACCGGCGGAGCCCGACGCTTAGGCCGCGCCGCAGCCCTGGCGCTGGCCGAAGCGGGCGCAGACGTAGCCATCACCTTCCGCAACTCCTCCCGCGAAGCCCAGCAGACGGTGATCGACGTATCCAGCTTCGGCGTCCGCGCCGTAGCCCTGCGCTGCGACGTGACCGATGAGAAAAGCGTGCGTGCGGCCATGAAAGAGGTGGCCCGCGAGCTGGGCGGCCTCGACATCCTGGTAAACAACGCAGCCAACTACGAAACAGTAGAGTTCGAAAGGATCACCCTCCGCCAATGGGACGCGATCTTTGCCTCCAACACCCGCGGACCATTTCTGGTCTCCCGCGAAGCGCTCAAACTTCTGCGGCAGCGTAAAGGGAAAATCATTAATCTCGGCTCGCTCGGCGGGCTACGGCCCTGGCCCGAGCACGCCCACTATTGTTCGTCAAAGGCAGCGGTACACATGCTCACCAAAGTGATGGCCAAAGCCCTGGCCCCGGAAATCGCCGTAAACTGCGTAGCCCCAGGCATGATCGACCTGGGCGAAAAAGCCGCTTCCGCCTTCATGCGCCGCATGGCCAAAATAACCCCCATGCAACGCAACGGCACGGCGACAGACGTCGCCGCTGCAATCCTGTTCTTCGCCGCCACCCCTCACTTCATCACCGGCCAGATTCTCGCCGTGGACGGCGGCCTGGGACTGTAGCGCAGGCAACGCACTGTAGCGCCGGCATCCCGCCGGCAACCCCGCCAGATCACGCAGAATGTAGGCGCGGGCGTCCCCTCGGCTTCGCTCGGGGCAGGCTCTCGCCCGTGCATCCCATCCAACCTCCCGAAGTTCCATCACGCTCCCGCCAAGGCGAAAAACACGACCGCAACCCGCTCCCCAGCGACTCTCCCTTCAGCTATCATGACCTCCCGTGATCTCACGACCAGAACGCGTCCCGCGCCGCCGCATACTGCTCGACTTCCTGCTCTACGGCGCATGCGGCGGCCTGCTCATCACGGTCCTGAAATTTACCCAGTATCACTTTCTTATCGTCGAGCATTCGGTGGAGATCTACGTCGCGCTGGTGGCCGCCCTGTTTGCCGGGCTCGGCATCTGGCTGGGGCTCACCCTCACCAGGAAAAAGCCGCAGGTCATCATTCGAGAAGTCCCGGCGCAGCCTGCGGGTCCGTTCCTCGCTGACGCCGCCCGTGTGGGCCAGTTCGGCATCACCGCCCGCGAACTGGAAATTCTTGGCCTTATAGCCGACGGGTTGAGCAATCGCGAGATCGCCGGCCGCCTGTTTGTCAGCGAAAATACGGTGAAGACCCATTCCAGCCGGCTGTTCGATAAGCTCGGCGCCAGGCGCCGTACCCAGGCTGTGCAGATCGGCAAGGCCGCCCGGCTGATCCCGTGACGCCCCCACCCGAAAGCATGATTTTTCGCTGTCCCCTGCAGAATCACCCGAAAGGATGACGACATCGCCAGCCTTCCCCGCTATATTTCGGGCAGCGTGAACGCAGGTCTAACCGCAAGGAGACTGAAATTCGATGAAAAAAACCGTTGTGACTTTCGGACTGATTGCCGGCGCAATGTCGGCCGCGATGATGCTGGCTACCCTCCCGTTCGCCCATAAGATCGGCCGGGGAAAGGCCGAAATCCTCGGCTACACCACCATTGTGCTGTCGGCGCTCATCGTGTTTTTCGGTGTGCGCTCCTATCGTGAGAATGTCGGAGGCGGGCGCCTCACCTTCGGCCGCGGCTTCGCCGTCGGCATCCTGATCACTCTGATCTCTAACGCCTGCTACGTGGGGAGCTGGGAGATCGTCTATCACGAATTCATGCCCGACTTTATCGAGCAGTACGCCGCTCAAACGGTGGAGCTGGCCAAGGCATCGGGGGCAAGCCAGCAGAAGGTAGAAGAAACCGAGCGCCAGGCAAACCGGCTCAAGGAGATGTACAAAAATCCGGCCATCAACGTGGCCATGACGTTCATGGAGGTTTTCCCTGTCTACCTGCTGGTCACGCTGGCCTCAGCCGCCATCCTTCGTAAGAAGGCGCGCGACCCCGGTAATCTAGGGAGCTGAGTGGGAGCCTTTAACCCTCCGCCGTCGTCGGATCGATCACCGACTTCACCTCCGAAATCTTGTTCGCCGGAAAGCCGCCCTGCCGCGCGTGTTCGCGAACCATGTTTTCGTTGGGCGCAATGTACACGCAGTAAACCTTGTCGCCGGTCACGTAGCTGTGCACCCACTGAATTTGCGGGCCCATCGAACTCAGCACCCCACACGATCTTTGCGAGATGCCCTGCAGTTGCTCCGGTGTTAGGTTTCCTGCTCCGGGGATTTCGCGCTCGATCACGTACTTGGGCATAAGCCTCCTGTCCGCTGCGCAAGAAGACGGTATTTTGGCACAAAATTCGCCACCTGCGTGGCCCGGGAGTCTCAAAAATTACTGCCGCTGCAGCATTTCTTCTGTCGCGACGCTTCTCAGCAGTGTACTTTCTACAATAGACGCAACGCTGCGAACCCCATGAAGCCATTCCTCATTCTGGCGATCGTGTTTCTCGGCGTCGCCGCCTCGGCCCAGCAAAAACCCGAGGACGGCGGACGCGAAATCCAACTCTGGACCGGCGGCGGATATTCCGTTCCCGGCGGCACCTCCAGCACCGGCGTCTGGAACCTGGGCCTGCGTTATGGCTGGATCATCACCCGCCCCCACGGTCCGGGATTTCTTAAAGGCCGCTTTGAGTACGCCCTGGATGCCGTGCCTGCTTTCCTCGTCTTCCAACCGGCGAACACCGCGTACGGCGCAGGCTTCAACCCTCTGAACCTGAAGTGGAATTTCGCCACCCGAGGCGCCGTGAGCCCTTACGTGGAACTCAGCGGTGGAACTCTGTTCACCAACCACAATGTCCCCGACGGCACCAACACCGTGAACTTCACCTCCTGCGCCGCCCTGGGTGCCCACATCCTGGGCGACTCCCGCAACTGGAGCATCGAAGTCCGCTACATGCATATCTCCAACGCCGGCCTCGCCACTCCCAACCCCGGCCTGAACACGGTGCAGGTTCGCCTGGGGATAGGGAAGTTCCTAAGCCGCCATTAGCCGGAATCATCAACTCCAAAGTGCCCGCCATTCTCTGCGCCCTCGACAGTTCTCTGCCGCCCTCGGCGGCAGTTCTCCGCGACCTCGGCGGTTTCAGATTTTGCTTTTCCGCATCAATCCTCAAACCTCCAAACCATAACAAGGAGTCCCGGCAATCATCACACCACGCTCCCCGCAATCCTGTTAATCTGTGACGTTCCAGAATCCAGCCGGGAGGAACCAACGTGGAAGTCGTAGCCGGAATCGACCTCGGTGGAACCGCCATCAACTACACTCTGCTCGACCGCGACGAGAAATTCCTCATCGAAGGTCTGTGCGAGCATCCTGCCCTCGCCAAGCAGGGCCCCGACATCTGCCTCAAGCAAATCGAAGACGGCCTGCGGATCGCCATCGCCCAGGCAGGTACCACTCCCGGCGACGTAGTGGCCATCGGCCTCGACACTCCCGGCCCCGCCAGCGCCGCCGGCCAGCTCAGCGCTCGCGGCTCCACTAACTTCGTTCACCCCGATTGGGCGGGCTACGACATTCGCGAAGGCCTGGCCAAGCGCCTGGGCACCCCGGTCAGCTATCTCAACGACGGCAACGCCGGCGCGCTCTGGGGACATTTCTCCATCTTCGGCGCCAACAGCCCGGAAGTTTCCATCACCACGGTAATCGGCACCGGCCTGGGCGGCGGCATCATCATCGGCGGCGAGGTGGTCAAAGGCCGCAAAGGCTTCGGCGGCGAACTCGGGCACGTGCTGATTCCTTATCAGAGCGTCCCCGGAACGCAGGGCCTGAAGCCAGGCTGCAACTGCGGCCGCACTGGATGCCTCGAGTCGATGTGCTCGCTGGGCGCGATTGAGCGCTCGCTGCTGCCGTACTTCCTGCCAAAATTCCCCGGCCACGAACTGGAAAAGCTTGACCGACATCAAGGCGCCAAGCTGGTTCGCGGGCTCGCGGAAAATGGTGACCCGCTGTCGAAAGAAATCTTCCGCGTGCAGGCCAACGCCATGGGCCTGTTTTTCGACGAAATGATCAACACCTTCGACCCCGACGCGCTGATCGTGGGCGGCGGTGCGCTCGAAACCCGTAAAGAATTTCAAACCTGGTTCATCGAACAAATCCGCGCCGGCATGCCCCCGCAGCGCGAAGAGCAAGCCGACATCCCCATCTATGTGATGCCCAACGGCGACACCGCCGGAGCAAGAGGCGCAGCCATTGAAGCCCTGAAGCTAGCCCGCCAAAGCGGCCTGGCGTAGCGCCGGCGTCCCGCCGGCAAAGCCCGTGTGGAGACGGGGCTAGTGACGAGCGGCAAAGCCAACGTCAAAGACGGATTCTAAGCGAAGCCCATCTCTAGCAAAACCGGCGAGACATGGGGCACCCGGCGTCGGTTCAGCGGCTCAGATAAGAGCAACCATCAACCCCCCAGCGGGGCTTGGACCGGTCACCGGCATCGGCCCTGCTGCGCTTTCTCAAATCCTCTGTTTCCAGAATCCCGGTTTTCGGCTGGTGTGAGCAACTGCGATGATCTGAATGTCTCCTGAAGGTAGCTCGCGATAAATCAGAAGAAATGGAAATTGTTTCAGCAGAAACCTGCGAGTATGTCTTGGGCCGGCGGCCCATCGGCGGGGCGCCTGGATGATCTGCGAGACTGCCCGCTCCACTTCGGCATCGAACCTTAGCGCCGCATCCTTGCTACGCCCCAAGTACCAATCGAAGGCGGCGTCGTATTCTTCGCGGGCGACGTCGAGAAATTCGGCACGGCTACTGGGCATCGGTCAGCTTCGCCAAATTGCTCTTGCGGACCTGCTCCCATGAGACCGTCTTCGCGCGCCCAGAGTCCAGTTCTTCGACTCGCTTCGCGATCTCGGCTTCCCAGGCAGTTTCCAAGCCTTCCTCTACTTTGCCGCCGAGATTGGAGATCAGCGAATCCGCCAGCGCCTCCTGCTCTTCGAGAGAGAGCGCCAACGCTTGTTCCAGCAGCTTGGAAACCTCAGGCGTCATCTGCGCCATGATCACCTCGCTGGGCTAATTCTAGCCCATTCCCTTGGCGGGCCTCCGAAGATTCCCTTCGGGACCGCTCTCTACTTCTCCCAGACCGTGCTTAAGAACAAATAGCGCTCCCGCAGATTGTCTTTGCGGGCTTCCGGCTGCTCGCCCAGGTGCATCACCTGCCAGCCACTCGCGGCGTCATAGGTCGGCCACTGCGGCAAGCCGGGGCCATTGGGATTGCCGTTGCGCGCGAAGTTCGCCCAGTACTTCTGCATTTCCAGGCTGAGCCGCCGATCCTCGGGACGCCACTGCCGATGGGCTTTGGAATCGAGCTGGCCGAATACGTATTCGATTTCCGCCGAATGGTACGCACCCAGCTGGGCTTCGCCCACGTCGCCCGGCAGGCTCATGTCGAAACGATAGCGGTACATCGGCTGTTTGCCGGTTTTCGACTGCGCTTCCATCCATCGCCAAGCCGACCAGGCGATGAAGCGGTCGCCGGCGAGATCTTCGGATGCGCGTACGGCCTCTGCATCCGTCTTTGCCGGATAGAGGCGCAAGAACTCCTCCGCCTTGTCGCCGAAGTCCTTCTGCGCCTCCGCCTTCAGGCTCTCCAACGTAGGCTTCTGTGCAAGGTCAGAGCTGCCTTCGTCGCGGTTCCATCCCGCCAGCAGGGGAACGTCGTTCTGCTTGCCGGCGGCGAAGATTTCGGCCGCGGATTGCGGCAGAAAATATCCATCAATATCAGGGCCGAAATCGAAGCCGCCGCCGGGTTTGAAGAAGGCGTCGAGCAGCTTCTGCGCAGGGATGGCGCGCAGTTCGGGCAACGCGCTCGCTCCCAGAGTGGCGCCCGCAAGCTTGGAGTCTTTTTCTTCGCGTTCCGCCAGCGGCTCGAAGCGCAGGCCGCTGCTGAAGAACGCGGCTCCACTTTCGCCGATCGCTTTTTGAAACAAGCCCTTCGCCAGCGGAGAAGCCATCAAGGCGCTCACTGAAAATGATCCCGCGCTTTCGCCGAAGATGGTCACGTTCGAGGGATCTCCACCGAACGCCGCGATGTTGTCCTGCACCCACTGCAGAGCCGCCACCTGATCGAGCAAGCCATAGTTGCCGGCGGAGTTGCGACCCGATTCCGCCGCCAGTTGCGGGTGCACGAAGAAGCCAAAGATGCCCAGCCGGTAATTCATCGACACCACGACCACGCCCTGTTGCGCGAGCACGCTTCCATCCTGCCGCTGCTCGGAGGTCGTGCCAGCGACGAATCCGCCGCCATAGATCCACACCATCACCGGGAGCTTGGCTTTGGCATCTTTGGCAAGCGTCCAGACGTTGAGGGTGAGGCAGTCTTCGCTCAGGCCGGGGTCGCGGAACACCATGTCGCTGAATACCGGGGACTGCATACAACGCGCGCCGAATTCCGTGGCCTGGCGCACGCCTTTCCACTTGGTGGCCGGCATCGGCGGCTTCCAGCGCAGGTCGCCGACCGGGGGCGCGGCATAGGGAATGCCCAGGAAGGCGCGCACCGGGCCCATCTGCTTGCCCTCAACTTCACCGGAGTGCGTTTTCACCCGCAACTCGGCAGACCGCGCATATGCCGCCAGAGGTGCGGCCAACATCGTGAGCGCCACCAGCCATCGACAAGCATTCCCCATTTTCTTTGGGCTCCTTTTTCTGGCAACCGGGAAGTCTCTTACTTTGGACGAACAGGGGATTGTACTGCAAAGGGAGTCGTGGATAGGGGAGGGCGTTACGAAACTCGGGAAGCATCCGCAGGAGGACAAAATGCGGAATGGGCGCGGGGGCAAAGTAAGAGGGGAGTAGTTCATGAAGAGGTTTTTCCGATCTCACCTGTCATCCTGACCGGAGCCGGAGCGCGGCGACGGCTGAGCGGAAGGATCCGGCGCATTCGCGGCAGCTATGAGAAGCCTTGTAGTAAACCTGCGAGCCCCCGATCAGTGAGAAGCTGGTGAGGCTCTGGAGAACCTCTGCTACACGCCGATGCAGAACATGCCGCTCATCCCCTGAATCATCAGCTCCAGCGGTGCGAACCCCGGTCAGCACGAATCTCGAGCCGCATTCCGAAGAAATGAAGAGATGAGGGATGCGCATCCGCAGAATTCGTCCGACTCATAACATCTGAACTGCTCCACTGTGGGGATTGTGATGAAACCGTTGATCTTTAGTCTCTGTTTTGTGTTTGCATCCGGCATTCTGAGCGCACAGACGCCTGCCTGGCAGCCATCTCCGGGACATGCGCAAGTGCCGATATGGCCGGGGGCAGCGCCTGATGCGGTGGCGGTCGCGGGGCCGGAGGTCGTTGCGACGAGTACGGACCTTTTGGTTGCGGGCAGGCCGGTGGTTGGCGTGGGCCAGGTCTCGCGACCTACCATGACGATTTACTCGCCAAAGGGAAAGAATACGGGTGCTGCGGTCGTCGTGTTTCCGGGCGGCGGCTATTGGGTTCTGGCCATCGATCTTGAGGGTACGGAGGTCTGTGACTGGCTGACCTCCCGGGGCATCACGTGTGTGCTGTTGAAGTATCGTGTTCCGGGGGATGGACTGTTTCCGAGATCGGGGCCGTATCCCAAATCACCGATGGCCTTGGAAGATGCGCAGAGGACGCTGGGGCTAGTGCGCTTTCACGCCGCGGAGTGGCATATCGATCCGCACAAGATCGGTGTGCTTGGATTTTCGGCGGGCGGGCACCTGGTGGCGGCAATGAGCACGCACTTCAAGCGTCTATATCGGGCTGTAGATGCGGCCGACAAAGAAAGCTGCCGCCCGGATTTTGCGGTGGCCATTTATCCCGGACATATGCTGGAGAATACCTCTAGGAATTTTGAGCTGAATCCGCAAGTTCCTGTCACCAGCCAGACACCGCCTACGTTTTTGCTGCAGGCTGAAGATGACCCGATCGACACGGTGAAGAACTCGCTGGTTTATTACGCAGCGCTGGAAAAGGCTAAGGTTCCGGTCGAGATGCATTTGTATGCGCATGGCGGGCATGCCTTTGGGCTGCGGCGCACGAAGCTCCCGATTACGGGATGGCCGCAACTGGTGGAGACGTGGCTGCAGACGATCGGGATGATTCCGGAATAGTGCCAAGTCGCAGGTACCCCACTTCTCGCGCAAAGGGCGCGCGAGAAATGGGGTACCCCGGCAAGACTCCAGGAAGCAGGTCCCTCCACTCCGCCGTCGCATTCGCTCCGGCTCCGGTCGGGATGACAGGGCGATACTGTTCGAGTGCTAGTCGCCGGTAAGGAATGCGTACTGCGCCGCTGTCAGCGGCACTACGCTCAAGCGGCCCTGCCGCACCAGGGGGGAATCGGCGAACAGCTTGTTGGCTTTGACCTCGGCCAGCGTCACCGCTTTCGCCAGCGGCTTGTCCATCTTGATTTTCACTTGCGGATTCTTTGGATCTTCGGCATCGACGGATACGACGGTCGCCGTGCCGACGGCGCTCTTGTGATCGCCGGTCTCGTAGATCACCAGGCGTTCACCCGCCTTCATGCCGCGCAGGTTTTTCAGCGCGACCGGGTTGGAAACTCCATCCCAGATGGTGGACTTGTCGCGCTGCAGATCGGCGAAGGAATATTCGGAAGGTTCGGTTTTGAGTAGATAGTCCATGGGGAATTGTCGATTTGCGATTGGCGATTTTCAATTTTTGATTGATGATTTTGATTGTTGATTTCACACCTGAGCCCGCCCGGGTTTCAATCAGCAATCGAAAATTGCCAATTGCAAATCGGCAATCGCCAATTTCTTCTACTGCGGCTTGGCGTCCTTCGGCTGCGCATCATCTTTCTTGTCATCTCCCTTGTCATCTCCGCCATCGCTTTTGGCGTCGTCGTTTTTCTTGTCATTGTTCTTGTCGCTGTAGATCGAATACTGGCCCACCGGCCGTTTCATGCGGATCTTGATCTCCCGCGCCGGCTCAGCAATCTCGAAATCCTCCCCGTAGGTCTGAAAGCCCTGGGCCAGCACCTGGATGCGCAGTTTGCCATAGGGCACGCCGTCGAAGTTGGCCTTGCCCTCGGCATCGCATTTCAGTTCCAGGCCGCCGCGCTCCTGCTTGCCGTTCTTCTTTACCGGATGCAGCACCACCGCGGCATTGCGGATTGGCTTGCCGTCGGAATCCCGGACTACCAGGAAGTTCACCAACGACAAACCATCCTGCGCGAACGCCATTCCCGCCAAAATAAGAATCGAGAGCAACAACAGGAGTTTTTTCATGGCTCCCTCAAATCAGATGTAAGTTATTGCATACAAACATTTTACTGACGACTAAGCCGATCCCTCTTGACAGCCCGGTATCGATTTTTTAAATTAGCACTCACACTCAAAGAGTGCTAGCAGGTGTACACTGGTTATGCAGTTCCCTGCAATCAACCCAATTCTAACCCCTAAACCGTACGAAAGGAGTCGCAAGTATGGCCACGAAATTTAACCCTCTCCACGACCGCATTCTGGTACGACGCGTGGAGGAAGCTGAAACCACCCGCGGCGGAATTATCATCCCCGACAGCGCCAAAGACAAGCCGCAAGAGGGCGAAGTCATCGCCGTTGGCAAAGGCAAATCCGAGAAAGACGGCAAGGTCATCCCCCTGGAACTGAAAGAGGGCGATCGCATCCTGTTCGGCAAGTACTCCGGCACCGAAATCAAGATCGACGGCGAAGAACTCGTCATCATGCGCGAAGAAGAAGTCCTGGGCGTGCTGACCGGAGCCCCGGCGAAGAAGGAACTGGCCGGCTCGCGGAAGTAGTGGCTAGTGATCAGTGGCTAGTGGCTCGCAACTGCGCACCAGCCCCGGATCACCCTTGCTGCAACCAAAATTCCAGTACCAGCTGGTGGAGAAGTGACTAGCCACTAACCACCGGCCACTGACTACTAAGGAGATTGAAGAATATGGCAAAGCAAATCGTACACGGAGAAGAGTCGCGGCAGGCGATCCTCCGCGGCGTTAATCTTTTGGCCGACGCTGTGAAGGTTACACTCGGCCCCAAGGGCCGCAATGTGGTTATCGAAAAGAAATTCGGTTCGCCGACCATCACCAAGGACGGCGTCACCGTAGCCAAGGAAATCGAGCTGCGCGATGCCCAGGAAAACATGGGCGCCCAGATGGTTCGTGAAGTCGCCTCCAAGACCTCGGACGTAGCCGGCGACGGCACCACCACCGCCACCGTTTTGGCCCAGGCCATCTTCCGCGAAGGCGTGAAGACGGTTGCCGCCGGCGCCAACCCCATGGCCCTGAAGCGCGGCATCGAGAAGGCCATTAACACGGTTTGCGGCGCCATCGACCCCAAAACCGGCGAGCGCAGCAAGGGCGAACTCGATAAGTTCTCCAAGCCCGTAACCGGAGAAATGATCGCCCAGGTCGGCACCATTTCCGCCAACAACGACGAAACCATCGGCAAGATCATTGCCGAGGCGATGAAGAAAGTCGGCAAGGATGGCGTGATCACGGTGGAAGAGTCGAAGACGCTGGAGACGCAGCTGGATGTGGTCGAGGGCATGCAGTTCGACCGCGGCTATCTCTCTCCTTACTTCGTCACCGATCCCGAGCGCATGGAAGCTGCGCTGGAGAACGCCTACATCCTGATCCACGAGAAGAAAATCAGCTCGATGAAAGATTTGCTGCCGTTGCTCGAGCAGATCGCGAAGAGCGGCAAGCCGCTGCTCATCATCGCTGAGGATGTTGAGGGCGAAGCTCTTGCCACCCTGGTAGTGAACAAGCTGCGTGGCACGCTGCAAGTGGCCGCCGTCAAGGCGCCCGGCTTCGGCGACCGCCGCAAGGCCATGCTGGGTGACATCGCGATTCTCACCGGCGGCAAGGCCATCACGGAAGACCTGGGCATCAAGCTCGAGAACGTGCAGGTCAGCGATCTCGGCCAGGCCAAGAAGATCACCATCGATAAGGACAACACCACGGTGGTCGAAGGCAAAGGCAAGCACGCGGAGATCGAAGGCCGGGTGCGCGAGATTCGCAGCCAGGTTGACAAGACCACCAGCGACTACGACCGCGAGAAGTTGCAGGAGCGGTTGGCGAAGCTGGTCGGCGGTGTGGCTGTGATCAAGGTAGGCGCGGCGACCGAGACCGAGATGAAAGAGAAGAAAGCTCGTGTCGAAGACGCCATGCACGCAACCCGCGCGGCAGTCGAGGAAGGCATTGTCCCCGGCGGCGGCGTGGCCCTGGCCCGCTGCGTCGCGGCACTCGACAAGCTGAAGGTCGAGGGCGATGAGCAGATCGGCGTGAACATCGTGAAGCGCGCCCTGCAGGAGCCGTTGCGTCAGATCTCCGAGAACGCTGGAGAAGAAGGCGCCATCGTTCTGGGCAAGATCAACGACTCGAAGGACAACAACTTCGG
>DATJXG010000326.1:0-6526 GCA_035500455.1 Terriglobales bacterium | reverse complement strand
GTATCGAGTTCATTCACCCGATTGGGCAGATCGCCCAGCGGAATGAGATATCCGCCCAGGTTGGCGATCTGGTATTCGTGAGGCTCGCGCACGTCGAGCACGAAGATGTCTTCGCCGGCGTCCAGCCTGCGCTTGAGTTCTTCCACCTGAATTTCAGGGACGTTGGCTTCCACCGGTTTCTCCTCGCCGCGAATTCCGCAGAACTCATTGTAATCAATCAGCTGCTTGATGGTGGGATGCGTGCCGCACGCCGGGCAGTCCGGGTTCTTGCGCAGCCTGAGTTCGCGGAATTTCATTAACAGCGCGTCCACCAGCAGCAGCCGGCCGATGAGCGGTTCGCCTTTTCCGAGAATCAGCTTGATGACCTCAGTAGCCTGCATCACGCCGACCAGGCCGGGCAGAATCCCCAGAACGCCGCCTTCGGCGCAGGAAGGCACCAGGCCGGGCGGTGGCGGCTCCGGATACAGGCAGCGGTAGCACGGCCCGTCTTCGGTAGCGAACACGCTGACTTGCCCTTCGAAGCGGAAGATGGAGCCATACACATTCGGCTTGCCGGTGAGCACGCAGGCGTCATTCACCAGGTAGCGCGTGGGAAAGTTGTCGGTGCCGTCGGCGATGATGTCGAACTCCTTGAACAGTTCAAGGGCATTTTCGCTGCTGAGGCGCGTGTCGAACTTGCGGATGTTGAGGAACGGATTGATCGCCTTCAGCTTCTCCGCCGCCGAATCCAGTTTCTTGCGGCCCACGTCGGCGGTAGAGTGGATGATCTGCCGCTGCAGGTTGGTGTAATCCACCACGTCAAAATCCACAATGCCCATGGTTCCCACGCCCGCAGCGCCCAGATACAGCGCCAGCGGCGAGCCCAACCCGCCCGCGCCCACACACAGCACCCGCGCCGCTTTCAGCTTCTGCTGCCCCTCCATGCCGACTTCGGGCATGATCAGATGGCGCGAGTAGCGCAGGATTTCGTCGTTGCTCAGGCTTGCCGTTTCGGGCTTGGCTTCGGTAATGGTAGGCATAAAAACCTCATTCCTGATTGTTGATTTCTGATTGCTGATTTTTTCGCGAGCGAACAGCCAAAGCTACCGGCAACAACAAGAAGGGCGACAACAGCGAGATGGAGAGAAGGTTTTCATTCAACTATCAACAATCAACAATCATCAATTCTGCCTGCCGCCGGCAATCGACGGCACGATGGAAATGCTGTCCCCGTCCTTCACCGCGGTGGCGTCCTTCTGCAGGTAGCGCACGTCTTCGTCGTTGAGATAGACGTTGACGAAGGCGCGCAGCTTGCCCTCGTCGGTGTAAAGATGACGGCGCAGGTCGGGATGCCCGGCCACCAAGCCGGAGAGCGCCTCGCCGATGGTCGCCGCATTCACCTCAACCGCAGCCTGCTTGCCGGCATACTGGCGCAGGGGAGTAGGGATCAGGATCTTAGCCATAGCTTACATAATGATGCCACAGAAAGCCTGTAAGATTCACCTCCCCGATTTCGGCAGCGTTTCTCGGCGCCCTCGGCGTTCCTCCGCGGCCTCGGCGATTTAAGGCTTGTGCCTCCGCCGGCAAAAACCTGAAAACGC
This sequence comes from Terriglobales bacterium, assembly GCA_035500455.1. Taxonomy (GTDB): domain Bacteria; phylum Acidobacteriota; class Terriglobia; order Terriglobales; family Acidobacteriaceae; genus DATJXG01. Next base: position 4,946 of record DATJXG010000326.1, on the reverse strand, counting down.
CGAGGACGGAAAGAACTGCCGCCGAGGGCGCAGAGCGCTACTTGTCATTCACCGTGCTGACCGGCCAGTCGTCGGTGCGGAACGGGGAGGCCGGCAGGCCTTCCTTGTTGTACAGATTGCAATCAGGATTGTCGGCCCAGGCATAGCGAACCGCAACCGGGGCCGGAACCGCAGCGCTCGAAACGATGACGCTGTCGCCATCGATCGCCGCATCGGCCCAATGAAAAACCTTGTCGGCGCCGGCAACGGCAAACCCGCGCAATGCGCCTCCACGAACCTCCAGCCCCCCGCCCGTGTGCGTAAACCGGATGCGAATGCGGCCCCCTTCAATTGCCTGCGAAGCATAAAGTGGCCCGGAATAAACAATATCCCTCTTGTACGTAGTGCCCAGCGCCCACAGCGCCAGGCGCTGCCCGACCTCGGCTTTCTTGTGGGGATGAACGTTATCGGCCTCGCCCACATCGATCGTGACGGCAAGCCCGGTGTTGGGCAGGCGCAGAGCCATCAACTGCGCCTCGCGCATCTCCGCCCACCAGCTCTCTCCCGGCTCCAGCTTCCGCGAAGCGTGATTGGGAAGTTGCACGACCAGGAACGGAAAGTCTCCTTCTCCCCAGGCCTGACGCCAGCCGCGAATCAGCACCGGCAGCAGCGTGCGGTACTGGTAAGCGTGGGGGGCATTGCTCTCGCCCTGGTACCACACCGCGCCGCGAATGGAAAACGGAATCAGCGGAGCAATCATGCCGTCAAACAATCCGGAGGGCGGAATCTGGAAGCCGTCCGGCTGCTGGATTTCCAGGGCAAACCCGGAAAGCGCTTGCGGCGTGAAATCCTCCGGAATGCCCCATCCCGCCTGCCTCAGGTCCTTGAACCAGACGGTCGTGCTCTGCCATTCGTCGGATGCAACCATGGGCTTGCTGGAGTAGTCGTCGAAGTCGTAGATGCTGGGCTGCAGAGTGCGAAGCGCGAATTGCCCCTTGCCGCGATAGCGGAAGCGAATGCCGGCGAAGGTGCTCAGGTCGGCGGGCGACCAGCCCGGGCTCAGGGAAGTGCGAAGCATGGGGCCGTCATTCGCGGCCATCGATCCCGAAACTCGGGCCGCATACCCGCTGCCGCCGTAACCCGGCTGGGCCAAATCGAACACTGCGCCGGGCGCGGCGCTCCAGTCGTAGGTCCAGAGGCCGTGAAGCGAATTGACGATGGTGCCATTGTCGAAATCGCTGAAGGGAACGGCTTCGCCCCCGGGCTTGATTAGCTCAAAGCTATCGAACTCCAGATCGATTTCAGCGGGATGAAATGCCAGTTGCTTGACCGGGGGCGGAGCCGCGTCCCAGCGTTGCAGGATCGGCTCCAGCTCAGGGTTGCCCTGCAGCGAGCCGGGAATCACCCAGTCTTCCGCCGAGGTTCCCGGCCACGAGCTGTGAATCAGGCCGATGGGCACGTGCAGCTGCTTGTACAGATCGCGCCCGAAAAAATAGGCAACCGCGGAAAAGTCTTCGGCGGTGTCGGGAGTGCAGGCCTCCCAGCCGGCGCTAACGTTTTTCTGGGTTTCCAGCGTGCTTTTCTCCGGGACGGTAAACAGTCGAATTTCCGGATACTTGGCGGCGGGAATCTCGGTGGCGGCATTTTCCGCGCCGCTCAGCGCGAAGGTCATGTTCGACTGGCCGGAGAAGACCCAAATCTCTCCCACCATCACGTCCTTGAGCAAGATCGTCTTCTTCCCCTGAATGCTGAGAACGAACGGTCCGCCCGCTTTCATGGCGGGCAGTTCCACTTTCCAGCTGCCGTCGCTCTTAGCGGTGGTGCTGCGTGCTGCGTCGAGGATGGTGACTGTAATCTTCTCGCCGGCATCGGCCCATCCCCAGACAGGAACCTCCCGCCCTTGCTGCAGCACCATGTGGTCGCCAAACAGGCCGGGAAGGACCGGATCAGCCAGAGCAGTTGACGAAAAGAAGAACAGAAGAATTGCAAAGAGACAGGTCGTCCGGGCAAAGAATTTCATGCCGCTATTTTTCCTCGATAATCGCCAGGTCCCACGGCTTCAGCGTGATTCTTTGTGAGCCAGAAACCGCGCTGCGCGTCAGCAGATCTTCGCCGGCTGCGTAGGCGTAAGTAAACGTCTGCGGATCGCTGGAGTAGTTCATGTAGTAATGGATCGTTTTGCCGCTGCGGTTAATGCCATGCTTCACACGAACCGGCGCCGGCAGCTGCTGGTCGGTTCCAGAGAGTCCCGCCAGCTGCAGAACGTCGGCCATCACCTTAGCTTGCAGCTTATCGGAGAGCACGGTGCCTTCATAGGTCAATGTGCCGGCGCCGAATTTATTCCGCGTGATGGCGGGATATTTCCCAAAGAAGGGATGGTCGTAAAACGCCAGCGGCTGCGCCCCCTCCGGAATCAGCATCTCCGCCCAATCGGAGACCTTGTTGTCGGCGCCGCCAACTTTGAAGGGATCGCCCTTCAAGGCCAGCGGCTCCTTGAGGTTGGAGAACTCCTGATAGCGGAATCCTGCAGCCTGGCGCAACGGGCCGGGCGCCATGGTCCAGCGAACCGTATCGAACTCGTTGGTGAATCCGCTTTTGAAGGCCATCACCAGGTTCCCACCACCGTGCACGTAATCGGCAAGCCGGTTGAGTAATTCGTCGCTGGCTACGTAAAGCGGGGGCACCACGATCACCTTGTACTGCGAAAGGTCGGTGTTGTCGGGAAAAACGAAATCCACCCCGGCGTTGAGTTGATACAGCGCGCCATACATCTGGCGCAGCAGCGTGCCGTAATTCTCCTTGTCGCTGAACTTCATGAACTCTATGCCGTAGCGCGAATCGTTGCTGTACAGGATGGCAACTTTGTTCTGCCGCTTCAGGTCCACAATGTGCGGCCCGACGCGCTCCAGTTCGTGCGCGGTGCGGCTCACCTCGGCATAGGCGCGATTGGGCTCGAGATCGTGTGAGAGCACGCCCTTCCAATATGTCTCCTGGCCATAGTGGATGGAATGCCAGTGCCAGTACTCCACCATGTTGGCGCCGCAGGAAAGGTGGGTGTACACGTCGAGGCGAAGCTGGCCATCGTATGGCGGAAACTGCGACTTCGAATCCCACCCGATGGTCTGGGCATTGGTTTCAGTGACCAGATAGTTGGTGCGCTTGAGCGAGCGCGTGTAGTCGCCGGGCAGGCTCGATCCCAGGCCGTCGAAATCATCCTGCGTGCCGTGGTAAGGATTCACCGCCGCGATGTCGAGCGACTTGCTGATGTCAAGCTCGTTGACCTGCGGCCGCGGCGGCCCGGCAAGATCGTGAGTCACAAACTGGCTCGGCCCCTTGTATTCATTGACGATGGACGCCTGCCACGCCAGGAAATCGGTGGTGATCCATTGCTGATAGCGCTCCCACTCCAGCTTCCAGCCGGGATTGATGATGCCGTCGCGCGGCGGCACTTCCGTCCAGTGATACAGGCGCTGGCCCCAGTAGTTGAGCCCCCAGTCTTTATCAAGCTCGTCGATAGTCTTGAATTTTTTCCGCAGATAATCGACGAAGCCGACCTGCACGTCGTGATTGGCAGCCTCGGCCGAGGAAGTCTCGTTGTCGATCTGATAGCCGATCACCGCGGGATTGTCCTTGTAATGCTCCACGATCTTGCGGATCACCCGCTGGCAATAGAAGCGGTAGGTGGGATTCAGCAGATCGACATTCTGGCGCAGGCCATATTCCACTCTCTCCCCGCCCAGTTTGGTGACTACGATCTCCGGATGCTCCTTATACATCCACGCGGGAATGGAGTACGTGGGCGTGCCCATGATCACTTTGATCCCGGCCTTGTGCATGCGATCGACCACGCGGTCCATCCAGGCGTATTCGAAGCGGCCATCTTCCGGCTCCCACAGCCCCCAGCTCGATTCGCCGATGCGCACGACGCTGATGCCCGCCTGCTGCATGAGTTCGACATCTTTATCCAGGCGCTCGTAAGGCATGTACTCGGTGTAATAGGCAACACCGTAGAGCACGTTGTCCATTTTGTCAGGGGAGAACCCCTGGCCGGCAGCGAGCGTGGAAACGAACAACGTCGCTAGGATAAGGAGTGTGCAGGTTCGAATTGAATTCATGGCGCTCCGGTGCATTGTTGATCAGGATGATTGCGCTCTTGCGTTACCAAATGAATTGTCATGCTGAGCGAAGCCAAGCACCCGTGCAACCTGCGAGGCGCCAGCCAAACTGCATGGGTCCTTCGCTTCGCTCAGGACGACAAATGGTTGTTTTCACCGTGATTGATTTTGGCACACCGTTTCCACCGCGCCGCGGTCCACCCCGCCGCAGGCGGGCACCACTGTACCAAAAAAGTCCTTGCCACCGTTATCCGGAATAACCTTCCCGGAATCTCTCGCCGGCGATCCCGCCCGCAGGCGATAAGCCATTGCCGACTCGCGCCCCACGGCCGCTCCTCCAGGATCGGCGAACATGGGGTCGCTGGTCAGGGCGTGCGCGTCATCCGCCGGCTTCACATTTCCGAAATAAACGTTCGAGTCGAAAACGTTGTTCCTGCTCTTGCCGGCGCCGGGGGCGGTGGCATACTCGCCATCCTTTGCCCGCGAGGCCCCATAAGAAAAATCGGCCGCGCCGTCCACATAAAAGATGTTGTTGTAGAAAAACGTGCCGTCGGCCCAGCCGCTCCAGTTCGAGTGCAGCACCAGCCCGACTTTTTCGCCTCTGCCTACGTAGAATGTATTGTTGTAGATGAGCGAGTTCTTTACCGGCCCGGCCATATTAATGCCGCGGTGATGGTCATTCTGGCTGATGTTGTAACGCACGATGGTGCCGCTGTTGCCCGCGCTCTCTTTCGCACTCTGGCTGCCGTCATCGCAAATCAACAGAAAGCCGCCGTCGTTGTCGTGGCTATAGTTGTATTGGATGATCGTGCCACGGCTGTTCCAGTCGGAGTCGAAACCTTCGCCGTCGCG
>DATJXG010000325.1:0-8813 GCA_035500455.1 Terriglobales bacterium | reverse complement strand
GCCAGACCGCTGTGCCCGGCCGCGTCAGTGGGATTCCGCTTTGGGCTTCCCGACGGCATGCCGGTGGAGGGACGCGGCGAAGTGGCCTGGGCCAACCCCAACGGGCAAGCGGGAATCCGCTTTGCCGATCTGGCGGAAGGGCCTATGCGCCGAACCAAGGAATGGGTTGAGAACAGCACCCACACTGCCCAATCGGAAGAGCTGGAGCCGGAGCTGCCATGCAGGCTCACCGACATGAGCCTGGGCGGATGCTATGTGGAAACCGAATCTCCCCTCCCCGAATTCGCCGGCGCGGTGTTGCATCTGAAAGCCGGCGGACAGGAAATTGAAGTGCAGGGTACGGTGCGGGTGATGCATCCCGGGTTTGGCATGGGCCTGGAGTTCGCCGCCGCCACCGGGGAGCAGAGCGAACAGGTGCGCCGGTTTATCGAGCTGCTGAGCAGCAGCGGTGGGACCGTGCCCGAGCTTTCGCTGATACCGGCGCGGCTGGCGCAGGGCGCTCGCCGTGCGCTCGAGCCGCTGCCGGCCGTTCCCGAGGATCCCTTGCTCAGCCTGCTGCGTCACCACGAATCGCTGAACCAGGATGAATTCCTGGTCGAACTGCGCGGCCAGCGCGCTACCCAGGACTCCGGGAACTAAAGGCCTCCCCCTCTCAAGCTAGCGAAACCGTACATCAACGGTTCAGTGCCGGCCTGGCTTGGCGACTCCGCCCTCGGCGCGGGTCTTGCTCTGGTTGGCGCGAAAGATTACATAATCGCGGATGGCCTGCGCGTCGAGCTTGGAGAGTTCTTTCGCGAACGAAACCATTCCGAGCGACGTAAGCGTTCCGCCGCGCACGATGCTGAACCACTGTTCGTTATCAAGGGTTGGCGAGTAACGCAGATCGGGGAGGACCCCGCCGCTCACGGCCACGTCTCCGTGGCACCCGGCACAGAAACGCTGGTAGAGGGCTTCTCCCCTTTTGATCTGTTGGGAGCCGGCGGTGGAGGCAGGAGGGTCGAGCGGCATCTCCTGAAATGCCGGGAGGGGAGGCAGACTCGCTTTGCCGCCGAGTTTGAAGACCAGCATGCGGCTGACATTTCGCACTCTGCCGGAGCGAAACGACACCTCGCCGGTCGCGAGAGGAAACACGCCGCCCCACCCCGCCAGCACGGCCACGTATTGTTCGCCGTTGGCTGTGTAGCTCACCGGCCCGGCCATCACGCCGGTTTGAGCGTCGAACGACCATACCTTTTCTCCAGTATCGGCGCGGTAGGCTTCGAAAGCGCCGCCGGCTGTGCCTTCAAACACCAGATTGCCCGCGGTGGAAAGCACACCGCCGTTCCACGGGCCGGGGCGCTCGACGGCCCAGGCTTTTTTCTGCCGCGCAGGGTCCCACGCTACGAGTTCGCCTTTGATGGTGTTGAGAATTGCCTTCTTGATCGCAGGGTCCTGGGGCATTCCGGCGGCTACGACATCGATGCCGTAATTCGGGGACAAATCGCGTTCGACGAAATGGTCGGGAGACTTGTATTTGAAGCCGACCTCGTTCACCGGAATGTAAACCAGGCCGGTCGACGCACTGTACGACATAGGCTGCCAGCTATGCGCGCCCAGCGGTCCGGGCACGACGGGCGGCGGATCATCGCCAGGATATCTGGCAATGGGAGTTTCGATGGGCCGGCCGGTTTTCATGTCCACGCCGCTGGCCCAGTTGATGAATGTGTAGGGCTGAGCGGAAATCAGCTTTCCAGTGGCGCGGTCGATCACGTAGAAGAAACCGTTCTTGGGCGCGTGCAGCAATACTTTGCGGGGCTTGCCGTCGATTGGGATCGTGGCCAGGATCATCTGCTGGCTGGAGGTGTAGTCCCACATATCGCCGGGAGTTTCCTGATAGTGCCAGACGTATTCGCCGGTTTCGGGCTTGAGGGCGACGACGCAGCCGACGAAAAGATTGTCGCCGCCTTTGGGACTGCGGATGCGCTCGTTCCATGGGCCGCCGTTGCCCACGCCGAGATAGAGCAGATCGAGTTCGGGATCGTAGACGATGGAGTCCCACACCGTCCCGCCACCGCCGTACTTCCACCATTCGCCGGTCCAGGTTGTGGCGGCCTGGGCGAGAATCGGGCTCTCGAAGCGCTTGGAGGGATCGCCGGGCACGGTGTAAAAGCGCCAGGCCAGTTTGCCGGTGGCGGCGTCATAGGCGGAGACGTAGCCGCGCACACTCATTTCAGCGCCGCCGTTTCCGATGATCACTTTGCCTTTGACCACCCGCGGCGCGCCGGTGATGGTGTAGCGATAATGGCGATCGATGGTGAGCGCCTGCCAGACGGGCCTGCCGGTAGCGGCATCGAGGGCGATGAGGCGGCCATCGAGGGTGCCCAGGAAGAGTTTGCCGTTCCACGCGGCCAGGCCGCGGTTCACTACGTCGCAGCAGGCGTTGATACCCCATGCGCCGGGAACCTTGGGATCGTAGGTCCAAAGAACTTTTCCTGTGGCCGCGTCGAGCGCGACGACCTTGCTCCAGGCGGTGGTGAAGTACATGGCCCCGTCGATCACGAGGGGAGTCGCTTCCTGGCCGCGATGGGTATCGAGGTCGTAGTACCAGGCAAGAGCGAGTTGCTTGACGTTGTGATCGCTGATTTGTTTGAGCGGGCTGAACCGCTGCTCGCTGTATGTACGGCCGTGGGTCATCCAGCTGCCGGGTTCGGCGTCGGCGTGGAGGATGCGAGAGGCGTCCACGCTGGCGGGCCGGGGAGCGGTCCCGGGGTGAGCTGCGGCGAGGAACAGAAGAACGATGGCGGCCACACCCGGGAGTCGATTCCGGCTGAGGGAGAAGCGATTGACAATGAACGACACGAAAGACGCAAAAATGGGGCGGCAGCGTCGTTCATCGATGAGTGGGTTAGAATCCATGCGCGGGCGCATTCCCGCAGCCTGCTAGACGTCGAAGAATACGGTTTCCTTGTCCCCTTGAAGATGAAAATCGAAGCGCCATAAACCCGGCTGCGCGGGATCGGGTTGCGCCATCAGGGTGTCGCGGCGGTCGGCTGGGACCAAGGCCAGGACCGGATCCTGGGAGTTGGCGGGGTCTCCGGCGAAGTAGATGCGGGTGTAAAACTGCTTGAGCATGCCGCGGGCGAAGATGGCGATGTTGAGATGCGGCGCCTGCAGCGAATTTCCCGGCCCAGGCACGCGGCCGGGCCTGATGGTTTCAAATTCGCAGCGGCCATCTTCATCGGTGCCCATGCGGCCGAAGCCATCGCAGTGCGGATCGGCGGCCTGGGTCTGCTGATCCTCGGGATGGTTGTACTTTCCGGCGGCGTCGGCCTGCCAGATTTCGACCATGGAATCGTTGACCGGTTCGTTATCGCCATCGAAGACGCGAATGGCAAGTTTGAGGCGCTCTCCCTGGGCGAGCGGCCCGGCGATCCCGGGCTTGGAATATTTTTCAGTGAGGCCGATGCGGAAGTATGGGCCTACGGTTTGCGATGGCGTCGGGATGATGTCCATGATAAGCCTCGCTCCGGAGCGGCCGATTGTCGCTCCTGGGCTGCCGGTCAGGTCTCGAAGGGTGTCTGCTCAGGACCGCGCAAGACAATGTCGAACTTGTAGCCGAGCGCCCACTGCGGCTGTGTCGTCTCCATATCGAAACTACAGATCATGCGGCTGCGGGCTTTTTCGTCCGGGATGGAATTAAATACCGGATCGTGCGGGATCAGCGGATCGCCGGGAAAATACATTTGGGTGATCAGGCGGGTAAGGAAAGCCCGGCCGAAAAGCGACAGGTGAATGTGGCGCGGTCGCCAGGCGTTGTAGTGGTTGAACCAGGGATACGCGCCAGGAGCGATGGTCACGAAACGATAGGTACCGGTGTCGTCGGTGAGGGTGCGGCCGCAGCCTCCGAAGTTGGGATCGAGTGGCGCGGGGTGCTGATCGTTCTGATGAAGATAGCGACCGGCGGCGTTGGCCTGCCAGATTTCGATCAAGGCCTGCGGCACCGGGCGGCCGTTGCTATCGAGCACGCGCCCGGTCACGATGATGCGTTCGCCGAGCGGTTCGCCGGGGTACTGGCGGGTGAGGTCATTGTCGTTTTCGGCGATGGTCTCTTCCCCGAAGAGCGGGCCGGTAACCTCCGACAGCGTGTGCGGAAGAAAGATCAGCGGCTGGCGAGGCGACCTCTTGATCGTGGATTTGTAGGGCTCGTAGGGCGCGGGCGGCTGGGTTGCAGGAGCATATCTGCGGTATGGCGTGATGATCGAACGTTCGTTCGTGAGCGGGCCCACTAGACTCTCCCTGATGGCGCCGTGGATGCCAGCAAAGCGGCGGGAAACGAGTGATCATATCCCAGGAGATTTGCTTTGTCACCTGCCGGACGGACGCGCCGTGCCTGGTTTCTCAGCCCGTCTCCAGGTTACAAGAAGGTGCCCCAGCGAGGTGATGCTTTTCGTGAGTCACTGAAAAGCCGTTCGCTTTGCCGCGAGGTTCAGGTACAATCCGCAGCTTACGAGAGACCAATGAAGAGGACGCTTGGCTCATTTCGGTTGACCGGCGAGCGGCCGCTGGGGCCGCTGGAACTGCGGCTGCTGGAGGCGCTATGGTCGCTGGGAAGCGGTACGGTGCGCGAGATGCTGAACGCGGGCGTGGATGGCCTTGCCTACACCACCATCATGACCACGCTGGACCGCCTGCACCGCAAGGGATTGCTGGACCGGGTTTCTGAGGGCAAGGCATTCCGTTACGCTCCGCGCTACTCGCGTGACGAATTGCATCGCGCGGCCGCGGGCGAGGCGATTCGCGAATTGTTCGCGACCGGTGGAGCTTCGCTGCCGCTCTCCTATCTGGTGGAGATTCTTGGCGAAAAGGATGCCGAACTGCTGGACGATTTGCAGAAGCTGGTAGAGCGCAAACAGGCCGAGTTGCGCAAGGAGGCGAAGCCCTGATGTACGCGATCCGCGGATTGCTGCTCTCTGCTTCGGTGTTTTTCCTGCTCTATGGCCTGCTGTCTCTGGGGGTCGCGAGTGCGTGGCGTGTGCTGGCGCGGGATCGCCGGCAGTGCACTGCAAGGCAATCCGCCAGCCTGCTTTTCGCGCTGCGCATGATTCCCTTGCTCGGAGCAGCCCTCGTAACCTGTGCCTTCATGGTTCCTTCGTTCCTGCTGCTGGAGCCGCATTCGGTGGAAGAGCCGCTGGGTTGGCCGCCGCGGTTGCTGGGAATCGGCTGCCTGCTCATTCTGGGGCTGGGAGCGTTTCGTGTGGCGGGAGCGCTGGCGCGGAGTACCAGGGTAGTGGCCCGCTGGATGCGCGGCGCGGAAACGGTTCTGCGAAGCGGCCCAGTGCCGGTATTCCGGGTAGCCAGCGCGATTCCGGCGTTCACGGTCGCCGGCATTCGCCGGCCGAAAGTTCTGCTGTCGGAAGCCAGCGCCGCACTCTTAACGGATGACGAGATCGAAACGGCATTGCGGCACGAGTGGGTCCATGCTCGGCGGCGCGACAATCTGAAGAAGTTGCTGTTGCGCTTTGCCGCGTTCCCGGGCATGGCGGCGCTGGAGCACGCATGGTTGCAGGAGACTGAGATGGCTGCGGATGATGAAGCGGTCTCCAGCCTGGTGGAAGCGCTGGATCTCGCCTCAGCCCTGATCAAATTGTCGCGCTTTTCCGCGATGTGCCAGGCGCCGGAACTCACTACCGGCCTGGTGCACAGCCCGGCGGCTAAAGTGGATGCGCGGGTGAAGCGGTTGATTGCGTGGGGTCAGCAGCCCGCCTGCGACCGCCGGCCTCCGCGGTGGTATCTGCCGGCCATTGGGACGCTCCTGTGCCTCGCCATGACTTACACCACCATGCTCTCGGGAATGCACGAAGTGACCGAGTGGCTGGTGCGGTAAACGGGCATACGCTGTCCTGAGGGGTCGCCTTCCCTTGTAAGCCTTCCCCGGTTGTCATCCCGCCCGCCATCGTGTCATCCCGAGCGCAGCGAGGGATCTGGGTTCTTGCTGACGCCATGGACCTTGCCGCCGCCGGCAAACACCCAGATCCCTCGCTGCGCTCGGGATGACAACGCCGTTGAAGGTGAATCGTTGCGACGCGGGCAGGATCGAGAGGCCTTGCGCCGCTGGGCCTACGTGGCGCTACGCCCCCGCGCCGAAATACCGCCCGCGGAACTTTAGAAATTCACCCGCACTCCCAATTGCGCGGCGAACGGAATCCCGACCGTTGTTCCCGGGCCGAAGAAATCTCCTAAACCGCCTGCAGGCACCAGCAGTTGTTTGAAGCTCGTGATCGGGGTGAATTGCGTGCACGCCGGAGGGTCTGAGCAGACAGCAGTGGCATTGGCGAGATTGTTCACAGGATTGGGCAGTGCGGAAATGTCGGTCACGTAATTTGCGCCGGGATTGTTGCGGTTGAACAGATTGAAGAACTCGGCGAAGGGCGTGACCATCCAGCGATCGCGGAATTTGAACGGGCGGCCGACACGAAGGTCAACCTGGATGTAGGGCGTTCCGCGGAATTCGTCCATGCTGGATTGCACGCCGTTGATTACGGCGCGGTCGTCGCCCGGATCGCCGTCGTTATTGATATCTACCGGCGTGGTGAGCGTAATGGGCCGCGCCCCCTCGGCCTGGGTAAGGGTGGTAAGTTCGATGCCGCCGGGCGCGTGGAAGGTACCGGCGAGAACGAAACGATGGGTTACGTCTTCGCCCGAAGGACCGTAATCTCCGGGCCCGAACGGATCCAGCGGATTGCAGACTCCATTCACGTAGTCGAACAGTTCACCCAGGACGCATCCCCAGGTTTTTGCCCGCGAGAGCGAGTAATTGGCGATCAGGCTGAAGCGGTGCGAAACATTTCCCTGCAGGTGTACGAAGAGCGCGTTATAGCTCGAGCGGTTATCTGACTTGAAGACAGCTATGTCGGGAACGTTGTTGGTCTGGTCGGTGGTGTCGGACGCGGGATAGAGCGGCGAAAATAAAGTTGTGCCGGCGGTGTAGTTGTAGGCGCGGTAGCCGTGATTGCCTTCCTCGTGAGTGAAATCGGCGCTTAGCGACCAGTTGTGGCCGAACGCATGCTGCACGCCGCCGGTGACGTGCAGGGCGTAAGGAGTTCTGTATTTCGAGTCGATGATGTTGCCCGCCCCGCCGGCCACCGAACCGGGAATACATCCCGCATCGCCGGGAGCCGTGCAGGGGCCCGGCGCGGCATTCACCGCTTGCAGGGCTGTGACCCAGCCGTTCTGGGCGAGATCGTCGTAGAACATGCCGAAGCCGGCGCGGACTACCGTGTTTCCCGAGTGCCCGGGCGAATAGATGATTCCGAGGCGCGGGCCGAAAGCCTTGCGATAGTCGTGCGGCGCGTTGGGAACCAGCGGAATCTCCAGCGCCTTAAGGGTGAGGTAAGCGGGATTCTCCAGTTGCGAGCGGCCCGAAGCGGTGAACAGCCCGAAGGTCGTATCGTAGCGCAGCCCGTAGGTCACAGTCAGGCGCGGCGTAACGCGCCAGGAATCCTCCGCGTAGAGGCCCAGCCGCTGAACGTTCTGCGAAAAGCTGCCGTCGCCGGCGGGAACAGTGGTGGCGTTGGCCGCGTAATCGGCGGTGAACTGGGCGGGGTTGGCGACGTAGAAAGTCGGGTCCTCAGGGAAAACCACCATCGTCTCTTCGGTTCCGGAGAGCGCGCCGCTCAGCACCGGTTCGTGGATGAAGTTAATTCCGAACCGCGGAGTGTGGCTGCTCATGCTGTGAGTAACGTCATAGCGGAACTGATACTTTTCCTGGTTGCGCAGAACCGGGAACGCGGTGATGGCGGTCTGAAACTGATTGTCGCCGTATGTTTCGAAGCCGGAAATGGTCTGGTAGGTCGCACTGAAGGGAAATGCCAGCGAGAAGCCCAGGTTCGAGTTGCGCGCTTCGGTGAGGTGCAGACCGCTGGCATCGAAGACGAAACTCCCCAGCCAGGTAGGGCTGAAACTGTACTGGTTGCTGGCCACCAGGTTCATGTAGTTGTTGTGCTGCTCGGCGCCGGTAGAAGGAAGGGTTGCCTGCTGCACCAGGGCGTTGCGCGTGATGTAGTTGTCCACGGCGGCACGCAAAAACCATTGCGACTTCGACGACTGCGCCCAGTCGAAGCGGGTAGTGGCCATGTAATCTCGAAAAGGAATGGGAACGCTGCTGGGCACGTCGATCGAGGTCGCGCCGGGGATCAGGCCCTCCGAGGCCAGCGTCGCCAATGCGTTGAACTGCTCCTGGCTCGCCGGACTGTAGGCGATGCTGGCGTTTTCGTGTACATACTCGAAAGAAGAAAACATCCAGATCTTATCTTTCCTGAGCGGTCCGCCGAGAGTGGCCACATAATTCTGCCGCGAGAAGGGCTGCTTGGGATCGGGAGCGGGGTTCTCGATCGGAAAACGCGCGTTCAATGACGCGGCGCGCTCATAAAACGCGCCACTGCCGTGCCACTCGTTGGTGCCGCGCTTAGTAGCGATCACGACCGATCCCGCGGTGGTGCCTCCGGTATCGGCCTCTTCCTGCGCGGTGCGGATGGCAAACTCCTCGATCGCATCGGGAGAGAAATTCTGCAGGAAGCCGCCGATGTAGTCGTCGGAGTTGTCGCCTCCGTCGACGGAGAGTTCGTTGTTGAGGCCAGAACTTCCGCCGGTAGAAACCGCGGTGATGCGCGCCTTGGTTGGATCGGAAGGCTCCACTGGCTCGGTGCCGGGCGAGAGGTAGGCGACGTTGGCAAAGCTGCGGGCAGCCAGCGGAATGGTTTCCAGATCCTGGCTGGTGACGACAGCCTGCTGCACCGCGCTGGCGTGGTCAACGGGTTGGGTTGTGACTGAGGAAC
>DATJXG010000324.1:0-28768 GCA_035500455.1 Terriglobales bacterium | reverse complement strand
AACTTTCCGCAAGCGTCGCGCTGCACCAGAATCCGCTGCACCGAAGTGCCCGCCTGCCCAGCGTAGCTGAAGGCCCCCGCCACGCAGCGGTCGGCGGCGTAGGCCAGGTCGGCGTCGCCGTGCACCAGCACCGCGCAGTTTCCGCCCAGTTCCAGCGCCACTTTCTTTTTCCCGGCATTTTTCTTGATCTGCCATCCCACCGCGGCGCTGCCCGTAAAGCTGATCAGCTTCAGCCGCTCGTCCGTCACCAGCACCCCGGTATCTTCATTGCTGAGCGGCACCACGTTTAGTCCGCCGTCCGGCCAGCCCGCATGCTGCACCGCCTCAGCCAGCAGCAGCGCCGTGAGCGGCGTGTGCGGCGAGGGCTTGATCACAATCGGGCAACCCGCCGCCATCGCCGGCGCCACTTTGTGCGCCACCAGGTTGAGAGGAAAATTAAATGGAGTGATGCCCGCGATCGGCCCTACCGGAAAGCGCCGCACGATCCCCCAGCGCCCCGCGGTCGATTGCTGCCAGTCCAGCGGAAGATACTCGCCGTAAATGCGCGTGCTCTCTTCCGCCGCGACGTTGAAAGTGTGGACCCCGCGCTCCACCTCGGCCCGCGCCGCCTTGATGGGCTTGCCCGATTCCAGCGCCAGGGTGCGCGCGAACTCTTCCTTGCGCGACTGGATATTGTGCGCCACCTGCCGCAGCGCCCGCTGCCGCTCAAAAGCCGGCAACCGGCGCGTGGTGCCGAACGCTTTGACCGCCGCCGCGATCGCCGCCAGCGCGTGCTCGCGCCGTCCCCGCGCCACCTGTCCGATGACCGCGCCATCGTAAGGCGCGTGCACCTCGACCGGTTCGCCCTCCTCAACCCACTTTCCATCCAGGAAAAAACCCTGAACGCTTACCGGAACCACAACACTCTGGGCCGTAATCGTCTCGGTCATCGGGGGAGACCTCCGACAGATGCAGGGAGATTATAGAACTGTCGCTGGCTGCTGGTCGTTACTCCTTAGCCAAAACAACAAAATGGGTCAACCAAGGACCGAAGACCAACGACCCAAGACTAATGACCAACGACTAACGACTGACGACCAACTACTAATCCAGATCTGGCATCGAGCAGGCTCCCGGCCCCCGCGGATCACCGCAGCTTCCGCAAGCTCCGGACCCTTCCGCGCCTGCGCTGCTCGACGATCCCTTGGCCGCCACCGCAAACAGCGAAAGCTGCGGCGCCAGCTTGCGGCTGTGGCATTTCGGACATTCGGCTTTCTTGCCGCCGAACACAATGGCCTCGAACTCGTGATCGCATTCCTGGCAGATGTACTCGAAGATGGGCATGAAAACTCCACTACGGCAGGATCAACAGGAACATTTAAAATCAAACCTTGCCGGATAAGCAAACTTACCTGCCCAGCAGCGATTTCGTCCCCCGCCGCGGCCTGCGCGGCGGCCACGTCCAGACCCTGGCCAGCTTCTTCATCCCCCGCCGCTTCTCCCTGCCGACCGCCGACAGCCGCATGATCCCGGTCGAGCCCGGGGTCAGCGTCCTCTGCCACTGCCACTGGCAGCCCGACCGCGGCACGCCGCTTACCGTCATTCTCATCCACGGCTTCGAAGGCTCCAGCGAATCGGAGTACATGAACGGCATCGCCGAAAAGGGCCTGGCCGCGGGCATGAACGTGGTGCGCATGAATCAGCGCAGCTGCGGCGGCACCGAGCACGTCGCTCCCGCCCTCTATCACTCCGGACTCTCCGGCGACATTGCCGCCGTCGCCCAGCACCTCATCGAGCACGACCACATCTCCCGCCTCGCCCTTGTCGGATTCTCCATGGGCGGCAACCTGGTGCTGAAACTCGCCGGCGAGTGGGCCGGCGCCGGCCCGCCTCAATTCCGCGCCGCAGCCGCGGTCTGCCCCGCGCTCGACCTCGCCGCCAGTTCCGACGCTCTTCACCTCCTGAGCAATCGGCTCTACGAGCGCTACTTCCTCTGGAAGGTTGCTCGCCGTATGCGCGCCAAAGCGCGACACTTTCCCGGCGTCTTCGATCTCTCCCGCCTGCGCGGCTTAGCCAGCCTGCGTGACTTCGACGACCGCATCACCGCCTTCTATTGCGGCTTCGACGGCGCCGCCGACTACTATGCCCGCGCCGCAGCCTCCAACCTCGTGGACCGCATCGCCCGCCCCACCTTCATCCTCCACGCCGCCAACGATCCCTTCATCCGCATCCTCCCCGAAACCCGCCGCAAGATCGCCGCCAACCCTCACATCACCTTCCTCGAAACTCCCGACGGCGGCCACTGCTCCTTCATCGCCGCCCCTAACGGCTACGACGGCTTCTGGGCCGAGCGCCAGATCGTCGACTTCCTCCGCAACTATTGAGCGGGAATCCAAAGAACTGAGAACTGCGATCTGACAACTGCGAACTGCCTTTCACCCAAAAACTCACCCCCACGAAAACCGACTCAACCTCACCTCACCGCACAAGCAAAATTCAGGCTTCCAAGTACCCCCCCAAAACTTGTACCCGGCGCGGGTGAGCCCAAAACAAAAACGCGGCCACAAGGGCCGCGCTCAAAATTAATATTGAATATGTCTTATTATACCATGAAGATATAGAAAATCTGGACACTATAACCCAAAATATATTCCCTAACGCTGCAACAAGATACGCCAAATCCAGGCCATTTCCCCTCTTGACAACTTTCCGGTCAATGTAGGCGCGGGCGTCCCCGCCCGTGCAAGAGTCACCACGGTTCCGGCAATCAAAACACCCAAGGGAACGACCTAAAAGCCCCGGAGAGGCCGGCAGCCAATAGCTCAGGACGCCAGTCCTGGAACACCCGCGGAAATCGCGCAAACCCAACGCCGTGAATGCCCGGCCGCCGGAGTCACGACCCGGAATCCCCGCAGACCAAGCTCGTTGTGCCACAACGCCCAGGCAATGCTCCCATCCGAGTCGTTCCGGCGATAAAGGTTTGCCTCCCAATGCCGATTTCTCTCTCAGACGGGGGCCCTCCATGTTCACGGGGATGAAGCTCACCAAGAAAATCGTAGGTTCGATCACCCTCACCTTGATCATTACCTCGGTCGTAAGTTTCTGGATTACGCAAAGGCGAGTGAACGATCAGGCCGAGGAGGCGTTCCGCGACAAGGTTCGGCAGATCACGGGAATGGCGACCGCCACCCGCGCCTGGTTTTCCGCCAACCTTGACACTCTGGTGCCCAATCACGAGTTCAAGACCCTGAACCAGGTGCCGGTGGTGGCGGCATGGAGCGTGGCCCAGGCCTATGCCCAGCGGCATGACATGGAGTTCCGCACGCCTTCGCTGAATCCACGCGATCCCAAAAACCAGCCCGACGCATTCGAACGCCGCGCCCTGGAAGCGTTCCAACGCGATCCCCAGCTCGATGAGTTTTCCGAGCGGGCGCACGAGGGAGGCAAAGAGGTGATGCGCTACGCCCAGCCGGTGCGCCTCACCGAGGATTGCCTGCAGTGTCACGGCAGCCCGGCGGGACAAAAAGATCCCTTTGGTTATGCCAAAGAAGGCATGAAGAGCGGGGATTTGCGCGGGGCCTTCGTGGTGAAAGCATCCACCGAGGGTCTGGTGCGCACAGCCTGGGCAAATTCGGTTGCAATTTTTATTATCAGTTTTCTGACCCTGCTGACCGCCGCCGGAGTGGTGTTCGCCCTGGTGCGCAAACTGGTGGTCAAGCCCCTGGCAGCTTCCGCCGCCTTGGCCCATGACCTCGCCGACCGCAATTTAGCGGTGGCGGACCTGGCGGTGGAAGCCGACGACGAAATTGGCGAAGTGACCTCCGCCCTGAACACCATGAAAAATAACCTGGCCGAGATCCTTCACTCCATTGCCGGAACCGCAGAGCAGGTAGCCAGCGCCAGCGAAGAAATCTCCTCCTCCGCCTCTCTGCAGGCGCACGGAGCGGAGACTCAAAAAGATCAGACGGCGCAGGTGGCCACGGCCATGCAAGAGATGTCCTCCACCGTGCTGCAAGTTTCGGAGAATTCGGGCAGGGCGGCGGAAGCTTCGCGTAAGGCGGCGGAGACGGCGCGGCAGGGGGGCGCCATCGTGGACCAGACCCTGGGCAAGATGAGAACCATCGCCCAGTCGGTGAGCGCTACCGCCAAGAAGGTGGAAGAGTTGGGAAAAAGCAGCGAGCAGATCGGCCGCATCATCGGAGTGATCGACGACATCGCCGACCAGACCAACCTGCTGGCGCTGAACGCCGCCATCGAAGCCGCCCGCGCCGGCGAACAGGGACGTGGCTTCGCGGTGGTAGCGGATGAGGTACGAAAGCTGGCGGAAAGGACTACTTCCGCCACCAAGGAAATCGCGCAGATGATTCAACAGGTGCAGAGCGAAACCAAGGTTGCGGTGACCGCGATGGAGGCCGGAACCCACCAGGTGGAAGAAGGAGTGCAGACGACTACGCAGGCGGGTGATTCGCTCAAAGAGATCATTCACACTTCCGAACTGGTCGGCGAAATGATCACTCACATCGCCACCGCGGCGACCGAGCAGTCGTCGGCCACAGAAGAGATCAACCAGAACATGGAGCAGATCGCCACACTGGTGAAGGAGTCGGCCGACGGGGCGCAACAGTCGGCCAAGGCCTGCCAGGACCTCTCCGGCCTCGCCCTGGACCTGCAGAAAATGGTCTCGAACTTCAAGCTCGGCGCAGACGGAAGCCCTGCCAGCCGGAGCGCCGACTCCGCCACGCGCCCGCCGCTCTTGGGGGGTAATGCCGAGAAGGCGAAAGCTCTTGCCACCGGGGCCTTCTAACTAGAAAGGCAGGCTGCTTTAAAACAACAACTTGCAGGCCGACTTTCCCTTCAACCCGTGACCTTAGGCATCGCCGGTAATGGCCCATGGGTCATGTCCGAAAGCCTCATGCCATGACTGTACCCGCCGATGTGCACCTTGAGCAGCAAGCTGTGCGTTTTTGAATCGCTGCCCAAAGGTGAACCTTGAAACTGAATCATTCTTTACCTCTTCTGATACTTATTTGTGTGATGACGATCATCCCTCAAGCAAGCTATTGCGAGTCCACCAACAACCAACCCCCGTCCGCCGACGCGCGGGCAGCCTCCAACTATGCGCTTTCTTCCTCCGACGATTCCCCACAACTCACCGACAGCCTGAACGCTCTGCTGGATCACGTTCAGTTCCTCAGCACCGACGCCCTTACCCACTTCCGCTACGCCGATTCCGGGCCGGGAAAAGTTACCGCCCGCGACGAGTACTACAAGATCAGCACCCGCATGCAGATCAATCTGGTGGGTGACGGCACAACCTACCTGCAGCTTCGCGGAGAGTCGGGGCGCGGCTTCAACAGCAGCACCGACTACACCGGATTGGGACTGCACAATGCCCAGTGGTCGTTTAATCTGAAATCGCTCTACCTGGGGCAGAAAATCGGAAACCACATGGAAGCCCAGGCGGGCGGCATCGAATTCGACCGCGGCGCCGGCAGCGAAGCTACCTCCGCCGATAACGACGGCTATCTGGAAGGCTACCGCCTTACCTACGCCGGCCTGGGCCACAATCTGCCCGACCGCGTGAGCGTCACCATCGGCTACGTGGGCGACTTCACTCAGCCCAACGTGTTTGCCCGCCTGCCGCACATGGGCGACGAGAACTACGTCCAGGTCATGGCGGCAAAGAGGCTGGGCAAGAATCGCGACCTGTCGGCAGAATACAACTCGCTGCAGGGCATCCGCTACACGCGGGAAGCCTTCCGCTGGCAGAAAATCCAGACGCCGATCGTGAACGACTTCTCGCTCGAAGCCCTCACTCGCGCGTCCGACAATCCGACTTTCGGTTGGTTCAGCACCCTGGGCCGCAACCTGCCTACGAAGATGCCGGTGCGCGCGGGCGTCTTCTACAGCGATATGCCGAAGGGAATGTTCCAGTACGGAAGCGTCCAGGTATTACAGAATGGCGACTTCTACGCTCTGGGGAAACGGATTGGGCCATCCCTCACCATCACTCCTTTCAAGAACTTTGACTTGAGCCTGATGGGTGGAGAGCGCCTGGACAACACCCCGGGCACTCGCTACCGCGGGCAAATTCAGGCCCACTATCAGTTGGCGAGCCTGTTGAACCGGGTGGTGCGGTAGCAGAACGGCAAGCGCCCTGCCTGATTGGAGTGGGAGACTGGAGCCTCAAGCCGGGGCTCATCTCCCACCCGCTTTTTGGGGGGCCCCAAAACTGGCCTGCTCGGTGAATGGACAGGGTTCCCCGCTTCGAGCGAACGGACCTGCTACCGGAATCGGCTCAACGATCCAGCCTCTTGACACCCGGGTGTAAAATTGCGCGCGGTTCGCTAGGGGAGGCACGACATGACTCTGGGCAAACGCGCGGCAGCGGAATTCTTCGGGACGTTCTGGCTGGTGTTTGGGGGATGCGGAAGCGCATTGCTGGCGGCTGCATTTCCGAATTTGGGGATCGGCTTCCTGGGGGTCGCACTGGCCTTCGGACTGACCCTGCTGACCATGGCCTTTGCCATCGGCCATATTTCCGGCTGCCACATCAATCCCGCTGTCACTGCCGGCCTGGTGGCCGGCAAGCGCTTTCCAGTGAAGGAATTCCTGCCCTATGTTGTGGCGCAGGTGCTGGGGGCGATCGCTGCGGCAGGGGTTTTATACGTAATCGCCAGCGGCAAGGCAGGGTTTGATCTCGCCAACGGATTCGCTTCCAACGGCTACGGCGAGCATTCGCCCGGCGGTTATTCCCTTCTGGCGTGCCTGGTAGCAGAGGTCGTGCTCACCTGCTTCTTCCTGCTCATCATCATGGGCGCCACCGATAAGCGCGCCCCTGTGGGCTTCGCCGGCATTCCCATCGGCCTGGCGCTCACTTTGATTCACCTGGTGGACATTCCGGTCACCAACGCCTCGGTGAATCCTGCCCGCAGCACCGGCCAGGCGCTGTTCGTCGGCGGATGGGCGGTGCATCAGCTCTGGCTGTTCTGGCTGGCGCCGATCGTGGGAGGAATTCTCGGCGGAATGATCTACCACGTCTTGTTCGGAGAGGGCGATTAGGGGCGTCCCCAGCGGGTTCTCAAACCGCCCCCCGGTCAATTTCTGAGCTCCCCCCTGAACTCCGGGTGGGCGTCTTTCTTCGCCGGGCGTTCCGCGAAACCACGGCCAGACTTGATTACTCCTCCTGCTGACAGAAACTGACACTTTCTCCGGTTATGCTCGGCGCGTTCGAGTTTGCCGCCGGTGGCGGCGTGTTGTATTCAAGGAGGACGCCATGAGCGCAAACCAGGCATCCAAGCTGAAACACCTTACCCCGGTGCTGGTGGTGGAGAGCGTTGAGCCCTGCATCCAGTTCTGGACTGACCGGTTTGGGTTCAAAGCCGAAAACCAGGTTCCCGGGCCGGAGGGAAAGCTCATCTTCGCCAGCGTGCAGAAAGACGGCGTGGAAGTGATGTATCAGACCCGGGCCAGCGTGCTGGCCGAATCGCCCGACGCGGCGCAGGATCTGGCCGGCCATTCGGTGGTGCTGTTTATCACCGTGGAGAATCTTGACGCGGTGGAAGCGGCATTGGCGGGAGCGCCGGTGGTGAAGCCTCGCCACAAAACCTTCTACGGCAGCACGGAGATTTATGTGCGCGAGCCGGGAGGAAACACCGTGGGTTTTGCGCAGATGTCGTGATGGCGGCCGGCTTTGCGCGGCCTCGCCACGGATTACAACCACCGCTGCCGGCGGGACGCCGGCGTTACGGAGAGTGCTATGAAACTGACTGATTTCTTTCTCGAGCAACTGGAGCGTGAAGCCGTCCCAACCCGCAAGGCGCTGGAGCGCGTGCCGGAGGGTCGTGATGATTGGAAACCACATCCCAGGTCCATGCCGCTGGGGTATCTGGCTTCGCTGGTGGCGCGGATGCCTTCGTGGATCGGCTTGACCATCAAACTGGATGAATTCGATATGCGGCCGCAGGGCAGTTCGCCCTACACTCCGCAAGCTCAGACCACAAATCGCGGGCTGATCCAACTGCTCGACGAATCGCTCGCCGAGGCCCGGCAGGCTTTAGCGGGTACGACCGACGAGCACCTGATGAAGCCGTGGCGGTTACTCGCAGGCGGCAAATTGATGAGTGAGCAGCCGCGCTATGTGGTAATCAGCGACGCGGTTTTCAATCACCTGGCGCACCATCGCGGGCAGTTGACGGTCTACCTGCGGCTCAATGACGCGTCCGTGCCGGCGATCTATGGCCCCTCAGCGGACGAGGGACGGGCGGCGTAGAGGGCGATGCAGACGCGGGCGTGCCTGATCCTCCTCTACAAACCCCTTCGTGAACCCTTGGTGTCCTTCGTGTGAAGATTTTCTGCAGGGAGTGCAAAAAGGCTTTCACACGAAGGACACGAAGGCGCTCACGAAGGTTCACGAAGGTAAATCGCCTAGCTCTTCACAATCTTTTTGGCTTCGCCATCCCACACTGCGATTCGCCGCATTGTTTCATTCGTAGAACCGCTCGGTAAGCCCTCGGCGTAAACCCCTTCGTGAACCTTCGTGGACCCTTGGTGTCCTTCGTGTTTGGTGTCCTTCGTGTGAAGATTTTCTGCAGGGAGCTGCAAAAGGCCTTCACACGAAGGACACGAAGGCCCTCACGAAGGTTCACGAAGGCAAATTGCCTAGCCCTTTACAATCTTTTTTGCTTCGCCATCCCACACCGCGATCGACTTGTTGGCGTACGCAAAGTTCGAGAGATGGCAGCCGATCGCCGCATTGTTTCCGAAAATTTCGTTCTCTACCACCGGCTTGCGCGAGCGCACGGCGTTGAAGAAGTTAGCCTGGTGATCGGAGACGTCGTTGTATTCCGGAGGATTTGCGTACACCTCGGATTCTTCGTCCAGCTTGAAATCCAGAGTGGCAGGCAGCGGATGCTCCTCGTGCCACTTGGCCAGGTACTGGTTACGCAGGTCGGCGGGCCAGCCATAGATTGAGTAGGCTTCGGGCTGCGGACGCGTATCTTGCGGGGTGTAGGTCAGCGTCGTGTCTTTGATGATCAGCGTGCCTTTGGTGCCGTAGAAGCCGATGAACTCTCCGCCTTCGTTGTTGAGGTTGCAGCGCAGATTGACGCGGAAGTCGGGATAGTCGTAGTAAGTCTCGATCAGGTCGGGGAATTCGCGGCCATCTTTCCAGCGGAAAAGCCCGCCCGCGGACTGCGCCCGCTGCGCCGGCATGTTGGTGCCGGTAATGAAGTGAATGCCGGAAATCAAATGGACGAAAAGATCGCCGGCCAGGCCCTCGCCGTAGTCGGTAAAGCAGCGCCAGCGGAAGAAACGGATGGGATCGAAGGGCCGCTTGGGAGCGCCGTCGAGGAAGGTGTTCCAGTCGATGGTCTGCTCGCTGGCGTCGGGCGGAATGGGATAAACCCAGGCGCCGCTGGCGGTGTTGCGGTCCCAGTAAGCCTCGATGCAGCAAACATCGCCCAGCTTTCCCGAATCGTAAATCTCCTTGGCCTTGGCGTAGAGAATTGAACTCACGCGCTGGCTGCCGATCTGCACAATGCGGTTCGCCTTGTGGGCGGCGTTGATCATGGCGAAGCCGTCTTCCACGGTATGCGACATCGGTTTTTCGCAGTAGATGTCCTTGCCGGCGGCGCAGGCGTCCTCGAAAACTTTGCGGTGCTGATGATCGGTTACGGCGATGATGACGGCGTCAACATCTTTGCGGTCGAGAATCTCCTTGTAATTGCGGGTGGTGGGAACCTGTTTCTCGACAGCTTCCTGGGCGGCGCGGTGGCGGCTGTCATACAGATCGCAGGCGGCTACACACTCGATGCCTGGGACGCGAAGCGTGGCCTTGAGCAGTTCGCAGCCGCGAATGCCGGTGCCGATGGAAGCGAAGCGCACCGTGTCGCTGGGCGCGTAGGGCGCGGGCGAAGCCGCCAGCAGGCTGGGCTGCAGCAAGGTGACTTTGACCGCTGCCCCGGCGGCGACCGCTCCCGTGCCGATCTGCATGAATTGACGGCGAGTAAACGAATTTTTTCCCATGAGGATTCCTGCCTCCTTCTATAAGTCCTGAAAATTGACGTAAGTGGGCCGGCTCCGACGAGCAGGCATTCCGGGATGGCATTATACCGCCCGGCCGGAAATTCCGGAGTGAAGGCAGCTTGCACTGGCCAGCCGACCCCGGCTGTGATACTTTTTCGTGCACCGGGCCACCGGTCCGGCCGCGCCATGCTCACCCTGCTGAAGCGCCTTACAAGCCGCCAATCGCCGGAGGCTAAGTGCAGCCAGGCCGAGGCACCCAAGCTGCAGAATGCGGAGATCGCCGCTGCCTTCTGCGAAGTGCGCCAGGGCGGAGAGTTCTGCGACTTCATCCGGGTGCGAAACGACCGCGTGCTTTTCGGGCTGCTCGATGTGGCCGGAACAGTTGAGACTACCCGCGCCATCGTAGCCGCCGCGCAACAGACTTTCCGCACTCGAGGCGCCCAGTTGTTCTCGCAGGAGGGGATCAACGAGCCCGACGCCATGAGCACGCTGTGCCACGACATCAATCGCGCAATCTTGAGTTCCGCTCGCGGCGTGCGATCGTGCCCGGCGTTTATCGGTTGCTATAACGAGGATCTGGGAATCGTCTGCTACCTGAACGCCGGCCACACCCCCGGCTTGCTGACCGCAGGTGAGGACGTGTCCGAACTCCGCGCCACCACGCTCCCCCTGGGACTCTTTTCCCACGTCACTACCGACGCCCCGATGGTCGCGCTGCCGCCGGGGGCTGTCATGCTGCTGGTTTCCCGCGGAGTCGTCGAAGGCAGGCGCAAACGCGAGGAGTTCGGCCTGGGCAGGGTGAAGCAATATCTGCAGAATGGCGCCCCGCCGTCTGCGAACGAAATCTGCACCGGGGTCCTGGACACACTGCGCCAGTATGTAGGCCGGGCCCTCACCTACAACGACGTCACCACGCTCGCCCTGGTACGCGGCGGGACGTAGGCGCGGGCGCTCCCTCTTCATTGCCGTCACACGTCTCGACTCCAAGTTCCCATACGATGCCGCATGCGCGAGGACGCGCGCGCCTACATTGCTCCAGTACACTAGGGAAGTTCATGAACTACATCTACGGCATCAACACGGTGGGCGAAGCTCTGAAAGCCCGCGGGCGTGCGTTCGAATGGGTGGGAGTCGCCAAGGAGCGCCACGACCTGCGCCTGCAGCGGGTGATCGACGAATGCCGCCGCCAGGGCGTGGCCGTACGCTTTCTTTCGCGCGCCGAACTGGACCGCATGGCGGGAAACAACGGCCACCAGGGCGTAGTGGCCGTAACTTCTGCCAAGCACTATACGGATTTTGACGACATCCTGGCCGCCAAACGCGGCCCTTACTCGTTGGTGGTAGTGCTCGACGGCATAGAAGATCCACACAACCTGGGCGCGATCCTGCGCACCGCCGACGCTTCGGGAGCGGACGGCGTCGTCATTCCCGAGCGCCGCGCCGCCGGCGTCACCGAAACCGTGGCCAAAGTTTCGGCGGGAGCCAGCGAGCATCTGCCGATCGCGAAAGTAACCAACATTGCACGCACCCTGGAAGAACTGAAATCGAAGAACGTGTGGACGGTTGGGCTGGATGAGCGTGGCCCCCAAAACTACGACTCGCTGGACTACAAAATGGACTGCGCCATCGTACTGGGCGCGGAGGGCAAAGGCCTGCACGACCTGGTGCGCAAGAAGTGCGACTTCCTGGTTTCCATTCCCATGCTGGGGAAGGTACCGTCGCTCAACGTCTCGGTAGCCGCCGGGGTGGTGCTTTATGAAATCGTGCGCCAGAGGCGGAAGACGTAAGCATGAAGTTCCTCTGCGTGCTCTGCGTCCTCTGCGGTTTGTCCCTGAGCTCCTTCGCCCTCGATCGTGCAGCCTTCACCTTCACCAAATACGATCTGAAGGTGCAAATCGAGCCTGAGCAGCAGCGTTTCGCCGCCGAAGGAAAGATCACACTGCGCAACGACAGCGGCGCGCCGCAGAAGAACGTCTCGCTGCAAATTTCCTCCACGCTGGGCTGGCGTTCCATCCGCCTTGAGGGCGAGCCGGTAGAATTTCTCACTCAGACCTACACCTCGGACATCGATCACACCGGAGTCCTCTCCGAAGCGATCGTCACCCTGCGCAAGCAAGTGCCGCCCAAAGGCGAGATCGAACTGGACGTTCGCTATGAAGGCACCATCCCGCTCGATGCCACCCGCCTCACCCGCATCGGCGTGCCCGAGGACGTCGCCAAACACAGCGACTGGGACCAGATCAGCCGGGCATTCACCGCTTTGCGTGGCGCGGGACACGTGGTTTGGTATCCGGTGGCGATGGAAGCAGCGAATCTGTCGGAGGGAAACAGCGTCTTTGAAGCCTTGGGGCGCTGGAGCACGCGCAGTCTGCAAACCGGAATGCGGATTTACCTGTGCGAGGTCGCGAACGCCGGCAAACAACAGTCTTGGCTGATGAACGATCCTCCTCCGAAGGGCGTTCCCGCAATGAGCGTAAGCGGGAGCGAACTCGGGCCAGATACCAGCTGCGTGGAGCACGTATTCCCCGCTCTTGGCCAGACCATTCCCGTCATTGTGGGAGCCGATTACTCGGACCTTCAGCAACCGGCGATCGATGTCCGTTACCTGCCAGACCACAAGACGGCAGCAGAGAGCTACGCCCTCGCTGCGACCAAGGTTCTCCCATTCGTCGCCGAATGGTTCGGCCCCCTTCGTAGCAAAGCAGAAGTGGCCGATCTGACTGACCCGCACGCTGCTCCCTTCGAAACCGGCCGCGTGCTGCTCACACCGCTCGGCAACGCTGACTCCCAGTCAGTGGACATCAACATCGTTCATCAACTCACCCACGCGGCGTTCCCATCGCCACGGCCCTGGATCTACGAAGGCCTGGCCCACTTCGCGCAAGCCCTCTACCTCGAAAGAGAGCGCGGCCGCGACGCCGCCCTCGACTTCATGGGACTGCACCGCTCCGCCGTCGGCGACGCCGAGAGAGCCATCGCCAGGGAAAACAATCCCAAGTCGGAAACCAGCCAGTCCCTGGTCAATACATTCACCGAGGAGTTCTACCGCAGCAAGGCCGCGTACGTCTGGTGGATGCTGCGCGACATGGCAGGCGACGCCGCGTTGAAAAAGGCCCTGGCCTCGTACCGCGCGGACGAGGATAAAGACCCGTCCTCCATGCAGCACCTGATCGAGGCCCAGACGCATCGCGACCTCGGCTGGTTCTTCGACGATTGGGTCTATCATGACCGTGGCCTGCCGGACTTTCGCGTAGCATCGGTTTATCCCAGCCCGACAAAAGGGGGAAGCTACCTCATCACAGTCACGGTCGAGAATCTGGGCGCGGCCGGGGCCGAGGTGCCAGTGATCTTGAAGATGAAAGAGGGCGACCAGTCGAAACGCCTGGAAGTACGCGGCAAATCGAAGAATTCCATCCGCTTCGAGGCGCCGGCGTTGCCGTCGGAAGTCGTGGTGAACGACGGCAGCGTGCCGGAAAGCGATATGGCTAACAACAGATTCGCGGTGAGCCGGTAGAATTGCTGATTGGTGATTGTTAATTGAAAAACGTGCCCTGGCCCGATGCGGTCTTCAATCACCAATCAAAAATCAGCAATCGCAATTCCCCGGAGACTCCGTTGCCCTACATCCAATTCCTCGGCGCCGCCGGCACCGTCACCGGCTCCAAGCACCTGATCAACACTTCTGTGGACGGCTCCGCTGGTGGCGGCCTTCAGGTCCTGGTCGATTGCGGCATGTTCCAGGGGCCGAAGGAATGGCGCGAGCGCAACTGGCAGGAACTGCCCGTGCCGGCCCCGAGCGTTGACGCGGTGATCCTCACCCACGCCCACCTCGACCACTGCGGCTGGCTTCCGCGCCTGGTGAAAGAAGGTTTCCACGGGCCGATTTACGCTACATCGGCGACCATCGATCTTTGCGGCATCATTCTGCCCGATTCCGGCCACCTGCAGGAAGAAGATGCCGCGTATTACAACAAGCATAGGAAATCCAGGCACGATCCCGCCCTGCCGCTCTATACGCTGGAACAAGCGCAGAGCTGCCAGCAATATTTTCAGCCGGTTCAGATTGGCGAGAGCAAGCAAATCTCTCCCGAGCTGTCGTTCCGATTCGTGCCCGCCGCGCACATTCTGGGATCGTCGATGGCGGAAATTACCCTGAAAACTAACGGCCAATCCCGGCGATTGTTGTTCACCGGCGATATTGGCCGCATGCGCGACCAGGAAATCGCTCCCGGCAAAGTGGTGCATTCCGGGCCGCAGGAGGGCGAAGCCGCCGACCTTCTGGTGATGGAATCCACCTACGGCAACCGCGAGCACCCAACCGACGATCCCCAGCCCGCCCTGGCCGCGCTAATCACGCAGACTGCGAAGCGCGGCGGCAGCGTGGTGGTGCCGGCGTTTGCCGTGGAGCGCACGCAGAAATTCGTCTTCCTGCTCAAGCACATGATCGAAACCGGCATGATTCCCCGCCTACCGGTTTTTTGCGACAGTCCCATGGCCATCAAAGCCGTAGAAATTTTCCTCAAGCACAGCGAGGACTACACCGCCACCGCGCGCAACCTTATCCAGCGCTACGGTTCGCCGCTGGAGTGGCCGGGCTTCAACTTCGCCTCGACCTCGCAGGAATCGAAGAAGATCAACGACGCGATGCTGCCGTGCATCATCATCTCCTCCAGCGGCATGGTCACGGGCGGACGCATTCAGCACCATCTGGCCCAGCGCCTGCCGGATCCCAGGAACACCGTCATCTTTATCGGCTTTCAGGCCCCGGGCACGCGCGGCTTTATCATCAAAAGCGGCGCGGCCGAAGTTAAGATTTTCGGCGAGATAGTGCCGATCCGCGCCCAGATCGCCGCCTTCGAGCAGTTCAGCGATCACGCCGATCCCCCGGAGCTGTTGCAGTGGCTGCGAACCTTCAAGCAGAAGCCGGGTGTGACTTACCTGGTGCACGGAGAGCCCTCAGCATCGTCGCAACTGCGCGATACCATGACCAAAGAACTTGGCTGGAACGTACAGGTAGCACAGTGGCTGCAGAAGGTGGAGGTCGCATGATTTTGAGATCGCGTGATTTTGTTCACCACGGAGACACGGAGGCACAGAGAAATCAAAACCTTAACTGTGTAACATCGCGCCGCGGTTCCCACGAATGAATGAATTTGGTCTTCTCTGTGCCTCCGTATCTCCGTGGTGAATAACGCGGTCTCCGTGGTGAAAAGGCAATCCCATGACCGAAGCCGAATTCAAGAAGCATCTCGACGCAGCCGAGAAAAATCCCAAACAGATTGCCGCCGCCGTCTCCGGCCTGCCGGAGAAAGTGCTGCGCTACAAGCCTGCACCGGATAAATGGTGCATCCTGGAAGTGCTGGCGCACCTGGCGGACATTGAGATTGTGTACGCCTACCGTATCCGCCAGATGCTGGCCGACAAAGAGCCGGTCATCGCCCCCATGGACCAGAACGATTGGGCGCGCAACCTCAACTACACCGAAGTCCCCGCGCCGGAACTGGTCGCGGTGTACGGACTGAATCGTCACCACAATCTGCGGCTGCTGCGTCGCGTCGGGCCTCCTGATTTCGAGAAGGGCGCCTACCATCCCGAACTCAAGCGCAAACTTACCGTGGCAGAGCAGGTGGAAAGACTGGGCACCCACGGCGCCGGGCATCTCGCGCAAATCGAGCGGCTGAAGAAAGAGGCTGCCCAGAAATAGCAATTACGAAGTCTTCACCCGGCTCGTCGCCCGAACCACGAATTGTCATCCTGAGCAAAGGGAAGGACCCCAAGCCTGCGTTGATCGTTCCAGGCGTTGCAAGGCATTCTTACTGGCGCGGCCGAAGAGCGCCGGTAAGAACGCCCTGCAGCATAATTGTTGCTGCCAGCGGTACAGGGGTCCTTCGCTTCGCTCAGGATGACAGTTCGTATCGATGACACTTCATATCGATCACAGTTCATATCAGGCAGGATGCTACCGGTTCGTAAATCGCGCCAGGGCTTCCAACTTACCCGCCGCCGCTCCCGAGTCAATCGATTTTTCCGCCAGCGGCAAGGCCTCCCCCAAATGGTCCGCCTTTCCCGCGGCCACCAGCGCCGCCGCCGCATTGAGCAGCACAACATTCCGCCGCGCGGATTTTTCGCCGCCGAGAATCCCGCGAATGATGGCGGCATTGGCCGCGGCATCGCCGCCGCCGAGAGCTTCCAGCGTGGCGGGCTGCATGCCGAATTCTTCCGGCCTTACTTCATACGTACGCACCACGCCGTCGCGCACCTCGGCCACGCGCGTAGGCCCGGTGACGGTAATTTCGTCCAACCCATCCAGTCCATGAACCACCAGCGCCCGCCGCAATCCCAGCATGCTGAGCGCCTCAGCGACTTTCTCGACCAACTCCGCCGAGTACACCCCCACCACCTGGGCCGAAGCCCGCGCCGGATTGGTCAGCGGCCCCAGCAGATTGAACACCGTGCGCACACGCAACTCGCGGCGCGCGGTCTGCACGTGCTTCATCGCCGAGTGCATGGCAGGCGCGAACAAAAATGCGATTCCCACTTCCTCCAGGCATGCCGTGATGCGTTCGGGCGCCAGATCAATGCGCACGCCCAAGGCCTCCATCACATCCGCCGAGCCGCACTTCGAGCTGATGCTGCGGTTGCCGTGCTTGGCCACGCGCACTCCGGCCCCAGCGACCACAAATGCCGTAGCCGTCGAGATGTTGAATGTTCCGCTGGCGTCGCCCCCCGTGCCGCAGGTATCCACCAGCGCATCGCGCTCCGTGTCGCTGACGTCCACGGTCGAATCGCGGCGAATGCTGAGCATGGTGGCCGCCGCGCGGATCGCCTCCGCGAAGCCGACGATTTCCTCCACCGTTTCGCCCTTCATGCTGAGCGCCACCAGAAACGCGGCTATCTGCGCGTCGCTGCATTTCCCGCTCAGAATTTCCGCCATCACCGCCCGCGCTTCTTCCCGCGACAGAGACTGATGATGAGTGACTATGCGGTGAAGGACATCAAGAATCATGGGTGATTACGAGGTTAGCACGGCAGCGCCGGCGTCTGGCCGGCAATCCTGGGCCTACAACCGAGGCGCCGGGATGCCGTCGCTATGATCAGAACTCGAAGTAGCCCTCAGCGGAAGGTTGACGCGCGCCGCCGTCGGTTCCGGTGGCCGGCAGCATGCGCACCACGCCGTGAAGATTTTCCCACGCGGCTTCAGTCAAGGCCGGGTCCGAACCCACCAGATCGCGAATCATCTGCCAGGCCGCCACGTTCAGCGCGCCCTCCGGCGGAGGCCCCATGGCCAGCGACACCGAACACTGCGGGCAAAAGCAGATGCGCCGCGCCGGCGACTTCTGCCGCGGCCGCACTCCCACCGTCTGCGCAAACAGATAAACCGCGACCGATTTGTGCCCCGCTTCAAGCTCCCGATTGCAGCGAAGACAATACAGGTTCTCCAATGTGTGTCCCCCGGCGGCGAGTGGCCCAAAGCAAAATAGTGTCGTGCTAACCGGCGTCAGCACAAGTATGCAGATGGATGCGCGCGAGGCGGCATCGCCGCGAACGACTGCAAACAGGAAGCAGCACCGTTGCTTTCTTTGCGTCTTGCGTCCTTTGCGTTCTTTGCGGCTAAAAGCTTTTTGGCAGTGAGGCAAGACTGGCGTTTCGCCCAATCACTGGATTAGAGATGAAACCTGCCAATACCATCTCCACTTGCCCTCGCTTCGCTCGGGGGACGGGGCAAGCCCCGTCCCTACACCAGCGGTTTTGCCCGCCGAATCCGCCCCGGAACCAAGCTGTGCTCTAGGCAGAACCCGCGGCCCTCGTGCATTCTGCTGTTATGCGTTTCGCCGCTTCCGGCGCCCATGGCGCATCCCCACGAACCAGGTTCATCCGCCTGTCCCACCTGCGCAAGCTGCTTGACTGCGAGCAGGTGGCCGCAGTGTGCTACCGGATACGCCGCGGCGAAGTAGAGTTTCTGCTGGTGCAGACCCGCGGCAAGCGCTGGACCTTCCCCAAAGGGGGCGTGGAGCCCGGCTTAACCCACGCGCAGGCCGCCGCGCTCGAAGCCTTCGAAGAAGCCGGAGTCCACGGCCGCATGGAAGAAGCCGCATTTACACAATATTTCCGCCGCGACCTGCGCGCACGCCAGTCCACAGCTCGGGCCGTCCGAATGCAGGAAAATGAGACCCCGGTCAGCGCGCATCTCTGCGAAGTTTTGCGCCTCACTCCGCCGCAGGAGCCT
Source organism: Terriglobales bacterium (assembly GCA_035500455.1). Classification (GTDB taxonomy): domain Bacteria; phylum Acidobacteriota; class Terriglobia; order Terriglobales; family Acidobacteriaceae; genus DATJXG01. The sequence goes on along the minus strand of DATJXG010000324.1, from coordinate 10,536 downwards.
GGCCGCAACCGCACCTGGTTCTCGCCCGAAAAAACCAAGCGCCGTCTCTGCGAGGGCCGCACCCGCGCGGATTCCGCGCAATTCGTTCGCCTGGTGGACCGTGCCGTAGCCCGCATCGACCGCCTGCGCAGTGCCGCTGCCACAACCAATCCTCCGCACGACCGCCCGGCGGCGAATCATGCTCATCACACGCGTGACCCCCTGCAGCACGTTCCCTTCGAGGCTCAGCCAATGTTGCTCAGCGGCATGCTGCCGCATGCGTCGCTCGCAGGCTCCGTCTATCGCGGGCCCGCCGGACGCCGTGGCGCCGCCATTTCCGTCAACACCCTTCTCTGCGATGTCCTGCCGCTGGAAGAAACTCTGCGGCTCGCGCCCGGCCCGGAGGCGAATGAAGCGTCCACGCAGGAGTCAGAAGGGCTGACACGGCGTGCACTTGCCCCCGCGCAGAAAGCCCGCGTCCTCGAAATTGCGGGCACCCGGCAATCCACCCGCCGCGCCCGAACCGCAAGAGGCAATCCGGAGTAACGGGCTCGCCGGCGCGCGCTCTGAGTCTTGATCCGCTCAGTTGTCTCAGGCGAGTCCGCGGAAAGTTCTCCAACGCTCGCAAAACTCCCGCTCAAAAACCGAAACCGCCGGCGCCCCCGCGCCATCTAAGCACCGGGCCATCTAAGTACAGTGCCCGCCGGCTTCCGCGTGCCATGACGTTTCTCCGTTCCGGGCTCAGCCTGCAGGCGCCCACTCTGGCGCACCATGCCTCAACCGTGCACCAGCCGAACAATCCTGTAAAATTACCCGAGCCTTGCGGAGGAATCGTGGTGGAGAAATCTCTTCGAGCAGTCTCGCACGTCGTTGACATGATCCCATCCGGCGAAATCGTTCGCCCGCGTCGTCTCACTTCTCTCATCGCACTGTCGTTCTTTGTACTGCTCTCCTGGCAGGCGCAGGCCGCGAGGTTTCATAACGCCCCGGTCTCTGCCGACAAGCTGACCAATCCCTTCGCCGGCCAGGACGACGCCGCCCGCGACGCCGCCGCCAAAGCCGGCGCCAAGCTCTACACGATGAACTGCGGCTCCTGCCACGGCAGAAATGCGCGCGGCACCGGCAACATACCTGCGCTTGCCAAAGGACCCACGCAATCAGCACCTGACGGCGAAATTTTCTGGTATGTCACCAAAGGCGACAAGCCCAACGGCATGCCCGCCTGGACCAGCCTTTCCCGGCGCCAGCGCTGGCAAGTCATCACCTATGTAAAGATGCTCGGCACTTCCCCGGCCACGGCGGCCAATCTCGCCGTAGCCGCCGCGCCGCTGCCGGCGGGCACGCTCAAAGCGCCGCCTCCCACGCCTCCCTTCACCGACTTCCGTTATGAAAAGCCGGGCGCGGTTCGCAAAATCACCCTGGCCGATCTGCCCGCGCCCTACGCCACAAGCTCGGCTGACAACGGTCCCGACATTGCTCCTCGCCCCGCCAATGCCTGGCCCAAAGCTCCGGAGGGCTTCAAGGTCGAACTTTACGCCTCCGGACTCGACAACCCGCGCCTCATCCGCACCGCCCCCAACGGCGACGCTTTCGTAGTCGAAAGCGAACCCGGCGACATCAAGATCTTTCGCGGAATCACCCCCGACGGCAAGCCGGAGTTGATGTCCGTCTTCACCAGCGGCCTCGACCGCCCGTTCGGAGTCGCCTTCTATCCTCCCGGCCCCAACCCGCAATGGATTTATGTCGGGAACACCGGCTCGGTCGTCCGCTTTCCCTATCAGAACGGCGATCTGAAGGCTCGCGGCGCTGCCGAGCACATTGCCGATGTGCCCCCCGGCCCCGGCCACTGGACGCGCGACATCCGCTTTTCCACCGACGGCAAGAAGATGTTTGTCTCCGTCGGCTCAGCCTCGAACATCGACGATCCCGACACCCACCCAGGCGAGAAGAACCGCGCCGATGTTCTGGAGTTCAATCCCGACGGCTCAGGCGAGCGCATCTATGCCTATGGCATCCGCAACTGCGTCGGCATGATTTTCGATCCTCATACCAGCGAAGTGTGGTGCTCCACCAACGAGCGCGACGGCCTCGGCGATAACCTCGTACCCGACTACATCACCCATGTGCAGGAGGGCGGCTTCTACGGGTGGCCCTGGTGGTATATGGGTGGGCATCAGGATCCGCGCCACAAAGGCGCGCACCCCGAACTCAAGGACAAGGTCATCACCCCGGATGTGATCCTGAATCCGCACAACGCATCGCTGGAAATGACAATTTATGACGGCAAGCAATTCCCGTCCGAATACCACGACGATATCTTCGCCTCCGAGCACGGCTCCTGGAACCGCGGAGTGCGCGTGGGCTACGAGGTAATTCGCGTGCCGCGCCACCACACCGGCCACGCCAGCGGCGAATATGAAGACTTCCTCACCGGCTTCGTGCTGCCCGATGGCAACGTCTGGGGCCGCCCGGTCGGCATCACTGTAGCGCAGGACGGCTCGCTGCTGGTAACTGACGACGGCTCGAACTCCATCTGGCGAGTGAGCTACACGGGCAAGTGATTTTTGTGAGCACTGCCCTGTAGCGCCGTGGACGCGGAGTGCTTAGCGCCCTGTAAAGCATCAATGTCGACGAGCGCGTTAGCGCCATCGAGAATGTCATCCCGAGCGAAGCGAGGGATCTGGGTCCTTGCCTCCGCCATAGCGACTGCCGCCGCAAGCAAACACCCAGATCCCTCGCTGCGCTCGGGATGACAACTGCGAATGACAACTGGGAATGGCAATAACGATGGCGCGCGGGGGCCGAGACAGCGCCGTGAAAGCAGGGCCCTTCAGGGCCCTGAATGAGCGCAATCATCAAGAGGGTCTTTAGCGCCCGTGGCGCCGCCCTGTTATCATTCCGTCAACCGCAGGCGGAGAACTCCCGCCCGATGACTCAAACATGAAGAAACTCTGGATTCTCTCCTGTCTGGCTGTCCCTCTACTGGTCGCAACGGCACAGGAAGCGCCTCCTGCAGGCTTTGAACACTGGACGACCGCCTCTTTGAAAGAACACATTCAGGCCCTGAACCAGGAAGCCGCCGGCGAGCCCCATCAATTTGCAGTTCATCTCCTCGCCGATTTCCCCAACGATGCCTTCCTGCTGGTCCATCGCGGCGCCGACGGCCCTCCGGAGTGGCACGAGACCCAGGCCGACGTTTTCTTCGTGCAGTCCGGAACCGCCACGCTGGTGCTGGGCGGCAAGCTGATCAATGGCGAGACGGTCGCGCCCCATGAAAAGCGCAACGGCACAATCGAAGGCGGCGTGCGCCATAAACTTTCCCCCGGCGACGTGGTCCGCATCCCCCCGCGGGTGCCCCATCAGCTCCTGCTCGATGGCGGCCACGAATTCGATTATTTCGTGGTCAAGGTCAAGGGCTACTAAAGAACATTCACCCGCATTTTCATCGCAACGCCGGCCGCGGACTCCCAAACCCTGTCATCCCGAGCAAAGCGAGGGATGACAAAGTACAAGGGCGTGAAGAAAAATCAGCCCTCTCACAGCATCTTGCTTTCCACCTTCTCCATAAACGTATCCGCCACCCCGCGGCTCTGGCTCACGCTGAACTCCTCCACATTCTTCAGCGCAAATGTCGGCACATCCTGCGCGTGCTCCGCCTTCACATGAAAAAACTCCGCTCCCTGCACATCCTCCAGCGCAAAGGCCGGCCGAAAATCCTCATTGATGTACCGCACTTCCACGTCATGCAGCTCGATCCGCTTCGCATGCCGGATGAAAAATCCATAGGCCGGCATCGGCCCGAAACGGTTAGGCTCCGGATACCCCTGCTCATTTTCGGGCGGTTCCATCGCCGCCTGCTCCTTTGTCCCGCCGCCGCGATACTGCACAAAAATATTGCTCAGCTTAACGTCCTCGATGGAATGCCCGGGAATTCCCGTAATCAGCGCCGCCTGCCGCGAGTTGCAGTTCGAGGCGACGATGTTGCTGATATTCACCCGCCGCACCTGCCCGACCGCAGCCCCTTCCGGACCCCGCATCCGGCGGCCCAACCGCATGAACAGCGGCACGTCCACCACGTCCCGCATGGTGATATTGCTGATCGACACGTCCTCCAGCAGCGCGCCGTCCACGCTCTCCAGCGCCAGACCCAGGCAGTCATCCAGTACGCAGTTTGACACCGTGATGTTGCGGAAACCGCCGTTGCTCTCCGTGCCGAACTTGATCCGCCCATTGCGCGGAACTTTCTCGTCACGGCTCATGCGCTTCCAGGTCGCATCCAGCACCGTGCCTTCCTCGTAGCCGCCGGTGAGATAGCAATTGACGATGGTCACATTGTCGGTAGATCGCGCAAAGCCCAGGCCAAACGAACTCTTCAGGCAAATCCCGTCATCCCAGGGCGAGTTGACGGTGCAGTTCGACACCCGCACGTTGCGGCAGCAGTCGATATCGATGGCGTCGCGATTGGTGTCGATCTTGAGATTGTCAATCGCAAGATTATCCACCCCTGTCGCCAGGACCCCAAAATGCCCGCCGTGCAGGATGGAAAAATCGCGCAGCGTGACATTGTGGCAATTCTTCAGGCTGATCGACTTGTTCCCCACGCCGGCAGCCAGCGCCTGGTCTCCTTCACCTCGGCTCAATCCCTTTCCCCAGATAAGCCCCGGCCCCAGGATCGAAACGTTCTCGAGTCCCTCTCCCCACATCAGGCTGTTGTGCCAATGGCTGTGGCCGAAATCCTGGAACTTGTCCCAGGCATTCGGCTCCGCCGCATCATATCCGCCGGCACCTTCGGCCGAAGAATCCGCCGCAACGATGGTCACTCCCGGCCCCAGATACAACCCGACATTGCTCTTGAGATGAATCGAGTAACACAAATAACTCCCCGCCGGAAACCACACCATCCCGCCACCAGCAGCCACCGCCGCATCAATCGCCCGATTGATCGCCGCCGTGTCGAGCGACTTCCCATCGCCCTTGGCGCCAAACGCCCTAACGTCAAACTCACCAGCCGCAGCCGCCCCGGGACGCTCCGCTCCACGCGCCGGCGCCGCTCCCGCACCCAGCGCCGCTCCCGCGATCCCCGCGCCACCCATCATCAGAAACTGCCGCCTAGCCGCAGCGTTCTCGATCATCGGATCTCCCTTTCCAAAAAAGTTAGCGATTCCCTCAGCGCCTCGGCGGCGTTCCTCAGCGCGCTGGGCGTTTTAAGATTTATGCAGCCATCACCAAGAACACGTAAGGCGATCCCGCCACCTACTGATTCACCCCGCTAGCAAGAAACCCTCCATCCACCGCCAGCACCTGCCCGGTAACAAAACTCGCCGCCTCCGAAGCCAGAAACACCGCCGCCCCGCCCAGTTCATCCAGCTTCCCAAAGCGCCGCATCGGAGTGCGCAGCTGAAACTCCCGGCCACGCTCGGTGCCGTCCAGCAAGGCCGCATTCAAGTCGGTACGAAAGACGCCCGGCGCGATGGCGTTCACGCACACTCCCTTCGACGCCCACTCGATCGCCAGCGACTTGGTGAGCGAAGCCACCGCCGCCTTACTCGCCGAATACGCCGCAACTTCATACAGCGCCACGAACGACGCCAGCGACGCAATGTTGATGATCCGCCCGTAACCCCGCTCGATCATATGCCGCCCGAACACCTGGCAAGCCCGCAGCGTCCCATTGAGATTCGTTTCCAGAATCGCCTGCCAATCGGCCTCGGGAAAATCCAGGGTAGGCGCACGCTTCGTCCGCCCCGCGCAATTCACCAGGATCTGTATCCCGCCGAATTTCCCCAGCGCCGCCTGCAGCAGTTGCTTGAGGCTGGCCATCTCGGTGACGTCGCAGGTTTGCGCCAGCGAACCCCGCCCCAACGTTTCAACCTCGGCAGCAGCGGCGCGCACCTGCTCGGCACGGCGTCCGGTAGGAACCACATTTGCTCCGGCCTGTGCCAGCGCCCGCGTAAGGGCCAGCCCGATGCCGCTGGTTCCGCCGATCACCACTGCGCTTTTATTCGTAAGATCAAGCAGGGGATATCCCATGAACCATCCTTGCGGTTTAGTTTTGAAATCAAAATGCGACGGGCTGAATTATATGTGACCGCGGCCGCTTCGGCCGCCGGGCCAACCTTCATAATTTTCAAAGACATCGTTTGCAAACTATCAAGTTGACACGGTCGCCCTGGTGCGCGTAAAAATCCATTGCATCGGTATGTACGTATCTACACACGAGCGTTCCTGCAATGTGGAACGCCTCCAGAGCAAGCGCGTAAACACCACGTGGAGCAGACCTCCGGTTTTGCAGCCAGCCTCGTCGCGCTTTTTTCCCGCGCCCGCTCCGGAAGTGCTGGGGCCGCCACCCCTGCCCGCATGTGAAGCCGCCCTCGCCTATCTCGGTGTTCCCGAGCGCCACTTCCCTTGGATTACAGCCCAGGATGCGCCGCGCGCGGCCAGGCTTCCCCTCACGGAAAATGCAAAGTAGATCGCTCCAGGATCCCCTCGCCGAACCACAGGCGCCTTCAGCCCTCGCGCCGGACCAGGTGCAGAACGCGGTCGAAGAGATTCTGGCCGCCACACCCTTCATCGATATCCATACCCACCTCTTCGACCCCGCGATCGGCAAGCTCGGCCTTTGGGGAATTGACGAACTTCTGACCTATCACTATCTCGAAGCTGAATTCTTCCGCTCGTCTTCCATGACGCCCGAGCACTACTGGTCGCTCTCAAAACGGCAGCAAGCCGACGCCATCTGGCAGACCCTGTTCGTCGAGAACACGCCGCTTTCCGAAGCTACCCGCGGCATCGTCGCCGTGCTCGCGTCCTTCGGCCTGCCCACGGATTCCTCCGGCCTCTCCGAAGCACGCGAATTCTTCAATTCGCGGCAGCTCGTGCCGCATATTGAAACTGTCCTGAAAAAAGCCGGCGTGGGCAGCGTGGTCATGACCAACGACCCGCTTGATCCGGCGGAAGCGCCGTTCTGGATGGAGGGATTCGAAGCGCATCGCCAGTTTCAGCCGGTTCTTCGCCTCGACCGCATCCTGCGCGGCTGGCCCGATCACTGGGAAGTGCTGGCCGGCCAGGGATACGCCGTTGACCGCGAAGTCTCCGGCCGTTCCATCTCCGAAGTCCGCCGCTTCCTCGCCGACTGGCAACGCCGCATGAAGCCGGTGTACATGGCGGTTTCGCTTCCCTTCACCTTTCAATTCCCGGATGAGAGCCTCACCACCAGGCTGCTGCGAGACGCGGTATTGCCCTCCTGCCGCGAGTTGAGCCTGCCCATGTCCCTGATGATCGGCGTGCGCTACCAGGTGAACCCCAGGATCCGCCTCGCCGGAGACGCCGTCGGCCGCGCGGACCTGCGCGCCCTGGAAAATCTCTGCCGCGACTTCCCCGAGAACCGCTTCCTGGTCAGCGTGCTGAGCCGCGAAAACCAGCACGAACTCTGCGTCTACGCCCGCAAATTCAGCAACCTCATGCCCTTCGGATGCTGGTGGTTCCTCAACAACCCCTCCATCGTGGAAGAGATCACCCGCGAGCGCATCGAAATGCTGGGAACCAGTTTCATTCCCCAGCACTCCGACGCCCGCATTCTCGAGCAGGTGATCTACAAGTGGAGGATTACGCGAAGAATTGTGGGAAATATTCTGACCGCCGGCTACCGCCAGGTAATCAACGATGGCCGCGGCGTGACCAGCGAGGACATCCAACAAGACGTCAACCGCCTATTCCGCGCCAACTTCGAACAGTTCGTCAGCCAACGGGCCTGACAAAAGATGCTGGGACTAGGCTCTCCGCGATCGCGGCGGAAGTTCTCGGCGCCCTCGGCGTTTTAAGATTTCTCCAACCCTCGTACAAGAGCATCACTGAGCGAGCACGGACCAAGCCTAGAACTCCGGCTGCACCGCCTTGGCTTCCTCCCACGTAATCCGCTGCTTCCGCCGGTAAGCCAGGTTCGCCATATGCGCCGCCACCGCTGAGCGATATCCAATCTCCACCGGCGCGTTCGGCGTCTTGCGCGAGCGCACGCAATCAATCCAGTTGGCCATGTGATCTTGATCCGGCGTCTCCCCGGTTGCAGCCGCGCCCTTGGGACGGTTCGCCTTCTCCGGGTAGTAGTGGATCTGCTCTTCCGATCTTCCCGTTACCATGTCCGTCGCTCCCGCCACGTGCTCCACCGTTCCGTCACTGCCCAGCAGTCGCTCGCCCAGCCCATAGCGGCTGTTGCTGAAGGTGGACTGCCACGTCACGACGACTTCCTTCTCGGGAAATTCCAGCGTCACCGCAATGGTATCCGGAACCTCGCGCCCGTCTTTTTCCGAAAATACTCCGCCCGACATCGTAGCCGCCGCCGGCACCGGCAAATCCAGCGCGCTCATGATCCACGCGATCTGGTGCACCATGTTCTCCGTCAGGTTTCCTCCGGAGAAGGTCCAGAATAGCCGCCAGTTAATGAACTTGTATCCGTCGAAACCCGTGTCCGGCCTGCCATTCAGGAAGGCCTTCCAGTCCACGTTCTGCGCCGTGCAGTCCGCCGGCACCGGCCGCACCCACTGGCCTTCGCCATGCGGCGTATTGCGGCTCATCCACGATTCCACCTGCGTGATCTTCCCCACCACGCCGTCGCGGATCCATTTCTTCGTGTCCGCCAGCGATCCCGAACTCTCATGCTGCAAGCCGATCTGCACCACCTGCGCCGATTTCTTCGCCGCTTCCCGGCATTGCTCGGCCTCCGGAATCGACCACGTCATCGTCTTCTCCGAGTACAGGTCCTTGCCCGCGGCCACCGTGGCGATAAAGTGCCGCGCATGAATGTGCAGGGGACTGGCTACAATCACCGCATCTACATCCTTCAAATCCAGCAGCCGCCGGTAGTCGTCAAACGTCTGAATCCCCGGCACCGCCTGCCGCGCTTCCTCGCGCCGCCGCGAATAGACGTCAGCCATCGCCACCACCGCAACATTCGGCACCGCGGTCACCTGCTTCAGCAGATCACCGCCGCGCGCCCCCACGCCGATCATCCCCACGCGCACCCGGTCGTTCGCTCCCAGTGCCTTCGCATAAGGCGCGACCGCCAATCCGGCCGTTCCCAGCGCCGCCGTCTTTAGAAAATCCCGCCGCGTGTTTTCCCGCATGAACCGCTCCTGTCTTAATATGAAACCCAAGATGAAATCCTGCCGCTAAAGCGCCCCCGCCTTCTGCAGTTCCTCTTTCATTCCCGCCCAACTCTCCACGGTGGATGCTTCCGGCGTGCCCGCGCCGCGCCAGTGCGTTTCCAGGCTCACCGCGTGATGATATCCATCGCGCTTCAGCGCGGCAAACTGGCCCACCCAATCGATCATGCCTTTACCCATCGCCGCCCACTCGTAGCCGGAGCCCTTTTTCACCACGTCCTTGCAGTGGCAGTGCCCGATGCGCTCTTTGGGCAGAAGATTGTAGCCGTCGGGAAACGCCTTTTCCCCGTGCGCCGCCGCATTGCCCGGATCCCAATTGAGCATAAACGAGCGCGTCTTCACCCCCGCCAGCACCTGCGCCGCTTCCGCGCCCGTCGCGGTGTTGCAGGCGCTTTCATTCTCCAGGATCAACACCATTCTTGACTTGCCCAGCTTCTCCGCCGCCTTGCGCAAATCTTCATTCATCGCTTCGCGATACGGCCGCTGATCTTCAAGCCTCCAAAAATCGAAGCAGCGCACCCGGTCCGTGGCAAACGCCTTGGCCAGCGCGATGCTCCGCTCCAGCACCTCCCCCTGCTGTGTATAAGTGAAGTCCGCCTTGAACTGGTCGCGCTGCCCGAACTTCGAGGCCGGCGCTCCCGGCCAATCCACCTTAAATAACGGGCTGCCGATGTCCGTCACTCGCAGTTCGTACTTCTTCAGGATGCGCTGCGCTTCCCCGATCTCGTGCTCGTCGAGGTTGACGATATTCTTGTTCCACAGCGACCGCACTTCTATCCATCGCATCCCGAACTGCCGCGCCGCCACCTCGCACGCCCGCCCAAAATCCTGCGAGATCTCATCATCGATCACGCCGATCCTGAACGGCGATTTGGGCAGGGGCGGCTCCGAAGATGATTGAGCGGAAACCGCGGCATTGATTCCCACTACTCCCAGACCCGCCACAAACCGCCGTCGCGAAAGCCCATCTCGCATGATTAACCTCCGTAGAACGAAATGCCGTATTCAGCAAAAACTGAGAACCGGGAACTGAAAACTGAGAACTGTTTCCCCAAAAAATCACCCGCAATCGGAGGATCCCGCAGGCTACCAGCATTCAGCAGTGCCGGCCTCCTAAGGCAAGCAAGGATCGAGTACCGGCAGATTCTCGCTCTGGGCAGCAGCCAACAAATCCTTGTCCGCGCACACGAATATCGGCTGTTCCGGTGTCGCGGTGGTACATAGCGCCAGGTAACCCGCCAGTTGCAGCGCATCATACGCCCGCAAGCCCTGGCGATCGATAAGCACCGCCGCTGTATCCAGCAGGAAGTCACCCAGCGGCTGGGTGAGGAACCTTCCCTCCGCATGGCGGCGAAAAGACTCCAGCAATTCCTCCGCCGCGAATCCAGGAATTTCTCCG
>DATJXG010000323.1:0-5725 GCA_035500455.1 Terriglobales bacterium | reverse complement strand
GAAAAATGCAGCTGCACCTTGCGGTCGGTAAACAGAATGAACGTGGGCGGCGACACTGCGGCTTGCGTCATGTAGTAGATTTTCACCCGCTGGCGCATGGGAACGGAGGCGCGCTGAAAGTCCACGTGCTTCAGGAAGCGGTTCATCTCGGCGGTGGTGACGCGTTTGCGGCGTTCGGCGGCGACTTTCTCCAGGGTGGGAAAAATCTTCTCCGTGCCGGCGCCGGTGCTGGCTGAGATAAACAGCACCGGCGCGTAGCTCAGAAATTTGAGGTCGTAGCGCAGGCGTTCTTCGTAGGCGGCGCGGTCGGCGGGGCGCTTGCTCTCGCGCATGCGCGTCGCCTTCGACGGCCTGCCTGGCTTGCCCTGGCCGCTGATCACCAGGTCCCACTTGTTGACGATCACAATCACCGACCGGCCGCTCTCGTGGGCGTAACCGGCGATGGCGGCATCGAGCTGGCTTACGCCTTCGGTGGCGTCGATCACCAGCAGGGCGATATCGGCGGCTTCAAGGTTTTTGCGCGCCATGACCACGGAAAGCTTCTCCGCCATCAGGTGGGTCTTGCCCTTGCGGCGAATTCCGGCAGTGTCAATGAAGCGAAAGGTGTGGCCATTGCGCTCGACGATTTCGTCCACCGCGTCGCGCGTAGTGCCGGGAATAGGCGAGACGATGGCGCGGTCGGCGCCGGTAAGGCGGTTCAGCAGCGTGGATTTGCCCACGTTGGGATGGCCGATAATGGCAACTTTGGTTTCCGTAGCGCCGGCGGTCTCTGTAACGCCGGCGTCCTCGCCGGCACGTGGAAGTACATCTCCGACGCCTTCCGGCTGATCGGACGCGGGCTGGGTTGCCGGCGGGACGCCGGCGCTACCCTGAGGCATGATCGTCAGAACCGCGTCGAGCAGGTCGTCAACGCCGCGGCCGTGTTCGGCGGAAACGGGAAACAGCTGCCGGATTCCCAGGCGGTGAAATTCGGCGGCGAAATCTTCCTGCTTGCTGCTATCGATTTTGTTGACCGCGAGAAGGAGCGGTTTGCCGGTCTTGATCATCAGGCGGGCGAGTTCCAGATCAGGGCCGGCGAGTTCGCTGCGGCCGTCCACTACCATGACGACGGCGAAAGCTTCGTCCAGAGCAACTTTGGCCTGGCGGAAAATTTCCGCAGGGATGAAATCCTTTTCTTCAGGGATGATGCCGCCGGTGTCCACCACGCGAAACAGCCGGCCACGCCACTCGGCGTCGCCATAGAGGCGATCGCGCGTAATGCCCGGCTCGTCGCCAACGATGGCCCGCCGCGAGCCGACGATGCGATTGAACAGCGTGGACTTGCCGACATTAGGCCGGCCGACGATAACGAGAACAGGAAGCGAATTGTGCGCGGATAAGTTCAAGATGGACCGTGAAGAAACGGGGCTTGCCCCGTCTCCCGAGCGAAAGCGAGGCGGGCCTCTAGTTTTTCCTCAAAACCGTGACGGAACAAGCCCGTCCCTAAATGTGCAGTGGCTTATTATAGGGGTTCCGTGGCTCTGCCCTCTCAGTCCGTCGCTTCGCAAGCTTCCGTGAAGGGCGATGTCTCGCTCTACCAGTTCTTCGGCCCCGGCGGAGTGCTCTCGCGCACGCATCCCGCCTATGAATTTCGCCGCGGGCAACTGCAGATGGCGCAATCGGTAGAGCAGGCGCTGGCCGAGAAACGCCACCTCATCGTCGAAGCTGGCACCGGCACTGGCAAAACGCTGGCCTACCTGCTGCCGGTGATTCGCTCCGGCAAGCGCGTGATCATTTCCACCGGCACGAAAAACCTCCAGGAGCAGCTCTTCTACAAAGACGTTCCCTTTCTCGAGCAGGCGCTCTACCCCAACGGCGAGGGCAAGCTGAACGTCTGCTACATGAAGGGGCGCAACAATTATGTGTGCCGCAAGAAGCTCTACGACCTGACCGATCAGCCCGTGCTCAGCGGGCTCGACGAGATCGAGCAGTACCGCGCCATCGCCAGTTGGGAAAAAGTGACGCAGACCGGCGATCGCGCCGAACTCGCCGAAATGCCCGAGGCCAGCGCGCTTTGGCACAAGCTGGACGCGCGCGCCGACGCCTGCACCGGGCAGAAATGCAGCCAGTGGGACCGCTGCTTCATCACCGAAATGCGGCGCCGCGCGATGGAGAGCGACATCATCATCGTGAACCACCATTTATTTTTCGCCGACCTCGGCATCAAGCAGCAGACAGAAGAGGCGCCGGACGCGGGCATCCTCCCCGATGTCGGCACCGTGATCTTCGACGAGGCGCATGAACTGGAAGACGTGGCCGGGAGCTACTTCGGCATTTCGGTGAGCAATCTGCGGGTGGAGGAGTTGTGCCGCGATGTGGAGATGTCACTGCAGCGCCACCACATGCTTTCGGCGTCGCTGGCCGGCGCGCTCAGCAATCTGCGCGAGCGTTCGCAGTTCTTTTTTGCCTTGCTGCCGGCGGGAGACGGGCGCTTCGCCTTCGATGGCCGGCGCGAATTCCTGGAAGAAAACGGCGAGGAGTTTCTCGGGTTGCAACACGGGTTGCAGCGCCTGGGGTCGGAACTGGAGAACCTGCCCTCGAAACCCGAAGAAATTTTCAACTTTACGCGGCGAACCCAGGAACTGCAGGTGCACCTCGGATTCGTAATGGAGTCAGAAGACAAGAACACCGTCTTCTGGATCGAGCGCAGAGGCATGGGTGGCGCGGGCGCAGCCGCTTCTCATCGGGCGGGCTCCGCCCGTGGAGGCGGCAGAGTATTCCTCCAGGCCACCCCCATCGACGTAGCTCCCATCCTGAAGTCGTGCCTCTTCGACAGACTGGACTCCTGCGTCCTCACCTCGGCGACGCTGGCGGTCGGCGGGAATTTCGAGTACATGCGGCGGCGGCTGGGGCTGGAGCACACCCGCGAAAGCGTGCTGCCTTCGCACTTCGACTACGGGAACCAGGCGCTCTTCTACGTGCCGCCCGACCTGCCCGACCCGCGCACGCCGCAGTTCGCCGCGAAAGCCTCTGACCGCATCCGCCACCTGCTGGAGATCACCCGCGGCCGCGCCTTCGTGCTGTTCACCAGCTACGCGCAGATGAACGAGGTGTATCAGCGCCTGCTGGGCGTGCTCGACTTTCCCATGCTGCTGCAGGGCGACGCCCCCAAGAGCGCATTGCTGCAGGAGTTTCGCGTGACCCCGAACGCGGTGCTGTTCGCCACCTCGTCATTCTGGCAGGGCGTCGACGTGCAGGGCGAACAACTCAGTTGCGTGATCATTGACCGCCTGCCCTTCGCCGTGCCCAGCGATCCGGTGGTGGCGGCGCGGGTGAAAGCCATTGACGCCGAGGGCGGCAACGCCTTCTTCCAGTACCAGGTGCCGGCCGCAGTCATCACCCTGAAACAGGGCTTCGGACGCCTGATCCGCTCGCTCAACGACCGCGGCCTGCTGACTTTGCTCGACAACCGCATCCTCAAGAAACAATACGGCCGCGTATTCGTCGAAAGCCTGCCCGCTTACCGCAGAACCACCGATCTGCGCCAGGTAGAACAATTCTTCGAAACACCGTAGCGCCGGCGGGACGCCCGCAACCCCGCGCAAGATCAACAACCTCCCACTTCCGATCCTCGGAACGGCTGCCGGCGGGACGCCGGCGCTGACTCACCTCCGGTACCGCGCCACGGGGCGTTCATCCTATTGAGCGCCCCGACCTTTCGGTCCGCCCCACACTCGTCCCGGCAAAGCGGCCACCGCCCGCGCTCGCGTAAAATAAAGCTGGCGGCGGAACTCTCACCCAACAGCTCTTTCCGCCTTGAGGAACTGCATGTTCGAGGTCACCGTAGAAGATACATTTGCCGCAGGCCACTATCTGCGCAATTACAAAGGCAAGTGCGAGAACCCGCACGGACACAACTACAAGGTGCGGGTCACCCTGGCGGGCGGGGAACTCGATAAAGCCGGCCTGCTGCTCGATTTCAAGGACCTGCGCGAGGTCATGAAGCACGTGGTGGACCGGCTGGACCACCAGATGATCAACGACATCGAGCCCTTCACCGTGCTCAACCCATCGGCCGAGAACCTGGCGAAATATTTCTATGACGAATCCAACGCCCGCCTCCGGACTTCGACCAACGGCAGAGTGCGGGTAAAGAACGTCACGATCTTCGAGACAGACTTTACGACGGCAACTTATTCAGAGACGTAGCGCGCGTCCCATGCGAGTCCATGCAATTCCATGACCGTTGTCGCTGGACTGAAGACTGAAGACTGACGACTGGCGACTGCAATGCAGATCACCGAAATCTACAAGTCGATCCAGGGCGAATCCACCCACGCCGGGCTGCCCTGCGTCTTCGTGCGCCTGACCGGCTGCAACCTGCGCTGCGTATGGTGCGACAGTGAGTACACTTTCCACGGTGGCCGCCGCATGAGCGCCGAAGAAATCCTGCGCGAGGTCGAGAAGTTGAGTCCCAGCGGCGGCCTGGTGGAGATCACCGGCGGCGAGCCTATGCTGCAGGAGCGCGAACTGGTGCCCCTGATGCAGCACCTGCTCGACCTCGGCTACAGCGTCCTGCTTGAGACCAGCGGCGAGCGCCCGCTGGCGGGCGTGCCCAAAGGCGTGGTGAAAATTGTGGACGTGAAGTGTCCGAACTCGGGCGAAGCCGATACTTTCCTGATGGAGAACCTGGAGGCTCTGCGCCTGCCGGATGAGGTCAAGTTCGTGCTCAGCGATCGGGCCGACTACGAATTCGCCCGCGATTTCGTCGCCCAGCACCGCCTGGGCCAGACCGTGAATGCGGTCCTGTTTTCGCCCGCCTTCAGCAAAGAGGCCAGCGGCGGCCGTTCCACCGAACACTGCCTGCTCGATCCCCGGGAACTGGCGGACTGGATCGTGGCCGATAACGTCCCCGCCCGGCTGAGCCTTCAGATTCACAAGTTTATCTGGGACCCGGCGATGAAGGGAGTGTAGGAGAGTTGATTTATGATTGCTGATTGTTGATTGCTGATTGAACCCTCGACCCTGTGCGGATCGGGTTTCACAATCGGCAATCAACAATCAGCGATCAACAATTTCCTTCCTATGGCATCCAATCCCCTATGAACTCGCGGGCTGTGGTCCTTCTCAGCGGAGGCATGGATTCCTGCGTGTGCGCGGCGCTGGCGGTGCGCGAACATGAGGCTGCGGCAGTGCACATCAGCTATGGCCAGCGCACCGAGCAGCGCGAGCGCGAGTCGTTCTTTCGCATCTGCGATGCCCTGGGCATTCGCGACCGCCTCGCCGTGCGCAACCAGGCTTTCCGCATGATCGGCGGGTCGGCGCTTACCGACCCCAGCATCGCGGTGCCGGAATCGCGCACGCTGGGCCACGAGATCCCGGTGACCTACGTCCCCTTCCGCAACGCTCATTTTCTGGCGGTGGCAGTAAGCTGGGCGGAGGTGCTGGGCGCGGAAAAGGTTTATATTGGCGCGGTTGAGCAGGATAGCTCCGGGTATCCTGACTGCCGCCCGGCCTACTACGAGGCCTACAACCGGGTGATTCAAGCGGGCACCAAAGAAGGGAGCATTCGGGTGGTGGCGCCGCTCATCGCCATGCGTAAAGCGGAGATCGTCCGCCTCGGCCTTGAACTGGGCGCGCCCTTCCATTTAACGTGGTCTTGCTACAGCCGCGACGACCGGGCTTGCGGGGTGTGCGATAGTTGCGTGTTGCGGCTTCGGGCCTTCCGCGAGGCGGGGGCCGAAGA
>DATJXG010000322.1:0-15335 GCA_035500455.1 Terriglobales bacterium | reverse complement strand
GCCAGAGATGGAGTGGTTTACTTTGAGACCCGCTTCGCGCCGATTTTTCACACGCGAAAAGGGCTGACGCATCAGCAGGTGGTGGCGGCGGTCCTGAAAGGGCTGGAGCGGGGGCGCAAGGAACTGGGTGTGCACTCGGGCCTGATTATTTGCGCCATGCGCAATATGAATGTTTCCCTCGAAATGGCGGAACTGGCGGTGGATTTTCGCGAGCGTGGCGTGGTGGGGTTCGATCTTGCCGGCGAAGAAGGCGGCTATCCACCCAAGAAGCACGTGGACGCGTTTCATTACATTCAGCGGGAAAACTTCAACATCACCATTCATGCGGGCGAGGGATTCGGCAAGGAGTCTATCTGGCAGGCGATTCAGTATTGCGGCGCGCACCGCATCGGACACGGCACACGGCTGATTGACGACATCGCCATCGCGGATGGAAAGGCGGTGAAACTGGGAGACCTTGCGCAGTACGTTCTGGACAAGAGAATCCCGCTGGAGATTTGCCTGCTCAGCAACGTTCACACCGGGGCGACTCCGAGCCTCGCCGAACATCCATTCAAGATTTTGTATCAGGAGAAGTTTCGCGTTACGCTCAACACCGACAACCGCCTGATGAGCGATACTTCGATGACGCGGGAGTTTGAAGCGGCGGCGGAGACTTTTGGCCTGTCACTCGACGATTTCGAGAAGATCACCATCAACGCGATGAAGAGCGCTTTTCTGCCCTACAAGCAGCGCTGCGACGTCATTTATAAAATTCTTAAGCCGGGCTACGCCAAGGCGCGGGCTTCGCTGAATTGAGAGCCGCTAAACTTCCTAGCCACGGATTCTCGCGGATCAGTATCTTTAGTTTTTTCGGTTCTGAATCAGCGTCATTCCGCCGAATCCGCGGTGGGTTCGAGAGTGCTAGGAAATCAGCATTCCTGCAATCGAGGCCGACATCAGGTTGGCCATCGTGCCTGCGAGCATCGCCCTCACGCCCAAGCGCGCCAGTTCGCCTCGCTTGTTCGGAGCCAGGGCGCCGATACCGCCGATTTGAATTCCAATTGAACTCAGGTTGGCAAAACCGCAGAGCGCGAACGTAGCAATGGTGAAAGATCGCGGATCGAGCACGTCTTTCTGCGGCCCCAGCATAGAAAACGCCACCAGTTCGTTGAGCACCATCCGCGTTCCCAGCAGGTTGCCGATGGCGGTGCAGTCCTTCCAGGGGATTCCGATGATCCAGGCCACGGGGGCGAACAGCACACCTAGAATCCTCTCGAGACTCGTGGGGAACCACATAAAGCCCCAGTGCGCCAGGCCATTGTGAATGCCGAAAAGAATGCCATCAAGCAGCGCAATCAATGCCAGAAAGGCGATCAGCATGGCGCCGATGTTGAGCGCCATGTGCAAGCCGGCGCTGGTGCCGCGAGCGATGGCTCCCAGCAAATTTTCGTTCTTTTCGGTCTCCTCTTCCTCGGCGCTCATCACCACGCGGCCGGCGGTTTTGGGCTCTTCAGTCTCGGGAACGAGCATTTTTGAAATCAGGATGGTTCCGGGAGCGGTCATAATCACGGCGCTCAACAGATGTTTGGGCTCGATCCCGAAAGCGATGTATGCCGCCATGATTCCGCCGGAGACGTGGGCCATTCCGCTGGTCATCACGGTCATGAGTTCGGAGCGGGTGAGGTCGGGCAGAAATGGCCGGATGGTGACTGGCGCTTCCGTCTGCCCCATGAAAATGCTCGCGGCAACGTTGAGCGACTCGGCGCCGCTGGCGCCCATGACGCGGGTCATCACCCAGGCGGCGATACGGATGATGAACTGCATGATTCCGTAGTAGTAGAGGATGGCGAAGAGCGCGCAAATGAAGATGACGGTGGGCAAGACCTGAAAAGCGAATACAAAGCCGAATTTCGAACTCTGCTTGCCCAGTTCTCCGAAGACGAACTCTGAACCCACGAACGCGTAGTTGAGCAGGCGCGTGGCTGCGTTGCCGGCGGCCTGAAATACACGGCGGCCGAACTCAACCCGCAGCACAAAGATCGCGAAGACAATCTGCAGGCCCAGGCCCCAGGCAACGGTTTTCACCCGGATGGCGCGGCGGTCGGTGGAAAAGATATAGGCCAACCCCAACATGGCCAGCAGGCCGAGAATGCCGGTGAAGCGGCCCATTTATTTTCCTCCAGTTGCCTTTCCCGAGGCGTGAGTCACGCGATGGATCAGCGGCCGCTTGGGCGGCAGAGTTTCCCCGATTTGATAACTCGCCAGAAGCATCTCTTTGGCGCGGGCGCCGCGAGCTTCGGAATTGTAATGAACCGTGCACAGCGGTTCGGCAGCCTTTACCGGGTCGCCCACCTTGCGGTGCAACACGACGCCAACCGCGGGATCGACGGAATCTTCCTTCTTCTCCCGGCCCCCTCCAAGAACTACGCAAGCGGTTCCGACGGCCTCGCAGTTGATTGCCGTAACGTAGCCGCTGCTGGGACTCGCTACCTCTAGCCTGTGTTTGGCCTGAGGCAGCAGTTCAGGATGATCCACCGTCCGCGCGTCGCCGCCCTGGAGCGCTACCATCTCCCGAAACTTCTCGAGTGCTTTACCGAAGTTCACCAGTTGCTCGGCCATGGCCTTGCCCTGAGCTACCGTCTCTGCTTTTCCTCCGAGGAAAAACATCCACCCAGAGAGTTCGAAACAAAGCTCCCGCAGGTCTTCCGGTCCACCTCCGCGCAGTACGTCGAGAACCTCGATTACCTCCAGAGAATTGCCTGCGTAGAGGCCGAGCGGTTGGTCCATATCGGTGATGAGCGCAACCACTTTTTTGCCCATGCGCTCGCCGGTTTCTACCATCAGCTCCGCCAGGAAAGCGGCATCTTTTTCTTCCTTCATAAAGGCGCCGGAGCCGGTTTTCACGTCCAACACCAAAGCGTCAATTCCCTCCGCCAGCTTCTTGCTCATGATGGAAGCGCAAATCAGGTAGGGACTCTCCACGGTCGCGGTAACATCGCGCAGGGCGTAGAGTTTGCGGTCGGCGGGAGCGATTTCCGCGGTCTGGCCGATCATGGCGCAGCCGCATTTTTCCAGAACGCGGCGAAAATCCGGCAGCGGCAGATTCACGTTGAAGCCCGGGATCGACTCCAGTTTGTCCAGCGTGCCACCGGTGTGCCCCAGGCCGCGGCCGCTGATCATCGGGACGAGCAGGCCGCCGGCAGCGGCAACGGGTGCAAGAACCAACGAAGTCTTGTCGCCGACTCCGCCGGTGGAGTGTTTGTCCACTTTCTTCGCGGGCAAGGCGGAGAGATCGAGCACATCGCCGGAGTGCAGCATGGCATCGGTGAGCGCGGCAGTTTCGGCACGCGTCATGCCGCGCAGAATTACCGCCATGAGCCAGGCAGAGAGCTGGTAGTCGGGAATGTCCCCGCGGGTGCATCCCTGCACCAGGTATTCGATCTCCGCGCTGGAGAGTTCCCGGCCGTCGCGCTTTTTGCGGATCACATCGACGGCACGGATGCCGGTGTTAGCCGAACCTGCGGCGGAGCGTGCCTGTGGAGAGTTCACTGGAGGCGGAACCCCTCGGGGAGAAGTTCTGTGATGTGGCTTTCCTTCCAGCCTTTCGCAGCCTGGAAGACGACCACGGCCTCCGGGCCGAATTCGTAGATGACCTGGCGGCAGGCGCCGCAGGGAGAGCATGGAATTCCGTGGTCATTGACCACAGCGATGGCACGAATCTCCAGCTTGGGGCCAGATTGCGCTACTGCGCGGAAGATGGCGGTGCGCTCGGCGCAGTTGGTCAAGCCGTAGGAGGCGTTCTCCACATTGCAGCCGGTGAAAAGTTCGCCTTTAGCCGTAAGCATGGCCGCTCCTACCTTGAAGTGGGAATAGGGCGCGTGCGCCTGCTTCATTACCTTGCGTGCTTCGCGCAGCAAACGCTCGCGCTGCCTGTTGGGAAGAGTTCCGGGGGCCGCCTTCATGGCAGACGATTCTAAACTGGCGGCTGAGTTTTGCGGCATTTGTTTTGGGGTGGTGAAGAGTTATGCCGTTCTTCGTGACCTTGGCAATTTGAGCTTTAGGCGGGCGAAAGGACAAAACCTTAAAACGCCGAGGCCGCAGAGAACTGCCGCCGAGAGCGCTGCGTAGGGTTTCACTTAGCATCCCAGGGCGGCGAACAGGGCGCGCAGCTTGGCTTCGTCGAGTTTTCCTTCGGCGCGCACTCCCGTGCAGATATCCAGGGCAAAGGGGCCAACCTCTTCTATGGCCTCGCGAGCGTTGGCCGAGCTGATTCCACCTGCTAAGAACAGCGGGACATCGATCTGCTCTCGAATCTGCCGGCTCAGGCTCCAGTCGTGGGTTCGGCCGGTGCCGCCGAGTTCTTTTGTTGGGAGCTTTTGATTCCCGGAGTCCAGCAGAATGGCATCCACCTGTGCTGCTACGGCGAGGGCTTCCTCCACCGATTCCGGGCCGGTAACGTGAATCACCTGTACGATGGAAATTCCCGGCAGCGCGTGTTTCAATTCGCGGTAAGAGCCGCTGGTGAGGCAGTCGCAAATCTGGATTGTGTTCGTCCGGCAGCGGCGGTGCTGGAGAATGATCGCCTCAGCGCTTTGTGCGGATGTGAGCAGGAACGAACCGATCGCCGGTGGCACCGTTTGTGCGATTGCGGCGATGCGTTCTTCCGAAATAACCCCCGGCCCGCTGGGCATGCTCGAAACCAGGCCCAGTGCGGAAGCTCCATAACGAATTGCCAGCCTCGCTTCCTCCAGATCGGAAATACAACAGATCTTGATGCGTGGGCGGAGTAAGGCGTCCATGTTTCAGGTGCGCTGCACCGTTCGAAGGTGTGAGAGCGTAAGCTACTTCTCCATCAGCAGAACCTTCTCGATGTTATCCACCTCGTGCAGCTTTACCTCGATCACCTCGTTCATGGTGGTCTGCACGTTGCGGCCAACGAAGGCAGCTTCGATGGGTAGCTCACGGTGGCCGCGATCGATCAGCACACAGAGCTGCACGCGGCTGGGGCGGCCGTGGGAGAACAGCGCATCCAGGGCGGCGCGGATGGTGCGGCCAGTGAAAAGCACGTCGTCCACCAGGATGATGTTCTTGTCCTGGATGGAAAAGCCAATCTCCAGCTCCTGCACTACCGGCTTCGGGCCCAAGGTTGAGAGATCGTCGCGATAAAAAGTAATGTCCAGAGTTCCGACCGGAATGCTGGTGTCCTCGATGCGCCCGATCAGCTTGCCCAGGCGCTGGGCTAGAGGAACGCCGCGGCGGCGGATGCCCACCAGCCCCAGGTTCTGCACGCCACCATTTTTTTCGACGATTTCGTGGGCCAGGCGCACGAGCGTGCGTTCCATTTCCGATGCCGACATGAGCTGCGTTTTTTCGTGAAGGGAGGTTTTCCGCACTACATTTTCAGTTGTCATAGCCGGATGAAATCATACGCAGGGGCGGAACCTGCTGGCAAGCTCTGGACGATAAATCAAAATCTTAAAACGCCGAGGTCGCGGAGAACTGCCGCCGAGACCGCGGAGAACTGCCTGATGCCCCGATTATGCAGCCAGGGCCGCCAGAGTTTCGGCCAGTACCAGTGTTCCCCGGGCGATGTCTTCCGGTGCGGCGTATTCGTCCGGGCGATGGCTGTAGCCGTTGCGGCAGGGGATGAACAGCATGGCGACTGGAGCGATGCGCGACATGAACAGAGAATCGTGATATGCGCGGCTGACCATGGATTGATACTTCAGTTGGTGTTTGGCACAAGCTTGAGTAAGCGCGGCTACTACCTCAGGAGCGCAATCCGCGGGCGCGTCGGCATTCAGAATCTCGTTGTGAACCCGCAATTGCCGCCGGGCCGAAATCGTGCTGCAAGCTGACTCCAGAGCTTGCATCACGGCATCGCGCCGCGCCAAGTCGGTATCGCGGGCATCCACGGTGAGCCGCACCCGGCTGGGAATGCTGTTCACCGCGCCGGGAAACACATCGCAAATGCCGACGGTTGCCACCGTATCCACAGCGCCGCTGGTGCGGGCTGCACTCTCAACTGCCAGGATTAACTCCGCGGCGGCGCATAGCGCGTCGTGGCGGTCCGGCATGAGCACTCCTCCCGCGTGGCCGCCCTCACCCTCAATCGTGATCTGTGCGCTGGCTGGCGCAGCGATTTTCGTCACCACACCCAGGGGAATTTTTTGCCGCTCCAGTAGCGGCCCTTGCTCGATGTGGAGTTCCACGAATGCTTTGTAGTAATCGGCGGAGAGCTTCACCTGCTCAAGCTCGGCGTCGAATCCAGCCTCGCGTCGAACGTCGTCGACCCGCCGGCCGTCTTTGTCGGCCAGCTTGATGGCTGCATCGGGGGAAAGAGTTCCGGCGAGCAAACGGCTACCCAGGCATCCGATACCAAATCGCGTTGGCTCTTCCGATGTGAAAACCACCAGTTCGATGGATCTCTTCGGACGGAATCCACTGCTTTGCAACGCGCGAATCGCCTCTAAGCCGCCGAGCACGCCGACCACACCGTCGTATTTCCCGGCATTGGGAATGGCGTCGATGTGGGAACCGGTACCGACCGCCGATGCGGCCGGATCCGAACCGCCCCAACGCGCGAAGGTGTTACCGATGGCATCGTGACGCACCTCAAGGCCCGCTTCTTCACAGCGTCTCTTCAGCCACGCCCGCGCCTTCAGATCGGCTGGAGTAAAGACGATTCTGGTGATCGCCGGGGGATCAGCCGCCGAAATCGTGGCAAGAGCTTCGATCTCGGAAAGCAGGCGCTGCTGTTCGATTGCAAGGGGCCTCATTGCAGGATCACCGTTTCGCCGATGCCAGGGGATGCCGGTTCCAGTTCTTGTAGATCAAATACTTCGCGGGCATTTTGCCGATGGCGCCGAACCATTGGGGACACCACGGCGCCATCCAGATGAAATCGCCTGCAGTGACCGGATACCAGGAATCGCCCAGCCGGTAAATGCCTCCGCCTTCCAGCATGATGAGCCCATGCTCCATGACGTGCATCTCGACCATACTGAGGCCGGCGCCGGGCTGGTAAGTCATGGTGTTCACGGCGAAGTCAAAACTCATCTCATCCGGCAGCAGGCACTTCACCTGCAGCCAGGGATCGTCATCCAGAGGGTGCGAGGGAACTGCGTCTTCGCTCGACACAATGGCCGGAGGCGCAGCCACGGAATCGAGCGGCTGGTAAGGCTTTTCGATCACGGCAACGCGGCTGGGCCGTGTAGCTGAGAGATGGTGATGAATAGCCTCCGGCAAGTAGGCATAGCCTCGCTCAGCCAACTCGCTTTTCTTGCCTAGAGCGGTGAGTTCAATCGCGCCCTCGATTACGAAGACAAATCGCTGCGCGCTGGTGCTGCCCAGTTCTCCCCCTGCTTCGAACTCCGCGGTGTACTGGGTGAAGCCCGCGCCCATGGCCGGGCCGGCGTGAACCACGGCCGTGCAGCCCTTCATTCCGGGCAGCGGCGTACGTACAAAAGTGTCAGCGGTCAGCAGAAGATGGTTGCTCTTTTGAGAGCTACGGGTTTCTCCCAGATTATGCACGGTCGATCCTTCTCTGAAAGCCGGTTCGAAAGCCGGCTTGAAATTCGCTGGAGGAAGCAAGCTGATCCAGCAGATGCAGCCCACACTCGATTGCCTTGGCAACGTCGCCGGGTTCGACCGACTCGGCCGGATCGTGACTGATGCCGCCCGGGGTCCGCAGGAAGATCATTCCCGCGGGAACCTTCTCCGCCAGGATCATGGCATCGTGCCCTGCGCCACTTGCCATATCATGCGGTTCGCAGCCGGCGGCTCGAATCGCAGATTTAATTTGGCTAACGAGGAACGGATCCATAGCCACGGCCTTCTGCTCCATCAGTCTATTCTGCCGCACGGATAGGCCGCGGCGCGATGCGATTGCTTCCGCATGTTGCGTGATGTCACCAACCGCACGCTCGCGCACCTCGTCCGATCTGTGGCGCACGTCGAGAGTAGCGCAGGCCTCGCCGGCAATCACATTTACCGCGCCTGGTCTGGCTTCGATTCTGCCTACCGTTGCCACCAGGCCTGGCTCGGCCTGGGCCGTCCGCTCAACTGCGGAAATCCACTCTGCCGCCGCGGCGACCGCATCGTGCCGCAGGTTCATGGGCGTGGTGCCTGCATGGTTCGCCCTGCCGATGAACTTGAATTCCAGCCGCGTCTGCCCGGTGATGGCTTCGACCACCGCCAGCGGCCTTCCCAAGCTCTCCAGCACCGGCCCCTGCTCGATGTGGAACTCAACGTATCCTAGAGTCTGGCCCTCCATCAATGCAGTTTGCGGGATTCTCTCTGGATCGAGGCCGAAATTCACAATCGCTTCCCGCACCGAGATTCCATTCTCACCACGGCGGCGCAACAAGTCCGCGTCGAGTCGGCCTACCAAGGCACGGCTGCCGATGAAAGGCGTTCCGAAGCGAACGCCCTCTTCCTCGGAGAAGCCGATCACTTCAATCGCGAACGGCAGGCGCTTCCCTTCCAACCCCTCGAGCAGCGCAATCGCCAGCAAAACTCCGAGGACCCCGTCATAGGCGCCGGCGTTGGGGACTGTATCCAGGTGAGAACCGATGAGCAGGCGGGGAGCTTCGGGTGTAGTGGCCCGATATAAGCCGCGAAGGTTTCCCACAGCATCGATTGTGACCTCAGAACCAAGAGCCTGCAGCCAGCGCGTGATCTCGCGGTGGCAATCGCGCATGGACGGGCAGAGGAAAGTGCGCCGCGTGCCGGCCGAGTCTTCGCTGAAGCCAGCCAGCATCTGGCAGCGGGCGATGACTTCTGTGGCGTGAGCCTGGATGTCGCTGGTTGTTTTCACTCGAATATGGTTTCGTTGCCCAAGGCTGCGAAATCGACATCGGCGCGGGCACGGCTAGACCCGCCGAATGACCTTGGCGGCAGCCCAACCCAGAAGGATCAGTGCCAGCAAAACCTCCCAGCCATAAGTATTGCCGTAGGTGGCCACCGGGAAGTGATTGCTGATCATGATGAAGACCACCGGAACCGCCAGAAACGTATTGTGCTTGGAGCGCAGCTTGGCCTGGGCGCTGAGAGACGAGTCAAAGCTCGCGCCGGAGGCTGCCGCCGCAATCAGTTTGCGTTGCGCCGGCAAAATTCTCATCCAGACGTTCAACGTCATGATGGTCCCGAAGACCGCGCCCAGCTCGATATAGGCCGCCCTGCCGCTGAAGACGTGCATCAAGCCCCACGACATAGCCGCAATCACCCCGAACGAAAATACGACAAACGCTACTTCCGATTTGCCCAGCGGAGAGCGCACAGCAATGTCGTAGATAAGCCAGCCAATGGCGATAGCCGCCAATCCGATGGTGATGCCCTTGGCCAGCGAAATGTCGGCTACGTCGGTGTCGATGAGGCCGCCGCCGAAGTAGTAGAGCATGAAAAGCAGAATGAACCCGCTTATCCAGGTGGACAAAGCCTCCCAACGAAACCAGTGAACTTGTTCCGGCCCGATGCCCAGAGATTTCTGCTTCTCCACGGTGTAGAAACCGCCGCTGTGGACCATCCAAACTGTGGCGCCGGAGACTTGCCTGCCCGCAGCGCTCTTCTCGAGCTTGCCAAACTGCCCGTCGAGCCAGGTGAAGTAGTATGTTTGGCCGACCCACATGATCCCCGCAAACACATGGAACCAGCGCACCAGAAGGCCCAGCCACTCGCGAAGAGACGAACTCATTCCGGCAGCTCCCGACGGAGGCAGCGTAAACGGTCATATCGATCTTCACCGATCATAGTCAGCAGGCGCATCTCCCTCATTCAACTTCCTCGATAGGTGGTATAGCCATTCGGACTCAGCAGCAGCGGAAGGTGAAAATGCGATTCGCCTTCCCGCACCAGAAATGTAATCTCAACCAGCGGATAAAGCGCGGTAGTCTGCCGGGCCGCGAAGTAGTTCGCGGTATCGAATGCCAGGCGATACACTCCCGGAGTCAGAATCTGCTCGGGAGCGAGCACCTGTGCGCAGCGGCCATCCTGATCGGTGCGCGCCGACGCCATTGGCTCCCAGCCGCCCGGATGCTGGCGCTCCAGCCACACGGCAACGCCAGGAGCCGGCTGACCGAGAGCGGTGTCGAGAACGTGCGTGGAGATGCGATTCATCCTTGCAGCCATTTCTTCAGCCGAATATGCGTGATCTGGCGCAACTGCTCAACCGCCTCGCGCAGTTCAGTAGCTTCATCGTTCTGCAGACGCCACAGAAGAATCTGCAGGATTTCCGCCGCCGATTTTCCCGTCGCGCAGACAATGAACGTCCGGTTGAATTGTTGCTCATATTGCCGGTTTCCTTCAGCTAATGCAACTTTGACCGCCGCATCGGCGCCGGCCAGGCCGCGCTGCTCCTGCGCCGACCATTGAGCAGAAGGTACCGTCGACAAAGGCGCCGCTCGCTCCCCAATTCGCGGATGGCTGTCGAAAGCTTCCATCCAATCCGGCTCGCTTAGCTGACTCCACGCCGCATCGCACGCCACCAGAAGAGACTCTTCGTCCGTCAGCGGCCGGGCCGCCGACATCTGCCGCGCCCACGCCTTCGAGCCGCAACACGGCAGTATCTCATCGGTAGCGCCGCTCTCCGGGAGTTGGTTCCAGCGCGTCAGAACCTCACTCATGCGGAGATCCGGCGAGGCTTAGCTCTTCAAGGAACTCGGCCACGAGATTTCCAGCCACGGCGGCGCGATACTTGGCGGTGGAGCGGATATCGTCAATGGGAGCGATCTCCTCGGCCGCAGCTTTCCTGGCCGAACGCAGCAGACCCGGCTGGATAACTTTGCCGCGCACTATCCGCTCCGTTACGAGTAGCCGAAGCGGAACTGGAGCCACGCTGCCGGCCGCAATGCGAACATCCTCAATCACTCCGGCTCGACACCGGGCTAATGCGGCAACGCAGACTTTGGAGATCGCCTGTGCGTTGCGCGCTCCCACCTTGCGCGTGTAGGAATAGTACCCCGAGAACCGCCGAGGCAGACAAATTGCCTGAATGAGTTCATCGGCTGCCAACTTTGTCTTCTTGTAGGCAGTATGAAAGTTCAGGCAGGGCACCCGGCGCTCCCCGCGAACGGAAACCAAAATCAATTCGGCCTCATAGACGAGAAGTGCCGGCAGCGAATCCGCGGCCGGCGATGCATTCACGATATTCCCCCCCAGCGTGCCACGGTTCTGGTTGGCGATCGCCCCCGTCCAGCCTGCAGCCCTGGCCAACAGGGGAAACTCTCGGCTGATAACGTCATGTTCGCGCAGTTCGCTGTACGTACAACCCGCGCCAATCTGAATTTCCTCCGCGGCAACTTCGATTCGCCGCAACTCCGGCAGATTCCAGATGCTTACCAGCTTGCGGCCAGGAAGTCTTCCCGCCGCATAGAGCACCATCAGGTCCGTACCCCCGGCGATTGGCAGCCACGCTCCCGGGTCTTCCGCCAGCAGCGACACCACCGCCTGCAAGTTGTCGGGAGCCACCAACTCGTAGTCGGCGGGATCCGATCTCATGTTTCGCTCCCGCGCCGCGACGCCACCAACACGGCCTCCACGATCTGGGCGTAGCCTGTGCATCGGCAGAGATTGCCAGCCAGCGCCTCGCGCACATCGTCCGGCGTAGGGTTAGCTTTTTTCTTCAGCAGGTGGCAAGCCGCAAGAATCATTCCCGGAGTGCAAATGCCGCACTGGGCGCCGCCGCACACGAGAAACTCCTCCTGCAAAGCATGCAGGCGCTGTCCCTTCGTGAGCCCTTCAATCGTAACGATCGTCGCG
This sequence comes from Terriglobales bacterium, assembly GCA_035500455.1. Taxonomy (GTDB): domain Bacteria; phylum Acidobacteriota; class Terriglobia; order Terriglobales; family Acidobacteriaceae; genus DATJXG01. Next base: position 3,596 of record DATJXG010000322.1, on the reverse strand, counting down.
TCCCGAGCTTGCAGCACAGGCACCAGGCAGCTATTCACCAACACGCCGTTCATCAGCACCGAGCAGGAGCCGCACTCACCTTCGCCGCATCCTTCTTTGGTGCCTGTCAGGGTGAGCTGATGCCGCAGCACGTCGAGCAGCCTTTCCATCGGATAGGCTTCAACCTTGCGCTCTTTACCGTTCACCACAAAAGTAATGTCGCGCTTGAGACTCTTCCCCGGCGGAGGGTTCATCCTGGGACACCCGCGGGCTCGAGTTCCTGCTGAGCAGTTACCGCTTTGAAGATGTCTTCGGGAAGCAGCGGAATGGAATCGAAGCGGATGCCGAGAGCGTCTTCCACCGCGTTCACAATCGCTGGACCAGGACCGTCCATCGGCAGTTCACCGATTCCTTTCGCGCCGAACGCGCCGTGAACATTGCCCAGTTCCTCAAAGAAAACCCGAATCGCGGGTAGATCGGCTGAGGTCGGCATGATGTAGTTGGTCATCTGGCCATTCAGCATTCGCCCATCTTGCCAGATGACCTTTTCATAAAGCGCAAAACCGATTGCCTGCGCCACCCCGCCAATGATCTGCCCAGCCGCCAGCACCGGATGCAGCACTTTGCCCACTTCCTGCAGTGCCACGAAGTCATCCACCGAAACGCTATAAGTCGTGAGATCAACCGTCAGTTCCGCGACATAAACGGCCCAGGCGAAGGTCGCGTAGGCTTCGCCGCGGTATTTCTGGTCGTCCCAGAAAACGCCACTCGGTTCCTCATAACGCGCCAGGGAGCGGAACGGCCCATGCTCGGCTACGTGGCCCCGGCAAGCGGCTCGGAATTCTTCGGGAGAGTAGGAGTCGCTGAGGCGGCCGCTCGCGATGAGCGTCTGCCTGATTCCCAATGCCGCGGACTGCACCAGTTTTCCCACGATCATTGCGGTGCGCGAGGCCACGGTAGGCCCGCTGTTCGGAACGTCCATGGTGTCCGGCTGAGCCATGCTCACATCTTCATAGCGCAGGCCGAGGGCTTGCGCCGCGATCTGGCAGAGAATCGTCTTGGTTCCCTGGCCGAACTCGGCGCTCGAAACCAGCACGCGAAGGGTGCCATCGGCGCAGCCCTCCACGCCGACCACGGAACTCAACATGCGTTCGCCCGAGCCCGTAAAGCCCGCGCCATGCAGGAAGGCGGCGATACCCATGCCACGTTTCTTGCCGCCCGCATGCGCGGGGACGCGCGCCCCTGTATTCTCCCGCGCGAAGCGCTGCTTCTTGGCGTGATAGTCGGAGAGTTCCAGCGCGCGGTCAAGTAGCTTCCCCAGGTCGATCGGATCGCGCACCACCTGCTCCGTGGTGGTGGTTTGTCCGGGCCGCAGGAAATTCCTGCGGCGGATTTCGTCGGGCGACAGACCCACCAGCTGCGCAATGCGGTCCATGTGCCGCTCCATGGCGAACAGAGACTGTGGAGCGCCGAAGCCGCGAAACGCCCCGTGCGGCGGGGCATTGGTGGCAACCGCCTTGGCGCGAATGCGAATGTTTGGCCAGTAATATGGGCCGCCGGCATGAATCGTGCCTCGCGACAGCACCACCGGCGAAAGCGTGCAATAGGCGCCGCCGTCAATGGTGAAATCGATTTCACCGCCCAGGATTTTTCCGTCTTTCGAAACCGCAGTGCGGTGGCGCGTCCGAGAGGGATGCCGCTTAGTGGTCGCCACCATGTCTTCCATGCGGTCGTAGATGATCTTCACCGGCCGCCCGGATTTGATCGCCAGCAGCGCCGCATGGCCGGCTATCATCGACGGATATTCTTCCTTGCCGCCGAATGCTCCGCCGGTTTCCATCTGCACCACGCGAACTTTTTCCGCCGGCAGGCCGCACAAAGCCATCAGCGCCTTGTGCACATAGTAAGGACACTGCAGCGATCCCCACACGGTGATTCCCTGCTCTTGATGGAAAACTGCGATCACCCCATTGTTCTCGATATAAAGCTGCTCCTGGGCGCGGGTGAAATATTCTTCCTCGACGATGTAGTCGGCTCTCTCCCAAATGCCTTGCACCTCGCCTTTTTCGACCAGATAACTCTTGAAGACGTTGTCGGTACCCCAAATAATTTCGCGACGGGTTTCACTTTCCTCGATGGTGAATATCGGGGGCAGGGGGTCGTATTCGATGGCGACCGCTGCAACCGCTTTGGCCAGGATATGCCGGTTAGGATGAGCCAGCAGGAGAATCGGCTCCTCCGCATGATTGACGGATTCTTCGGCCAGGCAAGGCTGATCATTCAGGATGAGGGCGATATAGTTCTTGCCGGGTATGTCCTTCGCGGTGACGATGACAAACTCATCCCACTCTACGCCCCGTCCGAAGGTGATCTTCCGAATCTTACCGCGCGGAATGTGGCTGCGCACTGTGGCGCCGTGGAGCATGCCGGGCAGTACCATATCGTCGATGTACTGCGCCCGCCCGGTGACTTTGTCCCGTCCTTCTTTCCGCGGGACCGGCGCGCCGATGATGGGATGGCTGTTCAACCTGCGGCCTCTTTAAGATATTGTGAACGAAAAACGAACGAATTTGTATGCCCGCTCTCTTGACTGTACCTAGGTCCCAACCTGGCCAGGTGAAAACCGAAATTCCTTACCTCCCGGTTTCTCTGAGAACTTTCCCGCTGAAAACACATTGCTCCCGCGCAGGTAAGTGGCTGTGACCTGGCCGCGCAGCGTTTCGCCCAGGTATGGGGAAACCGGATGGCGGTAGTGCAAGTTCTCCTGTGTTACTCGAAAAGTGGCATCGGGATCGAAGACCACGAAATCTGCACTGCAGCCAGCTGCAATCCGGCCTTTGCGCTCGTGGCATCCCGCCAGGCGTGCGGGACCTTCGCACATCCAGCGGGCGATGTCCATCAGCGTGAAGCCGCGCAGGCTCGCTTCCGTCCACATTACGCTGAGAGCCACCGACAGGCTCGCAATCCCTCCCCACGCCGTTCGGAAGCTGCCCTCATCGAGCCGTTTCATGGCTGGAGGACACGGAGAGTGATCCGTGGCCACCAGATCGATGATTCCTTCTCTTAAACCTCGCCAAAGCTCTTCGCGATTCGCGCGGCTGCGAATCGGGGGGGCGCACTTGGTGAGCGTCGTTCCATCCGCAATGTCTTCCGCGGCGAAATGCAGGTAATGTGGGCAAGTCTCAACCGTGACAGCGAGGCCTTCGCTGCGTGCCTCGGCAAGCTCCGCAAGCGCCCGGCTGGTTGCGAGGTGAACGATGTGCAGGCGAAATCCATACTCGCGGCACAACTTCAGGAGAAGCCGGATCGCCTGCAGTTCCGATTCATCCGGCCGCGATTCCAGATATGTAGCGTAGCGGCGCCAATCGGCATTCGCCAGGCGTCCGGTCGCTGCTTCCACAGGTCCGGGCAACTCGGCGTGTACCAAAAGCGGCAGGCCGGTCCGGGCGACGCTGGGCAACGCGGCACGCAACTCGGCCTCGTTGACCATGGTGAAGCCATCGATCCCAGGATGAATGAGAAAGCACTTAAAGCCCAGCACACCCGCAGTCGCAAGCGCCTCAATATCCTCCTGGTTGTCGCTGACCACTCCGCCCCAGGCTCCCCAATCCACATGG
>DATJXG010000321.1:0-5065 GCA_035500455.1 Terriglobales bacterium | reverse complement strand
ACCAAGTATGAACACCGCCTGCAGGAAGCCTTCAACTTCGACCGCCGCGAGACTGCCATCCTGTGCGTGCTGCTGCTGCGCGGCCCGCAAACTCCCGGCGAACTGCGCGGCCGCACGGAGCGCATGTTCCGCTTCGAGGCGCTCGACGAAGTGCAGGGCGCATTGCAGCGCCTGATGCAGCGCGACCCGCCGCTGGTGCGGGTTTTGCCGCGCCAGCCGGGGACCAAGGAGTCGCGCTATATGCACCTGCTGGCGGGAGATATCGAAGGGCTGGGCCCAGCGGAAATTCCTGCGCCGGCGCACTTGCCGCACACCGCCGGCGCCTACAGCCCGGCGAGCGCGGAGCGGATGGCTCGCCTGGAAGAGGAAGTGCGGGACCTGCAACAGGACATCGCCGAGTTGAAGCAGCAGTTTGCAGAGTTCCGCAAGCAGTTCGAGTAGACCCTTTGCGATCTTTGCGGTCGATAATCGACCGCAAAGCACGCAGAGAACACCCGGCTCTACTTCCCCACCCACGGATTGCCGCCGGAAGCCTGAACCTCAATCTCCACCGACTGGCTCACCCGCAGAATGAACGTGCTTGGATTCTTCATTCCCCAAGCCACATAAGGAACGCTGAAGTGCGCGGTGAGCGCCCAATGATCGGGAGCCAGTTCGACCTGCGCCGGCATGGTGAGTTCGTGGTCGGCGCCGTGAATGCTGAACACGCCGTGCACCTGCACCGTGGAGGTGCCTTGCGGCTCGATTTTGCCGTTCACGCGGTCGGGACGAAAGGAAACCTCCGTGAAGCGCGCGCTCTCGAGCACTTCGCGGTGCATCTTTCCGTCGCGCGATTTGTTCCCGCTATCGCCGCTGGCGGCATCGATCACTAACTCTCCGCTCACCGCGCCGCTGGCGGGATTGAAATGCATCACACCTTTCTTCAACCCAAATGCTCCGTGGACGGTGTGCAACACATCGCCCAGGGTGAAGTTCACCGTGGTATGCGCAGGATCGAAATTGAGCGCCGCCTCCTGCGCCTGGCTTTGCGCCGGTACGGCAATCGCCGCCGACAATACGGCTACTGAGATGAAGCTCAAGCGCAGGCGTGCAAAAGAAACCGTCATCCTCGCCCCTCGCAAACCCCTGACAGGCTCGAACCCGATCAAGCCGCGAGCATCCCCCAACCCAAAGCCAGCCCATTCGCCGCGAACCCGGCCAGGGACAGCTCCCCAACATGCGCGGCCAGCAACTTAGCAAACATTTCCGGACGCGATGCGAATGCTCGCATCACTCGCCGCCGCAGCCACGCCGGACGCTCCAAGGTAAGCATCAACTCGCCCATGAACGCTGGCCGGCGCATCAGGGATCGGTGAGCAGATTGGTAGTGCTCCAGGCTGCCCGCGGCCAGGCATTCCGCCAGGCGCGCCGCTTGGCGGAAGGCCATGCACAGGCCATCGCCGGTGATCGCGTCCACTGCCCCGGAGGCGTCCCCGATCAGCGCGACTCGCCCGGCGCACACCCGGCGCACGCGACAGGTGAGCGACAGCGCTCCGCGCTCCATCGAAGCCGGCTCCACTTGCTCCAGCCGCGCGGTAACCGCGGGGAAATCTGCCAGGGCTTCGTCAATGCGCAGCTTGGGATCGCGCGAAATCGCTACCAGGCAAATCTCCTCGCGCCCGATCGGAGTGATATAAAGCTGGCTCCTCGGCCCCCAATGGATCTCCATGCAATCGCTCCAGGGCGCAACGCGATAATGGCGGCGAAAGGCGAAACGCCGCCGGCGGCACGCGCCGCCGCCCAGGCCGGCCCAGGCGCGCACGCGTGAGTGCAGGCCGTCAGCCCCGATGATCCAGGGCACCCGCACCAGTTCATCTCCAAGCCGAGCACCTTCGTGGTCCAGAGCGGTCACCGTTGTTCCCCAGCGCAGCGTGACGCCGGCCTCAATGGCTCGCTCCACCATTAAACCGTGCAGTGCCGTACGTCGAATGCCCACGCCGTGGCCCGAGGGAAAGCTCGCATCCACCGCGGACTCTGAACTCACAAAGCGAATTCCGCGAAACGGATGCGACTCCTCCGCAGGAATGCTGATGCCTAAATCGGCCAGCGCCGCCAGCCCATCCGGCATCAGGCCTTCGCCGCAGGGCTTGTCAATGGGCGGAACCGAGCTGTCCACCACGGTCACGCCGAGGCCGCGCTGCCGCGCAGCGATGGCGGCGGCCAATCCCGCCGGCCCGCCTCCGATAACTAATACGTCAGTTGTTGTCATGAAATCTAGATTGTCATTCCGAGCGAAGCGAGGAATCTGCAGTTTGTCCGCTCCACGCAACCGCAGATTCCTCGCTTCGCTCGGAATGACAATATTCCTAATGGAACGGTTGTTAGAGTCAGAGAAAAACGGGCAACCCCACTACACGCCCACCGCCCGCCCCGCCAACCCCAACGCTTCCGTCCAAAACGCCGAAGAGGAATGCGCCGACTCCACCACATCGCGCACCGCGGTCACGAACTCTTCCACCTGCGCCTCGGTCACAACCAGCGGCGGCGCGACCTTCAGCACCATAAAGTCGTTGCCGCAAATCTGCGTGAGGATGCCGTGGTCGCGGAACAGGCGCATGACCACGATCTGCCCGAACATCGCCGGGTGAATTTTAGAGAACGCTTCGAAGGAAACCCGCAGCCCCAGGCGCCGAGGCGCGGCGAACTCAATTCCCAGCAGCAGCCCGGCGCCGCGAACTTCTTTCACCATTTCGAAGTCCTGCAATTCGGCGCGCAGCCGGGTGAGCAGTTCACCTCCAAGATCCGCGGCCTGCACGCCCAGGTCTTCGCTTTCCAGAACTTCCAGAGTCGCCAGGCCGGCCCGCATGGCCAGCGAATTTTCGCCGAAAGTGGTGGCGTGCACCACCGCACGCCCCAACGAGCTGAACACGGAATCATGCACCGCATCCGACATCAACAAAGCACTCACCGGAACCAGGCCTCCGCTCAGGGCCTTCGCCAGTACCACCATGTCGGGCTCTACTCCGAAGCGATGCGCCGCCAGGAACTGGCCGGTGCGATGCAGGCCAGTTTGCACTTCATCAAGCACCAGCAGCGACCCGTAGCGCCGGCAGAGGGCTTGCGCCTGCGGCAGATAGTCCGGCGCCGGAATGCGGACGCCTCCCTCAGATTGCACCGGCTCCACAAAAAACGCGGCAAACTTCCGCGTGGCCAGCGCCCGCTCCAGCGCCGCCAGATCAGCAAACGGAACCACCGCGGTTTCCGGCAGCAGAGGCCCGAAGCCTTCCCGCCAGTACTCGCCATCCATCAGCGACAGAGCGCCGCAGGTCAGCCCGTGGAACGCCCGCTCCGCGCACAGCAATCCGGCGCGGCCGGTATGGGCGCGCGCGAACTTGATCGCAGCTTCTACACCTTCGCTGCCGGAGTTGGCGAAAAATACTTTGCCCAGCTTGCCGCCGGCTCGCCGGCAGAGTTGCTCCGCCAGTTCCCCGGCCAGCTCCGAGGCATGGCTGGGCAACATCACCGGCCCGCAGCGCGCCAGTTCCTCGCGCAAGGCATCGACGATTACCGGATGGTTATGGCCCACGTTGTGAACGCAATAGCCGGATAGAAAATCGAGAATGCGCCGCCCCGAGGAGGTAAACAGCTCGCTTCCCAGGCAGCGCTCGTAGGTGGCGTTCATGCCGAGGAGGGCGCGCAGCCGTATCCATTGGGAATTCACGTGGGTAGAGTAGCGGTCGGCCGCGGTTTGCGTGTGTGCCATGGGTCAGGGTGTCAGGATGGCTTTCCGGTGAGATGCGGCATCGCAAAGCCCGCGTTGCCACTGCTGGGGATGTATGTGCGTAGTTGCGCACATTCAGCCGTTCAGTATAGTTGACGAGCGGGCCTGGCTTTAGGAAGGAACGCTCGAGGCTAGGGCAGCCGGTCCACTACCCAGTCATCTTTCCCGCTGCGGCCGATGATGATCTCCGAAAATCGCCGATACGGCGTCCTGCCCTTCCCCGCCCGGGGCGAATACACAACCACAGGAAACGAATAGCGACCACCTTTCAGCACTTTTCCCCGGCCGATCTCATAGGCGGCTCCCGGGCCGGGAGCGAAGAACTCTGCCAGAGAATCTTCTGAGGCGCGCCGCTTGGCCGCGTCAGAGAGCATGAGCAGGCCGGTTTCCTGGTCCTGCGACTGCCAGGCGTGGAGAAACTGGTCGGCGGCGGCCAGGGCGTAAGGATAGTCGCGCCCGGCTCCCGGAGCCGCTTTGCCGCGCGCCCGAGCCGGTACAGCCAGGCAAATTGTCAACACAATGGCGCTTAAGGCTCGCAGCAGAGAAATGCCGCGCCCGCTGGAGGCAGGTCTCCGCCCAGGAAGAAAAAAAAGGAGAGAAAAGAACCGACCCAGAATTTTCACTGTATCTATTATGCGGGAGAGCGCCAAAACGCGCCCAAAAACGGGACCACTTCTTGCAGATTCAGATTTCTCTGTGGCTCTGTGACTCTGTGGTAAAAAAAACAAGGACACTACCCAAAAACACGACGGGCGCGTGCCGATCAGATGTGGGGTGAGGATGGCAGCGGCACGCGCCCTATTAAGTTGTGTTGAACACACAATAGGGAAATTGGGCGCAGGAGTAAAGAATCCAGAATCACACCTGCGTGTGATCAGCATCACGCGCGGCCCCTGGCGGGAGGCCAGCGCTATTTTTCGCGGCCAGCGGCCTCATCGGCATGCAGCCGCATGTATTCTACGGCCTTCTTCATCACGTCGCGTTCTCCGCGATACGCGAGTTGCTTTGCAGCTTCGGCCAGCGGCGCCCACAGCGCCCGCTTCACCTCCACCCGCATCTCTGTGGAGACGTCATCAATGGTCCCTGATACGAAGCGAAGCAGGTAGAAGCTGACAATCTTGAAAACTCTCTGCCCGTCTCCCCAGGAACGCACATACACATACTTGATATCCGCCAGCTTGGCAACCGGCTCGGCCACAATGCCGGTTTCTTCCCGCACCTCGCGAACCGCCGTCTGGACGGGCTTTTCGCCGGGATCCACCAGGCCCTTGGGCAAAGCCAGTAACAGTTTTTGCGGTCTTTTGC
>DATJXG010000320.1:0-5539 GCA_035500455.1 Terriglobales bacterium | reverse complement strand
CGGTGATCGGCGAGATCGAACTGGCGGCGCAGTTTTTCCCCGGCCTGCTGGTGGCGATCACCGGTTCGAACGGCAAAACGACGACGACTACTTTGGCGGGCGATATCGCAGCTGCGGGTGGTCTGTCCACTGTGGTCGGAGGCAATATCGGCACGCCCGCAATTTCTCTGGTGGAGAACGCCACGGCGCAAACCGTCGCTGTGCTTGAGGTTTCCAGCTTTCAGTTGGAGACGATTCAGACCTTCCATCCCAGGATTGCGGTAGTGCTGAACGTTACGCCCGACCACCTGGACCGCCATCACACCTTTGAGATCTACGTCAACGCCAAGGCACGGATTTTTGAAAACCAGCAGGCGGGGGACTTTGCGGTGCTCAACGCCGACGATCCCACGTGCGAAAAACTCGCCGCACGTACGCGGGCGCAGGTCTTCTGGTTCAGCCGGAAGAAAGAAGTTGAGCAAGGGGCACATGTGCGAAATGCGCGGATTTTCTTCCACGATCGGGCCGGTGAGCGCGAGATCATGCCGGTAAGCGATATCGGACTGAAAGGCGCGCACAACGTGGAAAATGTGCTGGCGGCGGTTGCCGTAGGCGCCCTGCTGGGTTGCAAGCCTGAAGACATTCGCACCGCCGTGCGCAACTTTAAGGCGGTGGAGCATCGCATTGAATATGTGGCGACAGTCGGCGGCGTGGAGTACTACAACGACTCCAAGGCTACAAACGTGGACGCGACCATCAAGGCGATCGAGTCTTTCCCCGCCAACATCCACCTGATTCTCGGCGGAAAAGACAAGGGCAGTGATTACTCGGTAATGAACGCCCTTCTGCGCGAGCGGGTGAAACGGGTCTATACGATCGGCGCCGCTGCGGCAAAGATTGCCTCTCAGATTGGCGGCACTGTGGAAATTGTCGCTGCCGGAACACTCGACAATGCGGTCAGCCTGGCGTCTAAGGCTGCACAATCGGGCGATGTTGTGCTGCTGGCGCCAGCCTGCGCCAGCTTTGATCAATTCGATAGCTATCAGCATCGGGGGCGAGTCTTTAAGCAAGCGGTGAAAGGACTGGAAAACCATTGAGACGTGGATTGTCCTGATTCGAAGCCCGCAGGGCCGTTTACTCCGTGCTTTCGGCGGCTTTACCCTGCGAACTCGGCGCTTTAAGGTTTTTCTCATCCACACCTCAAACCTAAAGCCCTAAAATGCCGAGCGCGCCAAGAACCTCCGCCGAGGGCGCGGAGGGGGATCCGGAAGGCAGAAGTTCCGGTGGCTGGCGAAGCAGTCGCTTTGAACCAAGAGAATCAACAATCAAAAATCAACATTCAAAAATTTCCCCACGCCCTTCGTGTTGAAATGTAACCCTCTCCGTGGCCAAGCGCGTCAGCATCGATCCCTGGCTGTTCACGGTCACCATGATCCTGGTGTTTATCGGGCTGGTGATGGTGTTCAGCGCCTCGGCGGTCATCGCCAAGGACCGTTACGGTTCGGCCTATTACTTTTTGCTGAAGCAACTTGGCTGGGCGGTGGGCGGCATCGCCGCCATGGTGATCGCCACCAGGCTCGACTATCGCCGCTACAAGCATGCCGCGGTGGTGTTCGGTGTGCTGGGAGTCACCACGCTTCTCCTGATTGGCGTATTCTTCCTCGACCGCTCCCACCACACCCACCGCTGGATTCATTGGGACGGATTTTCGCTGCAACCCTCCGAGTTGGCCAAGCCGGCGCTGATTTTGTTTCTCGCGTTTTTCCTGGAGAGCCGTACCAAGGCAATGCAGGACTGGAAGCACACACTGCTTCCGGCGGTCGTGCCCACCATAGTTTTCCTGGGGCTGATTGTGATGCAACCGGATTTGGGCACAGCCATCGCCTGCGCCGCGATCACGGCGTGCATTCTCTTTGTCGCGGGAATCGAGTTGCGCTATCTTTCCGGCGCGCTAGTGGCATCTTTGCTGCCATTGTATTTTCTGATTTTTCACGTGGCCTACCGGCGGGCCCGCATTCTGGCGTTTCTCGATCCCTTCGCCGACCCGCAGGGACGCGGGTTTCACATCATTCAATCGCTGATCGCGGTGAGCACCGGGGGAATTACCGGTCTCGGCCTGATGGAAGGCAAGCAAAAGCTGTTCTACCTCCCCGAGCCGCATACCGACTTCATTTTTGCGGTCACCGCCGAAGAGCTGGGGCTCGCGGGCGCAGTTGTGATCGTGGCGCTTTTCGCTGTCTTCCTCTGGCGTGGAGTACGAACCGCGCAGCGCACATCTGATCCCTTCGGACGCTTCCTGGCAGTGGGCATCACCAGCATGGTGGTGGTGCAGGCCTTCATCAACATCAGCGTGGTTCTCGGCATGATGCCCACCAAGGGCATTCCGCTGCCATTCATTTCCTATGGCGGATCGTCGCTGTTCATCACGCTGGCTTGCGTGGGCGTGCTGCTGAACGTGAGCAAGCAGGCGGAGTAGAAGCCAGCATCTGAATGTAGGCGCAGCCGAGGGGGCGCCCCCGCCGACATCACAATCGAGTTGTCCCTCTCCAAGTTATAATCAAGAGATGTCCCCTCGCCAAAATTGTCCCCTGTGAGTGCTCGGCCAACGACTAACGACCAAAGGCTAACGACCAACCAATGGATTTCAAACTCGTCAGCGACTACAAGCCCCGCGGCGATCAAGGCAAGGCCATCGAGTCTCTAGTCCGGGGCGTGTTCGACCGCGAGCAGCACCAGGTGCTGCTCGGCGTTACCGGCTCGGGCAAAACCTACACCATGGCCAAAGTGATCGAGGCGGCGAACCGCCCCGCCCTGGTGATGGCCCACAACAAGACGCTGGCGGCCCAGCTCTATCACGAATTCAAGAATTTCTTTCCCCACAATGCCGTCGAGTATTTCGTTTCGTACTACGACTATTACCAGCCCGAGGCTTACGTTCCCGCCGCCGATCTCTACATCGAGAAGGAAGCCACGATCAATGACGAACTCGACAAGCTTCGGCTTTCAGCGACGCGGTCGTTGTTTGAGCGCCGCGACTGCCTGATTGTGGCGTCGGTGAGCTGCATTTACGGCCTGGGCTCGCCGGAAGCGTACTACGGCATGATGCTCTTCCTGGAAAAAGGCCAGAAGATCAAGCGCGAGGACATCACCCGCAAGCTGGTGGAGATTTTGTACGAGCGCACCGACGGTGACTTCCGCCGGGGCACGTTTCGCGTCCGCGGCGATGTGATCGAAGTCTATCCCACCTACGATGACATGGCCTACCGCCTCGAACTCTTCGGCGATGAAGTGGATTCGCTGGCCCAGATCGATCCCCTTTTCGGCACGGTGAAGCAAAAGTATGTACGGCTGGCAATCTATCCCAAGACCCACTACGTGATGAAGGAAGAGACCCGCTCCAAGGCGGTGCAGACGATTAAGGAAGAACTGGTGTGGTGGGAGGCGGAACTGGAGAAGCAGGGCCGGCTGGTGGAAGCGCAGCGGGTGCACCAGCGCACCATGTTCGACCTGGAGATGATCAAGTCCATGGGTTTCTGCCACGGCATCGAGAATTATTCGCGGCACTTCACCGGCCGCCTGCCGGGCGAGCCGCCGCCCACACTGCTGGACTATTTCCCGCGGGACTACCTGATGTTCATCGACGAGTCGCATCAGACCGTGCCGCAACTGCACGGCATGTATCACGGCGATCGCTCGCGCAAGGAAACGCTAGTGGAATACGGATTCCGGCTGCCCTCGGCGCTGGACAACCGTCCGCTGACGTTCGAAGAGTTCGAACATCGCATGAACCAGCTCCTCTACGTTTCGGCGACGCCCGGGCCATATGAGTTGACGAAATCGGCCGGCGTGGTGGTTGAGCAGATTATTCGCCCCACCGGGCTGGTGGATCCGCCGGTGGAGATTCGGCCCGTGAAGGGACAGATCGACGACCTGCTGCACGAGATTCGGCAGCGCGTAGAGCGCCACGAGCGCGTTCTCGTAACCACGCTAACCAAGCGCATGGCCGAAGACTTGGCCGAATACTATGCGGAAGTGGGCGTGAAGTGCCGCTACATGCACTCGGAGATCGAGACGCTGGAGCGGGTGAAAATTCTGCGCGATCTGCGTAAGGGCGAATTCGATGTGCTGATCGGAATCAACCTGCTGCGCGAAGGGCTGGATTTGCCCGAGGTCTCTCTGGTCGCGATTCTCGATGCCGATAAGGAAGGCTTTCTGCGTTCCAGCGGTTCGCTGATTCAGACCATCGGCCGCTGCGCGCGCAATCTGAACGGCCGCGCCGTGCTGTACGCCGACCGCATGACCGACTCCATGAAGAAAGCCATGGACGAAACCAACCGCCGCCGCGCCATCCAGGAGGCCTACAACGTGGCCAACGGAATTACGCCGGAATCCATCGTGCGCCCGCTGGAGATGTCGCTGGCTGGCATCGTTGATGCCGACTACACGGATCTCACCGGGGGCGAGACAGAAGGCATACCCGAGCTCAAGTCGCAGGAAGATCTGGATCGCTACATCGCCAAGCTGGAAAGCGACATGCGCGAAGCCGCCAAGCGGTTTGAGTTCGAGAAGGCCGCCAAGCTCAGGGACACGATCAAGGAGTTGAGGACGAAGGAGTTTTTATTCGCGTAAACTTCGGCGATGGGGCTCTCTTTCCAGTCACCTCCGATTTTCCAACCCCTTAACATATGTAAGAATGCCCCATTGTCCCAGAGATTCGGAGGCGCCTTGGAGAGCCCGAAAATTCCAACCTCCTCCATGAAATCGCGCACGGCGGGCATCGCCATGTTGCGCTCAGGGCTGTCATAGTCGTGAATTGCCGCCAGATCAGCCTTCTTATGATCGGTTCGTGCATGCCCGTGTAAGAGGCATCCTGCAGCCAGAGCCCCTCTACCATAAATGCCAGACGGAACGCCGCTATGTGTTCGAACTCAAGTGTTACGTCAATCCTGGTTGCCCCAGTCCCTTTCGTTTTCCCGCGCTTCAGCCTTTCAAATATTCCGCCGGATTCACAATTTCTACTCCCTGCCACGGATGGATCGCCAGCAAATCCGCATCTCCAGTCAAAATGAAGTCGGCCTTCCCATTCAGCGCGACTTCCAGAAACTTGTCGTCTCTCGGGTCGCGGCATTCATGGACGATCCGAATGATCGGCACGAACTCCACGATGCTCGCGAGGTCCCGCAAAAACTGTTTGCGCTCCTCCAGGCTTACATAGGGATCAAGCTTGCGGCGCGACAATACGTCCGCGAGTTCGTTCATCGTGTCTTCAGAAACCAGTAATTTTCCTTCTTGAGTGGCTTTGCGCACAGCCTGAGCCGGCATGGACTGCGGAAGCAGCAGGCGGCTAATCAACACGTTGGTGTCAATAACGATGGGCCGATGGCCAGGCATCAGTTTTTCAGGATTTGGGCCAACTTCCTCTCTGTGAGGCCGCGGGAAACCGCCCGGGCTCCGACGCGATCACAAAAGCGGTTAAATTGCGCGATGTTGATCTGGCGGATTTTGTCGTACTCCTCAGCCGACATGATTACCGCAACCTCCCGGTTTTGCCGTGTGATCA
>DATJXG010000319.1:0-3784 GCA_035500455.1 Terriglobales bacterium | reverse complement strand
GCGGTGAGTTCCAGAGTGCGCAGCACGCCGAGAACATCGAACAGATTGCTGCCCACTTTGTTCTGCCCGCCTTCGCCGCGGTTCAGCGTCAGCAGAGTTACGCTGGCGCCTTTGCCGCGCGACTCCAGGGTCAGCATGCCGCCGTCTTCATCGTCGGGGTGGGCAACGTCCTGCTGTAGGCGGGCGGTGGTGTTCAGGCGGCGCAGCATCAGCTTGAGGCCGGTGACGCCGGTGTCCTGGGGAAGCGAGGCCACGGGGCTGGGAGTGGCCGGCGGCTGGCCGGGCGCCGACAGCGCCAGAAGCGCGACACAGAGAGCCGCCAAAACCGCGGGCCTTGCTGCAAGCCGCTTGCGGCCCGGCAAAGCCAGGCGATTTGTTTTGCTCATGTCTTGGGGATGGCTGGTTTCGCTCGAAGGACGCAAGTTTTTTCCTGACGGTTCTCGTTCCGAAAAATTGATCCAGCGCGGCGGCCTCTTCGCGCAACTTGCGCCTTCGCGGTGCATGGCACCGCGTCAACGGAACCGCAAAGAGCGCAAAGCGCGCGAAGAAACCGTGAACCATCCTACCTGATTCACTTCCCCAGCGGGTTGCGGATGGCGTTCTGGCAGTCTTCGGCGGCGATCAGCAATTCGGTGAATTGCGGCGTGGTGCGCAGCTTGCTCAACAGCGGATCGGTCTTCAGGGCGGAGCGGGCGCAGTAGTTCTGGCCGATGGCGGTGCGCATGAGGTGAAGCGACACCTCGTTCTCCCCGAAATACGCCAGGATGGCTCCCTGGTTGTACCAGGGCTCGGGATCGGGGATGGCGAGGACCGAAGGCTCGAGATCATGCGCTGCCTTTTCCAGGTCGGCCTGGCTTTTGGCGTGGAGGCAGGCTTCGAGCAGGTCTTTGTGGTAGCGCGGATTGTTCGAGACGTGTTGCAGCGCCTGCTCCACCTCCGGCAGCTTGCCTTCGCGCAGCAGGAGCGAAGGCATGATGTAGGCGGCAAACTCCGAACCGGCGTCGCGCTGCAGGAAGTCGCGGGCGCGCTGGGTTTGACCAAGCTGAACGAAAACCCAGGCGCAGGAACGGAACTGGTAGTTTCCGGGATCGAGGGTAAGCGCGGTGTTGCATTCGCGGGCGGCTTCTTCCAGCATGCCGGCGTAGCGCAGCACGTAGGAATAGGCAAAGTGGGCCTGGGAGCTGTCGGGGCGGCGCCGCACCAGGTTGCGGGCGCCTACGTAAGCGGGCGCCACCTCGCCGCGCTCCACCTGGTTCACAATCAGCTGGCTGGCAGCCAGGATGCGGTTGGGATCGAGCGCCAGGGCGCGCTCGTAAGCGGCATCGGAGCGCTCGAACACTTTATCGCCGCCGTTGCCGTAACTAGAATCGTAGTAATAGCGCAGGCCCAGCGCCTCCCAGCCGGGAGCGTAGTTGGGGTCCATAGCAACCACCCGCTCCAGCATGCGAATGGCTTCCTTGTTGGGGCCGGGATCGTGAGGCACGGGCACGCTGCGCAGGTAGAGGTCGTAAGCCTCGGCGTTCACCGGATTCGTGGCGGTGTTCTGCAGGCTTCCGGCCGCGCCCAGCGCGGGCAGCAGTCCCTGGCGCACCTGGCTGGCCAACTGATTCTGCATCACGATCAGGTTGGTGACGGGCGACTGTACCGTGCTTTCCCAGAGCAGCTTGTCGGTCGAGACCTGGATCGCTTCCAGCGTGATGATGAGCCGGTCGTTCTGGCGAACGAAGTGGCCATTGAGCACGATGGCGACATGCAGATCGTGGCCGACCTGTTTGGGATCAACCTCGTCGCCGACATATTTCGCTGTCGCCGAAGTGGGGCGGACCTCGAGAGAGCGGGCGTAGGTGAGGGCGTTGGCGATTTCGTCGGCCAGCGCGAAGCGCAGATAGTCGATGCTGGGATCTTTGTTCATGTTCTGCAGCGGCAGAACGGCAATGGTGTTGAGCGGGGCCGGAGTCCTTTCCCGGCGGTTGCGAAACCACCACGTGCCCACCGCCGCGACCACGGTCAGCAACAATGCGGTGACGCCAATAAACAAATAAGTCAGCCAGCGGCTGGAACCCTGGAAGGTGCTGCTCGCCAGGCGCAGGGGAACGTCGCGCAAGCCGGTCTTGGTCAGGCCCGATTCCGTTACCCGCTGCAGATGTTGCAGCTCTGCCTTGATTTCCTCCGCGCTCTGGTAGCGCTTGCGGCGGTCTTTTTCCATCGCCTTGCCGATGATGCCGACCAGTTCCGGCGGCAGCTTGGGGTTCACGGTCTGCGGCGACTCAGGCTTGTCATGCAGAACGGCGTCGAGCGTAGTAACGACGTTTGTGCCCCGGAACGGCTTTTTTCCGCAAGCCATTTCGTAGAGCACCACGCCGAATGAAAAAAGATCGCTGCGGGCGTCGAGTTCTTCACTGCGCGCCTGTTCCGGCGACATATAGACCGCGGTTCCCGGGACCACGCCCAGCGCCGTCAGCGAGTTGTCCTGCGGAGTATCTTCCTCGGTGGCCAGCGAGCGGTTACGCACCAGTTTCGCCAGGCCGAAGTCCAGCACTTTCACGCTGCCGCTCTTGGTCAGGAAGATATTGCCCGGCTTGATGTCGCGGTGAATCACTCCCTTGGCATGCGAGGCTTCGAGCGCGGACGCGATCTGCACGGCGATATCCAGCAGTTCGTCCATTTCCGGCAGCCCCTTGTGCAGGCGCTGCTTCAGGCTCTCGCCCTCCAGCTTCTCCATCACGATGAAGGGATGGCCGTTGTTATCCTCGATGGCGTGTACGGTGCAGATATTGGGATGGGCCAACTGGGAAGCGGCGCGGGCCTCCAGTTCGAAGCGCTCCACCGACTTCTGATCGCCCACCAGATTTTCGGGAATGAACTTCAGCGCCACCAGGCGATGCAGGCGGGTGTCCTCGGCTTCATAGATCACGCCCATGCCGCCGCCACCCAGGCGGTTGAGAATGCGATAGTGAGAAACCGTCTCGCCGACCAAGGGAACACCCCGTGCCCGTCGGCGCTAATGTTAGGACGCCGCTTGAGCGCGGTCAAATCGAACTAGCGGCCGGGGGGCTGGGAGGCGGTGTTTTAGGAAGCTTTAGCGGCTCATTGCGGCAGGGCGCTCGTCGCGCAGAATTCAAAAGCGATCGTGAAGGGATTCCGGCGTGCGGGCGGTCTGGCTTCCGCAGTCTAGCTCCCCGGTCTAGCTTCCGCCCTGGAACTGTTTCAGGGACTCGCGATAGATCGGCTGCAGGTCGGCCCGCTCCAGCACCCGCGCCGAGCCGTCCTCTTTGCTGATCGCCTCCAGGATGCGCACCACCTCGCGGAAGTGCGGCGTGGCCAGCTTCGCATCCCCGGTCAGCAGCAAAGCCTGCGCCATCCAGTAGTGCGCTCTCGCCTGCAGGACCCGCAGACCCAGCTTTTCCGCCCGCGCCAGCGCGCGGTCCAGTTCCGCCTGCGCCGCTTTGCCGTCTTTCTTCTGCACCAGGGCCTGCCCCAGATACACCGAGCACTCCACCGAAAGCGCCTTGAGCCCCAGCGAATCCGCATCGCTCGCCAGCTTCTTAAAGGCCACGACCGCGGCCGGGGTGCGCCCCTGCATGACGTCCACCCGGGCCAAATTAAACTTGGAAAGCAGGATGCGCTCGCGGTCGGCGGACTTGGTCGCGCTCTGCAGCGCGCGCTCATACTGCTGCCGCGCCGCAGCGTAGTCTCCCTTGTAGAAAGGAACATCTCCCAGCCGGTTCAGCGCCAGCGCCGCCAGCGAGTCGTTCTTCATCTCCTGCGCGATGCCCAGGGCGTC
>DATJXG010000318.1:0-3532 GCA_035500455.1 Terriglobales bacterium | reverse complement strand
TGACGGGCACGATGCGATTTGCCCTCGGCGCCTACGAAATCCTGGCCATCTCCGCCATCATGCAGGCAGGTCTGGCCCTGCCTATGGCGTACTACTTCCACCGCGCCACGGTCATCGGACTCCCCGCGAATCTGCTGGTGGTGCCGCTGGCGGAAATCCTGCTGCCTACGGCCGCACTGGCCGTGGCCGCGGCGTACGTTTCCCCACTGCTGGCCAAACTCCCGGCGCTGATCGCTGGTGTAACTCTCGAGGCGGTGGCCGGCTCCGTGCGCTGGTTCGGCGAACTTCGCGTTGCTGATGCGCGCGTCGCGACTCCCGGAGTGCTTGCCATTGTGCTCTGTGCCCTGGCCATTGCGGCGGCCATGGTTCTGGCTCGCCTCCGTGCGACATGGGCGTTCTCCGGCCTGGTGGCGTTGGTGGCGAGCGCGCTGTGGATCAGCGCCATCCCTCCCCATCCCCGAATATTGTCCGGCTCGCTGGAACTCACCGCCATTGACGTCGGCCAGGGTGATTCACTGCTGCTGGTCTCCCCCCAGGGCCGCACACTACTCGTGGACGCCGGCGGCATGCCCTCGTGGATGCACTCCACCTTCGATATGGGCGAGAGCGTGGTCTCCCCCTATCTTTGGTGGCGCGGAATTAGCCGCCTCGATGCTGTTGCCGTCACCCACGCCCATGCCGACCACATCGGCGGCATGTACTCGGTGCTCGCCAACTTTCATCCCCGCGAACTGTGGATCGGCGCCGGCCCTCCAAACGCCGAACTGGAGCGCCTTTTGCAAGAGGCGAAGACATTGGGCATCCGGGTAGTGCAGCGAAAGGAGGGCGATGTTTTCGAATGGGGTGGTGCTGCTGTTCGCGTTTTGGCGCCCGATCCGGCAGAGGAAGAGAATGAAAGCGAACGCCGCCGCAATGATGAATCGCTGGTGCTGAAACTAATCTATGGAAACACAGCGGCATTGCTGGAGGGCGACGCCGAACGCCGCGCGGAACAGGAGATCGCCACCGAGCAGCCGGAAGCTGACCTGCTCAAGGTTGCTCACCACGGCAGCGCCACTTCCACCGTGCCGGAACTGCTGGCCGCGGTGCATCCCAGGTTTGCAGTGATTTCGGTGGGAGCCCGCAACACCTACGGGCATCCCCGGCAGGAAGTGCTGCAGCGGCTGGAGGAATCGGGCGTGCGAACGTTTCGCACCGATCTCGATGGTGCCGTGACCTTCTACCTCGACGGCCGCCGCGTCAGCCCTCGGCTGGCGGCTCCATGAGTTCGATTTCGGCGGTGTCATCGTCGTCTGGCGCGCGCCGATACTCTTCGATCACCGCCCGCGCTTTTTCGGCGTCCTCTTCCCGCACCAGAATTACGGTGCCGCCCACTCCGGGCAACACATCCTGCGGCGCGTCGAGGGAAGTGACATCCGCATCAATGCCCGCGGAATTCAACAACCCGCCCACCACCATGGCTTCGGACTCCTGCTCGGTATCGAACACCCTGACAAGTTTTTCGTTCGGATTGGGGCGTTGACGTCCACCCCCAGAAACGGAATCGCTTGGCATGATTCCTCCCAGCCGATTGTACCCCGGCATCGCCCGACCCGCGCGCCGTTACGGAAGTCTTCCAGCCACCGGAAGTGGCGCAAACTTCCGATCACGGTCACAATGAATGTTGCGGCGTGCAGCGCGGCCCTTTTGGCAGACATCCAATATTCGTGGAGCGCGATCCATTGCACCATATTGACGATCCGCAGCAACCCGGAGACGATGCCAGGCCGCCCTCCATTAGCGCCGAGCAGGAAGAAGAAGCCCGCAAGATCCGCCGCCTGCAAGTCATGATGGGGATGGTCATCTCCGTCCTGAGCCAGGATGCCGACCTCACCCTGCAAGAGGCCTCCGAGCTGGCCGCGGGCGCGAAACGCGCCGCCCTGGCCATGTTCCCCGACAAAGAACTCGCCTTCGACATCCTCTACAAGCCGCGCCTGCAGCGCCTGATCAACGAGCGCTTCCGGCTGCAGTAGCGCGGACCGTTTGCGATTGCCGAATTTCGATTTGCAATCGCCGATTGCCCATTGCCAAAATCGCTGCCGTGCGCACCACGAGAGCGCTACAATCGGCAGTTGGCAAGCGAAAATTGAAAATTGAGATTGGCAATCACAAATAGCATGAACCGTTTCCTGCTCCTCCTGGCGTTCTTCTCTCTCGTTCGCCCCGTCCTCGCCGATGAAGGCCAGCACCACGAAGACCTCACGGCAAAACAACTGGGCACGGTTCACTTTCCGGTTTCCTGTTCGGATTCCGTAAAACAGTCTTTCGAGCAGGGCGTCGCGCTGCTTCACTCGTTCTGGTACGAGGAGGCGGAAAAAACTTTCCGGCAAATCGCCAAGGATGATCCCCGCTGCGCCATGGCGCACTGGGGAGTCGCCATGAGCCTGTGGCACCAGCTCTGGAACCGCCCGGATGCGGCCACGCTGCAAAAGGGAGAAGCTGAAGTCACCCAGGCAAAGGCATTGCACGCCAAGACTCGTCGTGAGCGCGCCTACATCGCTGCCATGGCGGCGTTCTACGATCATTCGGATAAACGCAGTCATAGAGTCCGCGCATACGCATATTCCCGGGCGATGGAGCAGGTTCACCGGCGCTTTCCCGACGACCACGAAGCAGCTGCGTTCTATGGGCTTTCGGTCATCGCCTCGCGCTCGGGAAAGGAGGCGGTCGACGCAGCAAGGAAGGAAGACGCAATCGCCACCTTGGAAAAACTCTTCGCCGAGGAGCCTGACCATCCCGGCGCGGCCCACTATCTGATTCACATTTACGACACGCCCGAAATGGCCGCCCGCGGCTTGCCTGCGGCGCGCCGCTACGCCAAGGTCGCTCCGGCCGCCCCGCATGCGCTGCACATGCCCTCACACATCTTCGCCCGCCTGGGGCTGTGGCAGGACGATATTGCCTCCAACCTCGCCTCGATCGCTGCTACGCACCAGAGTTCCGAGATGCACATGGGAGGCGAAGGCCATCAGTTTCACGCCATGGACTTCCTCGTCTATGCCTACCTGCAGAGCGGGCGTGAGGCCGAGGCACAAAAAGTGATCGAGGAAGTAAAAGCCATGCCGCCGATGGAAGACATGTACGGCATGGGCTACGACCCGCGCCTTTCTTCGCTTGTGGAACTTGAGGCGAGTTACGTGCTGGAGTTGCACCACTGGGCCGACGCTGCCGCCTTGCAGCCAGTGCCCGGTGCTACACCTGGCGATAGCGCGATCACCTACCGCACACGCGCCATTGGCCTGGCACGTACCGGGCGCGCGGCGGAAGCCCGCCAGGACTTGTCCCACATCGAAAGCATCCATCAGCAGCTTTTGGACGAGAAAAAGGAAGATCGTGCGAAGGCGGTTGAGACCGACCGTGAGGAAGCCGAAGCGTGGATCGACCACGCCGAAGGCAAGAACGAGGAGGCTCTGAAGCTCCTGCGTGACCTTTCCGAAGATGATGAAGGCGTGTACGCCGCCGGCGACGGAATTCCCGCGCATGAAATGCTGGC
>DATJXG010000317.1:0-32773 GCA_035500455.1 Terriglobales bacterium | reverse complement strand
ACCTTCATGCGATACCCGGCCTTCTTCAGGCGCTTGCCCACTTCTTCCGCGATCATCACCGATCGGTGGCGGCCGCCGGTGCAGCCGAAGGCGATGGTCAAATAGCTCTTTCCTTCGCGGATGTAGTGCGGAAGAAGATATACCAGCAAGTCGGAGATGCGCTCGATGAACTCCCGTGTCTGGGGAAAGGAGCGAATGTATTTGGCCACCTTGGGATGACGTCCGGTGAATGGCCGGAACTCGGGCACGAAATGCGGGTTCGGCAGAAAGCGCACGTCGAACATCAGGTCGGCGTCTTCGGGAACTCCCTGGCGAAATCCGAAGCTCACGCAGGAGACCAGGATCCCTTTGTTGGCTTCCTGCTTGTGAAAACGGTCGGTAACATAGTGCCGAAGCTCGTGGACGTTAAACTTGGAAGTGTCGATCACCAGGTCGGCGAGGGCGCGAATGGGGCGCAGGTGGCGGCGCTCCGCTGAAAGCGAAGCCTTAACGGTGGAATTCACCCCCAGCGGATGCGGCCGCCGCGTTTCGCTGTAGCGCCGGAGCAGCACGGCGTCCTTGGCTTCAAGGTAAATGACCCGCGTGGGCAGAATGCGCTTGAGCGACCGGAGAATGGAGGGCAACTCGTCGAGTTGTGCACCTTCGCGGACGTCCACCACCAGCGCGGTCCGTTCAATCTCGGCGGATTGCACTGCCAGGTCGGCAAAACGCGGAATCAGGCCAATGGGCAGATTATCGACGCAGTAGTAGCCGAGGTCCTCGAAGGCCTTTAGCACCGAGGCCTTGCCAGACCCGCTCATGCCGGTGATGATCACCAGTTCGCCCGGTCCGCGGCCGTCGTGAACGACCGGCGGACGCGCTTCGGCGTGGGCTGGAATTACAGGATTTGGCGGCGCCATCTAGGGTTAGATGTTATCAGGGAAGCGGTGGGGGCCGCATGGCCAAAAGTCCGGTCCGACTGGAAACTCGGGTTTGCGCGAACTGAGGGGCCTGCCTTGCTCGCTTCGCTCGCGGGACGACTTCGACTTCGCTCAGAGGCTGTGACTTTTGCTCTGCGACAGGCGTCTCATGAACGCGAGACATGCCATAGCGGCTAAACGCCGCGTCCATTGAGCACTCTGACGGCATGGCTGGAAGCCGTGCCCTGCCACGGCGCTGCCCGGGTCAATTTGGTCACAGCCTCTCAGGGCCGGCTTGGCAAGCCCTGTCCCTACACGGCCGGTCAGTGGCGCCGTTCGGTCTCGCGCAGCACGACCACGAAGTGCCTGCCTCCGAAAGTAAAGCCCTCTTCGATGCGGCCGGTAACCGCCAGGCGGGCGTCCGATCCGGGTATGCCATAGTGGTCGCTGAACACCCACATGCTGCCGGTGCCATCGTCCACTTCGAACACCCCGCTGCCCATGGCCCCGAAGGAGTTCGTGACACGTCCGGCGATGGTTACGTCCCGCCCTACGAACCGCCCGGGATCGATCTTGATTTTGTTGATGGCAACGCGCCCTGGGCAGGCCGCCAGGATCAAGGTGCCGACCGCAAGTAATCCTGCGCAGAGCATCCGTCTGGCTGTTCTCATGCAATCCTCCACGCCGCCATGTTCAACGCCCGCGGGCAGTGCCCCTGGCCTCCGCATCGATGGCCCGCGTCGGTTCGATGCGGCCACTCGAACATGGTGCCGGCTCCTGCGTGGGAACCCGTGGCGGGCAAAAAGGTTGCGGCAAGGAAACAACCCTCCTGCCTGCGCGCCGGTGCCGTTCGCGGTATGGCTACTTTCCCCGAATCACCGTCTTGGCGGCGGACATGTTGTCGTAGCGGTCGTAGGCCCTGACGACTACGACGTGCTCGTCTTCGGGCACGGCGACGCTGCTTCCGGCTGCGACTGCCGTTACCGGCACGAGCGGAACTTTCAGGTCGTAGCTCTCGGATTTCGAATCGGAAAGCTGGCCCACGGGCTCGATGAGCTGCCAGTCGCCGGCGTCGATCGAGCATTCCGCGCGTTTGATGGGGGAAAAGCTGTCGGTGGCGCGGAAGGCGAGGTGAATCTTTCCGCCTTCGAGCGATGCGGTCAAGCCTTCGATCAGCGGCGGAGTGCTGTCCACCTCGAAGCGGGCGCTTTCGCGCTCTGAGGTCAGGGCTTCGCCGGGAGAGTGCGAAGGCGCATCCGAAGCCACGACTTTGATGGTGTAGCCGCCGTCGGGCAGCAGCGAGGCGTCAAAGGAATAGAACTTGTCGCTGAGGTCGTCTTTGAGCAGGAGCCAGCGCTTTTCGCCGTCGCCGCGATAGTACACGGCGTAAACCATCTGATCGTCATTGTCGTCGTGTACCGACCAGCGCACGCCGATGGAATCGGGATCATGCACGCTGGGCGGAGGCGCTTCGAACTTGGGCGGAGGCGGCCCGTTGCTGGTGCTCAAGGTGATGTCCGGGCCGGACTGCCGCGGCAGAGACTGATAATGCACGCCCGGCTGAATGGCGATGTCGTCGAAATCGGGCGCCACGTTTTTGGGGAGATAGTTGATGCCCACACTGTCGAGGTCGGGCGCGGGATCGCCGGCGTGCAGCACCGCTTTCCATTGCACGAAGCGCGCCGAGGGCACGCTGATCTCGGCAGTCTTCTTCAAATCGACTTTGGTCCAGGGGCTCCAGTGGCGGTCGGGATTGTCCACGTTGCCGCTGCGGGCCAGCAGGTCCACGTCGCCGGAGCCGCGGAATTCGGCGCGTCCCCAGCGGGAGAAGACCTGGGCATCGAAGATGTCGCTTTCGTAGGAGCCTTCCGCTTCCGGCGACGCCCCCAGCAGAAATACTTTGCCGAGGTTGCTGGTGGAGACGTAGAGCCCACCAGCCGGGGCTTTGGCAAAGGCCGTAA
This sequence comes from Terriglobales bacterium, assembly GCA_035500455.1. Lineage (GTDB taxonomy): Bacteria > Acidobacteriota > Terriglobia > Terriglobales > Acidobacteriaceae > DATJXG01. The sequence goes on along the minus strand of DATJXG010000317.1, from coordinate 29,913 downwards.
CCTGGCTGGCGCTGGCGTGCAGGAGATCGGTGAACTGATCTTCCCCGGTGATAGCCAGCACGTGGCCCTGGTTTCCTGAGCCGGCGATGAGTTGCCCTTTGGCGTCGAAGGTCAGCGCATACACCAGGTCGTCGCGCGAGGTCCACAGCCGGGCAGGCGAGCCATCGGGGGCGATGCGATAAATCTCCGAGCCGCCGGTTATAGGGCCGCCGGGAACGATGAAGCGGTTTGCCATCCCGACATTGGGGCCCTGGCCGCCGACCACTCCCTGCGGTTGCGGGCCAGCATTGGGAGCAGATCCGGGAGCCGGCATCAGGATCGGGGTAGTGGGGCTGGGCGCACCGGCGTTGGGATGCTTCTCGCCCACGCCCGCGGCGTAGATGTTGCCTTGCTTATCGATGGCCAGCGCGGTGATTTCTTTTTTTGGCGCGCTGTAGAGCACGAAGCCCTCGCCGCCGGGAGAAATTCTGTACACCAGGCCGCTGCCGTCGGAACCGGCGATCAGGTTGCCTTGCGCATCGAGCGCCAGCACGCGGATGTGCGCCTCGTCGCTCTTGAAGAAAACCGAATGCTCACCTTTGGGTGTGACGCGGAAAATTTCGCCTTGATCACCGGTTGCGACGTATAGATTGCCTGCGTTATCGAGGGCAAGGTCCCAGATGTATTTCGTGCCGGGATCGAAATAGACCGAGGCGCTCCAGGAAGAGGTGGCTGTGCCCTTGGCTGCTTTGGAATCCTCCCTGGGGGCTGAACCGGGGGCACGGTGTTCAATGCGGTACACCTTGCCGTCGGGATTGGTGGCGGCGAAAATCACGCCGTTCTTGTCCACGAGCAGCGCCTGCACCTGCAACTCCTGCGGCTCGAAGATGGCGTTGGCCGCGCCGTTGGCCGTGACTTGATACACGCGAGCGGGCGCACCGGCGGCAGCATAGACGTTGCCGGCTGAATCGGAGGCGATGGCCCAGATGTAGGTGGACGGCGTGGTCGCCAGCGACTTGAAGGCCGGGGCCAATTCGAGGCCTCCATTGCTGCGGATGGCGATGCCCTTGGCGGTGCCTTTGGAGAGTTCGTCAAAGGTGGATTGGCGCCAGAGGCGAGTGCCTTCGGCCAGAACCAGAGCGGGCAAAAGCAGCGTGACCGTGAGAATGCAGGTTTTTCGCAGGAAAGATTGCAAGGTTCGTCCTCGATTCGCGAAGTGTAGGCAGGAAAGTTCAGATTAGCACGGTTGGTGGAGCGCAGGCGCGGGAGCCGGGCTGAGGCAGAAGGCCAAGCGGCCTGTCATCCCGAGCAAGGCGAGGGATCTGCGTCTTTGCCGGCGGCGGCAGACTGCTCGTGGGCGGCAAGAACCCAGATCCCTCGCTGCGCTCGGGATGACAATTTATCTTGTTTGGCGGCAGTGATCGCTCGCGGCTACTTGATATTGATGGTCAGCACCTGGACGCCGGAGACCACGTAGTCCAGCGGGCCAGTAGCGGCTTCGTTCACCGATGATTCGGCGCGCACCACCATGTCCTGGGTGCCGCGCATGCCGTCCATTACGTTCATCACGGAAAGCGGCAAACCGGGCATGACCTTGTCGGCCACCATGGCTTCGGGATCGGACTCCAGCAGCGAGACATAAACCCGGTTGTTGGCGTGCTCTTTGTTGAGCAAGGAGATGGTGGAAGCCAGATCGAGTTTCATTCCTGGCTGAGGGCCGGAGTGGCTGAAACGGTCGAGAGTGTCGCCGTCACAGATGAGAATGCGTAATGGGCCTTTCGATGCCGATACCGGAATGCGCACCGGAATCTGGTGCACCATGCCCTCGCCGCGATAGGGCCGCAGCATGGCCTCGATGGTGATGGTGTCGCCAGGCCGGGCTTCGGTGACGTCGGTGCGAGCGCTTTCCAGGCGGGCCCAGCGGCGCTCGCGAACCAGGTCGAAGTCGAGTTCCACGCCGCGGATGTCGGGCGTGTTGTAAGGATTGTCGTAGATGCGGCCGAAACGCTCGCCCAGAGAGACCGCCGCCAGGGCAGCGGCTGGAGGCGCGCCGTCGGAGGGCGCGAACATATCCTGCATGGTTACCTCAGGATAGCCTTCCACGTTGATGCTGCCGCTCATGCGGTAGGTGGTCTCTTCGCCGTATTCATTGACGCCGTGCAGGGCGTTGAACACGGTGGCCATCATGGCTACCGGGCTGAGCTGGGCGTTGTTCAGGATTTCGTAGTGAAATTGCCGGCTGGCGGGGCCGCCGTGAATGTTCAGCGTCACTGGAATCATGTCGGGTTTCTTGCCGAACTCGCCCAGGATGCCGGTGTGGCGGTCCTGCACGAACGCGCCTACGGGTTCTGTCGCGTTGACGATCTTGAAGGGGCTCAGTGGCGAAGCCAGCGTGGCCAGCACCTGCGCCTTGGTCATGGGAAGATCGATGGATCCGAACTGCAGCAGGGGATGGCCGCAAGCCAGCAGGTGATCGGCATCGACGTAAGTGACAGTGCAGGTGGCGGCGATGTCCATATCGCCACGGACCAAAATCGCGCTAACCGCGGAACCCGGCTCCAGAGGCTCGGGCTGCTTGGCGTCACTGACTGAGCCGACGCCCATTACCGGAGTGACTCCAGCGGCGGCGAATTGCGGCGCGAAGCGCTGGATGGCGTCCTGGGAAAAGCCGGAAAAAACCAGCGGGGCTTCGATCGGCTTGAGATAGTTGGCGAAATCCTGGGTCCCGGTGGTTCCGGGAAGATTGGCCACGCCGGGGGTGGAAATCTTGCTGGCGGGACTGGTGGAGGCTGCCTTTACCGGGGGCGTCTGATCGATGGGGGCGCGGTCGAGGGCGCTGATTTCCATCATCTCGGCGATGGGGGTTACGCCGGCGATAGGCTCCTTTGAAAACTCGCCGATGCGGAAAGCCAATGCTCCCGCCAGCTTGCCATCGAGATAAACCGGGCTGCCGCTCATTCCGGCGACCACGCCGGTGTACTCCGCCTTGGCGCCGCCCAGGCGGACCAGGATGATATCTCCCTTGGGGCCGTTGGCGTTCTTGAGCACGCCCAAGACTTCCACATCCATGGGCTCAGGCTTGGTGCCCTGAAACACGGTGTAACAGACCCCGCGCATGCCGGGGTGAATCTGGCTTACCGCGATGGTCTCAACGGGTTTGAGGGGTTGAGCCGCGAGAGCGGCCGAAAGGAACAAAACAGAAAGGGCAGCGCGCCGGAAGACAAATAATTTCATTCACATTTCCCTGGAGGACCCCTGGCATGGTCCGCCGAAAATCAACATCCCGCATTTTCTAATACGTAACTTGCCAGAGGAGGGAGGGAACTTCGCAAAGCAAAACATCCCAACCGCGATGCGGTTGCGTCTATACTAACATAGCTTTTTCGAGGATTCCCCATGTTTTCCCGTCCCCTACGCCGCGCTGCCCGCTTCAGTGGCAGCCCCTTTGTTTCCATCTGCTTAGTCCTGTTGGCGATGGCGGTTTTCGGCTCTCAGGTCAAGCCGGTGCTGGCCCAGAGCCAATCCGATTCGTCCTCCGGAGCCAGCCAGACCAGTAACCCCAACCAGCAGGAAGCTCCGCCGGAAGCCGGCGGGCCCAATGACAACGTTGGCCCTTATGCGATTCCGGCCAAGAAGGAGCCGCCGCCCGCGCCTCCGCCGGAACGGCCGAAGAAGATCGAAAACATGCCGGACTACTCGATCCGGGTGGACGTACCGCTGGTAAACGTGGACGTAACGGTTACCACGAAAGACGGGCAGTTCATCCCCGGCCTGCACCAGGACAACTTCAAGGTTCTCGAAGACGGTGTTCCGCAGACGATTAATCACTTCGGGCAGTCGCAGGCGCCTATTACCTGCGTTCTACTGGTGGAATTCGCTTCCACCAACTACTACTTCGTTCGCGAAGCGGTGAACGACGCTTACATGTTCGCGTCGGGCTTGAAAAAGGAAGACTGGGTCGCCCTGGTGACTTACGATATGAAGCCCGACCTGCTGGTGGACTTCACGCAGGACAAATCGGCGATTCTGGGTGCGGTCCGGCAGTTGTATATTCCCGGCTTCGCCGAAACCAACCTGTTTGACGCGCTCTACGACACGCTGGACCGGCTCGACCGGGTGGAGGGACATAAGTACATCATCCTGATCAGCACCGGCGTAGATACTTTCAGCAAGCTCAATCTCGACCAGATCCTGAAGAAAGTGAAGACTACCAAGGATGTGACCATCTTCCCCATCAGTGTGGGCTGGATGCTGCGAAACTATTTCGAGTCACACGGCGGAGCCGCGCCTCACGGAATGGGGATTCCGGTTTCCAACATGGATTACCTGCAAGCCGACAACGAAATGCGCACCTTCGCGGCGTTGACCGGCGGGCGAGCGTATTTTCCCCGTTTCCAGGGAGAGATGGGAGAGATCTTTCACGACATCAACGAAGATATCCGGCAGCAGTACACCATCTCGTACCACCCGACCAACGCCAAGCTGGACGGGACGTATCGCAAGCTGAAAGTCGAACTGGTGGCGCCTGACGGTGGGCCGCTGAAGATTCGCGACCAGAAGGGCAAAGACGTGAAGCCGCAGATCATCGCGCGCGAGGGGTATACGGCGAAGCACACGGTGGAGTAGGCATTGTTGATTGCTGATTATTGATTGAAGATTGGCGATTGAAGCCCACGAACCCGGTGCAATCGGCAATTGAAAATCGCCAATCAACAATCAGCAATCTCTCAATGGACGTGCGCGAACTGGTCGAGCACGAACAATAATCCCACTCCCACAAAAACCAGCAGGGCCATAGCTACCCCCGGTTCGCGGTTGACTTCGGGTATGAGGTCGGAGGCGGCTACATAGATCGTTACACCTGCCGAAATCGGCAGGCCGAAACCCACCTCGTGCCGCAAGGCCGCCATGGCCAGCACTCCCGCGAGCGTGGCTGCTCCCAGAAGTACGGACGCTCCCCAGGCCGTCTTCTTGCTCTGCCCGCTGGCCAGCATGACCGAGGCTACGGTGAATCCCTCCGGAATTTTGTGCAGGAAAACGGCGAGAAAGATGATCCATCCCAGCCAGTTGGAGACGATGAAGCCGGAGGCGATGGCGATGCCGTCGAAGAAAGTGTGGATGGTGAGGCCGAGCAGGACGGAAAATCCCTTATGGGTGTGAACGAACTGGTCAGCGTGGGTTTCCTCGCCAAAGTGGAAGTGCGGGCTTACCGTGTGCTCGAAAAAATGGATGATGAGATAGCCGAGCAGCACCAGAAAACCGGCCTTCTTGCCGCTAAGCTCTATGCTGGCAGGAAAGATTTCAACAATGGCGGTGGCCAGCATGAAGCCGGCGCCCAGGGCGACAAAGTAGCGGAGATAGGCCTTTTCCCAAGGCCTCCTGACAATGATCGCCCCGCCAAAGACATTGGCTGCGGCTGCCGTGAGGCCCAGTAGAATACTGAGAACGATGGGGTGCATCCTTGCTGGTGGATGATAGCAGTTCAGTGCCTGTCCGGGCGTGGTTAATGAATCCGGCGTCGAGACCGAGCGGGCGGAGCAATCCCTGTGCGAGAAGGCAGCATCGTCAGGGTGAAACCCAGTTCTCAGTTCTCAGATGTCAGTTCTCAGTTAGGCTGCCTGGCGGATTGAGCCGATCAGGCCGTTGAGAATTTTACCCAGTTCGGCGGCTTTTGCCAGCAGCGCCTGGGTCTGTTCCGCATTCAAATATGCGAGATTCTGGGCGAGCATGACCTCGGTCTCGACTTCCACCAGCGCTCCCCGTGCCCGACCGAGAAGATTGAAGAACTCGCCTCCCGACAGCCGCGACTGACCCTGCGCAATGTTAGCTGGAATCGCGACTGCTGCCCGGCGAATCTGGCTGGCCAGACCGTAGGCTTCATCGTGCGGAAATGTCCGGCTCGCTTTATAAACGTTCATGACAAATTCCATGGCTTTTTGCCAAGCGATCAATTCCCGGTATGACTGTCCCATAACGTCCTCCTCGCGAAGTATTCGCAAAGAGGGGGCAGGCGTGTCTGTGACGGATGAACATTCACTGAGAACCGCGATCTGAGAACCGAGAACTGGGTTTCACTCAAAGAAGCAGCACGCAGGCACACTCTCCCCGATTACCCCGAGTGCCGGATATGCATCACGTCGCCATCCTGCACGATGTAGTCCTTGCCTTCCAGGCGCAATTTGCCATGAGCGCGGGCATTGGCTTCGGAGCCTTCTTCCAGAAGCTGATCCCAGCGGATGGTTTCGGCGCGGATGAAGTGCTTCTCCAGGTCGGAGTGGATGGCGCCGGCGCCTTGCTGGGCGCGGGTGTTGGCGGGAATGGTCCAGGCGCGGCACTCGTCTTCGCCGGCGGTGAAGAAGGAGATCAGTCCCAGCAGGTGGTAGGTGGTGCGGATTAGGCGCGACAGTCCGCTTTCTTTGAGGCCATAGCTGGCGAGGAATTCAGCGGCATCCGCGTCGCTCATCTCGGCGAGTTCAGCTTCCACTTTGCCGCAGATAGCTGTGGCCCCGGCGTTGGGACGGGAAGCTACTTCGGTCAGCTTGTACTTGCCGACCGCTTCTTCCAATTCTTTGCCCAGTTCGGCGCTCTCACCGATGTTCAGAACGTACAGGATGGGCTTCTCGCTGAGAAACATGAATCCGCGCAGGCGCTTTTTGTCTTCCGGGGTCATCTCCATTTCGCGCAGCGGCTTTTCACTTTCCACGTGCTCTTTGGCACGCTTCAGCAAGGGAAATTCAGCTTCCAGCTCCGGCGAGCGCATTTTCTTCAGATCTTTTTCCACCCGCTCGAGGCGTTTTTCGATTTGACCCAGGTCGCTGACCATCAGGTCGAATTCGACATTCTTGATGTCGCGCAACGGATCGATAGGGCCGACGTGGGGGATGGAATCGTCTTCGAAGGCGCGCACCACGTGGGCGAGGGCGTCCACATTGCGCAGGTGGCCGATGTAGCCGCTCTCTTTGAGGGCCTCCTGGCCGATGGCGCCGACATCGACATACTCGACCGATGCGTGGGTGAGTTTCTTGGGGTTGAACAGGGCGGCCAGGCGGTCGAGACGGTCGTCGGGAACTTTGGCGACTCCGACGTGGGCCTCGCGCGGATTGGCAGAGGCGGTAAGGCTCGCCTTGGTGAGAATGCGGAACAGAGATGTTTTGCCGACTTGCGGCAGTCCGATGATGCCGGTTTTCATGATAGCTCTTAGCTGTTAGCTCTTAGCCTTTAGCCCTGACGGGTCTCAAGCTTCAGAGCTAAAAGCTAATAGCTAAGAGCTTGCCGTCAAATACACCGCTACCAGCCCCAGCAAGAGCACTGCTCCTTCCACGCGTGTGGACCAGGCGTGCAAGGCATCGAACTGGACTCGGGCCGGGTCGGTTTGCGGGACGGTATCGATCTCGCCCATGTTGGCGCGCAACGTTGCCATTTTGGGCATGATGCCGAACTGCGAGACCAGGGTGAGCGCCAGCATCGCGCAGATCAATGTTTGCCGCGCCCCGAAGATGCGCGTGCCGCTCAGCCGCGCCAGCAGCATCGAGCTGGCGAGGAAGACGATGGCTGCGATGATGCCCATCCAGTGCAGCATTCCTAAAGAACGATTTACGACCGATCCTGCCAGATGCTTTGTCGGCAGCACCGAAAATACTGTGGGGGCGAGCACGAAAGCGAAGAAGATCAGGCCGCCCAGCCAGACGATCAGCGAGAGCAGCGCCAGGAAGCGGAGGAATGTCATTGCTTCTAGATTATGCACTATGCGGGAATGGACGGACACCGCCCAGGGCTTCGCGACTGGCGGGTTCCCGGCGAATTTTGGGTTTCGAGACGCGGCAGGCTGGCACAAAATCTTAAAGCGCCGAGACCGCAGAGGACATCCGCCGAGGCCGCGGAGAGAATGCGACGCGATTCCAGCCTCGAGTTTCTGAAGCGCCTAGAATGGGGAGCATGGCTGAGCAGGCAGCTCGTAGCGATGCCGTTTTCTACGTCGCCGGCGTGGTGCTTGGCCTGTGCGCCGGCTGGGTTGACGTTTGGGTCTCCGACCTGTTGCTGACCGCACTTCTGGTGATGATTGCGACCATGCTGCTGGGGGTGCTGCGTCCCGCGAGGCCGTGGCGCTGGGTGGTGCTGGTTGCGGCTCTGGTCCCGGTTGCGCATCTGCTGGCGTACTGGCTATGGAAGCAGCCGCCCGACCGGGCGCAGGTATATGAATCATTTCTGGGATTTCTGACGGGGACGGTGGGCGCCTATGCCGGCTCGGTGATGCGCCGGGCCATGGCCGCGATCTTCCTGCAGAAATAACTGCGTGGAGACAGCTCCTGGCAAAGGGAACTGCCCGAGAATGGCACAGCACGGGGCGGGGAAAGGTGGCGGCTAACCAGAAAGTTACTCCATTTCCACCGGCGCAGCGGGTATGCTTCGTTTATGGCGGTTTCCCTGACCGTGCTGGCTAGTGGCAGCCGAGGCAACACTGCGCTTGTCAGCAGCTCCACTACGCGCCTGCTGGTGGATGCCGGCATTTCCTGCCGCGAAACTTTCAAGCGGATGAAGTCGCTGGGGCACGATCCGCATGCGCTCTCCGCCATCCTGATCACCCATGAGCACTCTGACCACGTGTACGGGCTGGCCACGCTGGCCAAAAAGCTGGGCGTGCCGGTATACATTTCCGGCGCGACCCACCAGACGTGGGCACGTTTTCTGCGCGATGAAACCGGAGAGCCGCCGGAGATGCGGAAGCTCGAGCTATTCTCCGCCGGACGCGGATTTCACATCGGCGACATTGCCGTGATGCCCTTTACCATTCCGCATGACGCCGCTGATCCCGTGGGATTCACCTTTCGCGCCGAGGGCGTGAAGCTGGGCTTTGCCACCGATCTGGGATACGTTCCGGCCAGCGTTTGCGATCATTTGCGGGGCTGCGACGTACTGGTGGTGGAATCGAACCACGATGTCGAGATGCTGCGCGTGGGGCCGTATCCCTGGTCGGTGAAGCAGCGGGTGATGAGCCGCGTGGGGCATTTATCGAATGACGCGCTCGCGGATTTTTTTGCCTCCGACTATGATGGATGCGCATCCTATGTAGTGCTGGCGCACCTCTCTGAGCAGAACAACCATCCTGACCTGGCGCGGAGAGCGGCCGAGAAGGCCCTGGGCTCCCGCCGCACGCTCTTGCACAACCGGGTGCTGCTGGCGGCGCAGACGGAAGCGCTGCAGCCGCTCTGGCTGTAGGCGGCGTTAGTCGTCATATGAGCGAATGCGTTGATCCCGTCGTGGGGAAAATTCTTGCCGGCTGGCGCTACGATATTTCCGGGATCGCTCCCGAAATGCGCGGCGACTACGAGGCGCATCTTGCGGCCTGCGAGCGCTGCCGCTCCCGCCAGCATCTGCACCGCACCATCGATCTTTCGCTGATTGCCCTGGCCTCGGTTTCCGCCGCGGTGTTTCTGCTGGTGTTTGGCGTGATCCGCCATTTTGCGCCGCGCCACGCGTTCTGGCTGGAACTGGCGGCGCTGGCGGGGTTCTCGCTTTCCGCCCTGTTGTGGCTGGCGGTGGCGGTGGCGACTCCCGCGCCCATGGCGGCACTGGATGTTGCCCGGCTGGGAGCGCGCCACGTACACGACCGGTTGCCGGCGGAGATTCGCGAGCGGCTGCCGGAAGAGATTCGGGTGAAGATCATCGGGCAGCCGTGAGTTCCGAACTTGAACCGCGGAGGCGCAGAGAAGGCGGAGAAAAACCGAGCATGTCGATCAACACTCCTGAAGAACTTGCGGGCTTGCGCGAAGCGGGCCGCGTGGTGCGGCTGATGCTGGAGGCGATGAAGGAACAGGTTCGCCCCGGCGTCACCACCGCGGAATTGGATGAAGCGGGCGCGCGCGTCATGCACGAGCACGGGGCGCGCTCCGCACCTTCGATGGTTTATCGCTTCCCGGGCACGAGCTGCATCAGCCTGAATGAAGAAGCCGTGCATGGGATTCCCGGCGACCGCGCCCTGCGGGATGGCGATCTGCTGAAACTCGATGTCACCGTGGAAAAGGATGGCTTCATGGCGGACGCGGCGGAGTCGGTTGCGGTGGGGGTAGCGCCGGAACTGAGCCAGCGGTTGATCGCCTGCGCCGAGCGTGCCTTTGCCAAGGCGATGCTGGTGGCGCGGGACGGATTCCGGGTATCGGAGATTGGGCGCATCGTGGAGCGGGAAGTACGGCGCAGCGGATTTTCCGTGATTCGCGAACTGGGCGGCCATGGAATTGGGCGCACGATTCACGAAGCGCCGCGGGTGCCGAACTTTGCCGATCCGGAAGCTTCGGAGATTCTTACCGAGGGACTGGTGATTACGGTAGAGCCGATCATTGCGGCGGGTTCGGGGCGGTCGGTGCTGGCGAAAGATGGTTGGACAGTGCGCACCGCCGACGGCAAGCCCTCAGCCCATTATGAGCACACGCTGGTGATTACGCGCGGCGAGCCGATCTTGTTGACCGCCGCGTGATGTAGGCGCGGGCGTCCCGCTCGTGCGTTGGTCTCCTCAAAGCTAAACCTGGGAGTCTGTGGCGCCGCCCGCACGGGCGGGGACGCCCGCGCCTACATCTGGCGCTGTGCGATTTGCGGCGAGCGTCCAGGGCTTGCCGTCGAAGTGGGCGGGGATGTGCAGGCCGAACTGTTGCAGGATGGTCGGGGCTACGTCCACTATGGCCGGATGCTCGTCGGCGATCTTCTGGTTGCTGAAAAGCACGCCGGGAACCAGGCGGGGATCGACACAGTGGTCGCCGCTCCAGGCTTTGGTGTTGTCTTCGAAAATCGGCCGAGTGACTCTTCCCGTGACCGAGTCCCACGCAGCGCGATAGCCGCGGCCGTAACCCACGATCAGGTCGGGTGCGTTGTCCACGTAAGGGCCGGCGTAAACGGCGTCGCAATCGAAAACGTCAGTAATGCCGGCGCGGTTCAACTCCGGGTCCAGCAGGCCATTCAGCTTGCTGCGCAGTTCTGCCTTCAACGCTTCGGCTTCGGCGCCCGGCTCGACGGTGCCTTCGCGCTCGCGTCCCTTCAAATTCACATACAGGCCGTTGAGGCCCATAGTGTAGGCGCGGGTGCGGGACCAGTCCACATCCTCGAACCAGTCGCGGCTTTCGGTTTTTCCTGCCTTCAGCGCGAGATATCCGTTCTGATGCAGCCAGGCATTGAGATTCACGCAGCGGGCGAAGGATTGGAAGCCGTGATCGGAGATCACCAGCAGCAAAGTCTCATCGTCGATCTGCTGCATGACTTTGCCGATCAGGGCATCTACACGCCCGTACAGTTTCTGGATCACCAGCGGCCGGTTCGCGGGGGCAACGCCGCGAGCCGCGGGATGGTTGTCTTCCAGATAGCGCCAGAACATGTGCTGCACGCGGTCGGTGGTGTCGAAGACGCAGGCGCATAGGCCGTTTTGGGTTTTCTCCAGGGCGTCGAAAAGCATGCGCTCGCGGTCGTTGTGATTGTCGTAGGCCTGGGCGAGGAAAGCATCGTCATCGAGAACTTCTTCGTTGAGCGCCCAGGTATCTTCCGCCAGGCCGAGCGTGGCGTAGGGGCCGAAGAGCTTGGCGAGATAGATGGAATAGGTGACCGGGTGGGAGATCGGCAGATCGGGCCGGCCGGGATCGATGTTCACCGGCGTGACGTAAATTCCGATCTCGGGCGAAAGCTCATTCACATGGAAGCGGCAGATGCCGCGGGCGCTGAAGCCGAGGGCAGATTTGAACTTTACCGGCACCCAGGGGGAATACTCGCCGAGCTTCAAGTTGAATTTTTCATCGCCGATGGTAATGCGGGCCTGGGCGCGCGCGGGGTCGGAGTGGATTTCGAAATCGGCGCGCAGTTCGCGGCCGGGGGTGAGAGGATCGTCGGGGCCGGGGATATATGAGCGCCAGGCGCCGTTGCGACTGCCATGGGCGGGTTCCACGGGAACGCGCACGCCGCCTTCGCGGAACTTATCGGAACTGGCGCGCGTGGTGCAGAAACAGAAAGTCCCCTGGCTGCCCTTCAGATCGGGGACGCACATGCCGGAGAGCAGGATGCCGGGAAATTTCTCCGGCGGGAACGTGACCGGCACGCGGATGATGGAGCAGAAGATGCCAGTATCGGCCAGCCAGTGCCAGAAAGGGCGCCCGCGGCGCATTCCCCTGATGGTCGGCTTGCCGAGAGGAATCGTGTATTTGCCGAGCTTGAAGTGGCGCTTCGGTCCTTTGATCTCAGCCGATGAGAGGAACGGCAGGTAGCTGTTCAGATCGCGGGCGAGGAAGTCGTAGATATTGTGCTTGCCGGGATTGAGACCGGTCATAAACGTGGACCAGGCGACCGGCGAAATCGGCGGGAAGGTGGTGCGCAGCTTGCTGAACGTTCCGGACTGCTGCAGTTTCTCCAGGTTGGGCAGGCGGCCTTCCTGAATGAAGCGGGCAGCGAGTTCGGGGTCCATGCCGTCGAAGCCGAGAATCACGGCGCGCTTGAAACGGGCCTTGCCGTAGGCTTTGCGGCGGCGCAAAAAGCGGAAGAGTTGTCGGATAGGCCAGGTGAGGAACGAGTAGAGCGAGTAGAGGAAGGCGACGATGATTGTCCAGAAAGACGAAAGCACGGCGAAGCCGGCGCCGGGGCCGGCATAGGCGTGAGCGGGCAGGGCAAACAAGATGATGGCGGCGAGGAGGAATAAAAGCGCGCCGCTTCGCGGCTCGTCCACACCCGTTGCCGCAGTTCCACCCGTCAACTTCATATCTGGATTCCCAGAATGCTCTTAAAGATAAATCCTGACGTCAGCGAAAGAACGAAAAACAGGACGATCCAGTTCCACTGCAGCCAGGCAAACTCAATGCTGCGCGACGGGTAGTTCACCTCGATGGCTTCAATCGGGCTGGCGGCGGGCAGCGCCGATTCTCCCGACGAAAAGAAGCGTTCCCAGTAAGGGGCGCGCAGGCGGACGGTTGAAAGGCGGGCGAGTCCCGGCGCGACCACTACCTGTTTGCCGAATGTTTGGTTTCCGGCGGCGAGGTTTACCGTGTAGTGGCCGTCCGTATTAGGCAGCAGCCGCCAGACGATTTCGTTCTCTGCCGGAATGTGCACCGGCGGCGCCGAAGCGGAAATTCCCGGAGGCAGGTTCAAAGAGATCTGGTCGAGCATGGCCGGGCTGGTCACGTGGGCCTTGAGCACAAAGTTCTCGCCCGGTTGCAGCGCCGACCATCCCAGGTACCGGTCAATCTGCACCAGCATCAGCGTGATCGGAATGATCACGAACAGCAACGGTTTGAAAGCATGTCGCAGGTAGGTGACGGTGCCGCGCAAAATTCGGCCGTAGGAGCGCAGTACCACCGGGAGCTGGTCCTGGAATAGGCGCACCGCGAGCAGGTGGGCTTTGAGGTGGTCTTTGGCGGCGTGGATGGCTTTCTGGTCGGAGATGTAGCCGAAGATCAGAACCATGCAAAGCCCGACCACGACGGATAACAGAATCACCAGCAGCAGCGGGTTGATCTGCGCCAGTGCGGCGAGGGCAGGAAACGTCATGACAGCGGCGAGAGACAAGGTGAGCATCTACTCGATGTAGCCCAATCCCTGCAGGCGCTTCTTCACAACTTCCTGCGAGGGCGACTCGCCCTTGTCGGGCCCGAGAATCTTCTTGGTTTCTTTTTCCAGCATGTGGGTGACGAATTCGTCCACCGAGCCGTAGCCCGACGCCTCGGCGCAGCGCTCGACTCTTTCGAGCAGTTCGCCTTCGATTTTTACCTTGTAGGAACCGAACATGGATTCCTCCTTGGTCCCTGGGGTACTGCAGCCAAACCCAAAATCTTAAAACGCAGAGAACGCGGAGCAACTGCCGCCGAGTTCGCTGAGTTGACCGGTCCTCTAATTCCTTGCTCTTTCGGGTTCGAAGACCGATTGTCCAATCATACCTTTTGATTTGGCGATTCCAAACTCGGCGAGGATGGTGGGCGCGATGTCGGTAAGCGCAGGGGCCCGGGCTTGGACATGGCGGTTGCTGAGCAGAACGCCCGGCACCAGGGTGTAGTCCATACAGTGGTCGCCGCTCCAGGGATTCAGGTTGTCTTCGAGAATGTCCGGAGGGAAGCCGCCGAGGATGGTCCTCCACCCCGAGCGATAGCCGCGGTTATAGCCGATCAGGGCATCGGGGCCGTCGTGGGCATGCGGGCCCTGGTAGGCCTCGCTGGCCAAATCGATGCGGGTGATTACGGGCATGCCGTGCCCGGCCGGATCGGAGACCCGGTCGGGCAGGTTCATTTCTGAGTCGATCAGCGTTTTGCTTTGCGCGGGGCTTAGCTGCGAGTCGCGGATCTCGAGCAACTTCTGACGAAGCTCTGCCAGCAGCGCATCGGCCTCCGCGCCCGCCTGCACAATTCCTTCCGGCTCGCGGCCTTTCAGGTTCAGGTAAAGACCGTTCAGCCCCAGGCCGTAGGCGCGGGTATGCTGCCAGTCCACGCCGGCGAACGGCGCGGATTCATCTTCGATGACGCCGGGTTTCAGTTTGATGTAGCCGTTCTGCAGCAGCCAAGTGTTCAGATTGAACGAGCGGTAATAGGGCGCGAAACCGTGATCGGAGACCACGAGCAGCGTGGTGTGCTCGTCCAGCGTGGGCAAAACCTGGCCCAACACCTGGTCGATCTGCTGGTAGAACCACGGGATCGCCGACCCGTACTGGGCTGCCAGCGAAGCGTCATAGCCGGGATGGGCGGGGTCCATCAGGCGCCAGAACATATGCGAGTTGAGGTCGAGGCTGGAAAAATAAAAGAAGAACACACCGGCGTGAAACTTGGGGAACTCGGCGTCGAAGATTTTGCGGTGCTCGGCCAGAACGGTCCTCGACTGCTCGAGGAATTCCTTGTCGTCGAGCACGGCGTCGGAACGGGCCTTGGTGTCTTCCGAAATCCCCTGGGTGTAGAACTCGCCGGCTTCCTCGGCCAGGTCGCGCGAGTACGTGGACGGAGTTGAGATGGGCAGCGCCGGGTTTTCCGGGTCGATGTTCATGGGCGAAACATAAAGCTGGAAGCGCGGATGCGCCTGCTTCAGATAGAAGCGGCACATGCCCTTCACACTGGCGAACCACGGCACCAGATCGAATTCCACGGGAACAAAGCCGCTCCATTCGCCCTCGCGAAGGACGAGTTCGCGGTCCTGCAACTCGACGCTGGCCGCCGCTGCGGTGGGATCGATTGAAACCGTGAACGGCTCGG
This sequence comes from Terriglobales bacterium, assembly GCA_035500455.1. GTDB lineage: Bacteria > Acidobacteriota > Terriglobia > Terriglobales > Acidobacteriaceae > DATJXG01. Next base: position 14,743 of record DATJXG010000317.1, on the reverse strand, counting down.
TCGCGGGCGGCGAGCCCCTGCGAAAGGCGTTGTCCGGGCCGATCAACTGCGCCTTTACCTGCCAGTTATTTACCTGCACGGGGACGATCTGGCCGCCTTCGACCGGGCCGGGGGCGGCCAGAGGATCGTCGGTGTAGTAAGTGAACGTTCCGTAGGTGCCGCGGAGATCGGGCGTGCCCATGCCGGAGAGGGTTTTGCCCTTGGCGGGGGCGGGCGGAAAGTTCGAGGGAATGCGAAAGACGGAGTTGGGAATTCCGTGCTCGTCGAGAATCTGCCAAAAGGCTTTGCCCTGGCGCAGTTGCTCGGCCGTGCCGCCGCCGAGCGGGATGACCCAGCTGCCGAGATGGATGGCGTGCTTCGGCGGTTCCACGCGCGAGGCGGAGAAATAAAGATCCATGGTCTTGGGATCGCGGTGGATGAAATCGAAGATGCCGTGGCCGCCGGCGTTCATCCCGGTAATGAAATTCGACCACGCCACCGGGCTCTGCGGGGGAATGCTGGTGGTAAGGGGAAGGAACGAACCGTGCCGGGCCAGGGTGGAGAAATTCGGCATCTTGCCTTCGGCCATGAACTGCTTGAGCAACTGGGGATCCATGCCGTCGATGCCGAGGATGATGAGCTTTTGCCGCCCATCCCAATTTGCCGGCGACTTGCCGCACGACAAGGTGAACGCAATCAGGGCGAGCAGCGGCAACACAAACATCCGGCGGGCAATTGCCTTCAGGGTGCCTCCTGGCTTTCTCCAGTGTGATGGCTGGCAGTAGACTGCTCTCATGTTAATGCAAATGCGAAGGCTGGTGCGGCTTGCTCTGGGCCTCATCGCGCTGGTAGCGTCCGCCCAGGCCGCGAGCAAGCCCAACATCATACTCATTACGCTCGATGCCGCTCGCGCCGACCGCATGGGTTTTCTGGGAGCCAAGGGGAAGATCACACCGAATCTTGACCAACTGGCGCGCGAGAGCCTGGTTTTCGAGCATGCGTATGCGCAATCGCCTTCCACTGTGGCTTCACACGCAACGATTCTGACCGGGACTTATCCGCAGACTGCGCAGGTCAGCGAGTTTGGTTTGCCCCTTTCCTCCAGCCTGCCTTATCTGCCCGACTTGCTCCATGCCCGTGGATACCGCACTGCGGCATTCGTGGGTTCGATTGCGCTCGATCCCAGGAACGGCATGGCTCCGGGCTTCGATCGCGGATTCGATGTGTACGATGCCGGCTTCCACGAGGTCGAGCCGGGAGAAGCTCATCCTCAGGAAGCGCGCGGCGGGGCCGAGGTCGCTGCCCGGGCGGTGGCCTGGCTGACCAGCAATTCGCGGTGGCCGTTCTTCCTGTGGGTGCATTTGAACGATGCCGCCAACGCGCACCGATCTCTGTATGACGCAGCCGTGCATTCTGAAGACACGGCTGCCGGAAGATTGCTGACCGCGTTGCGCGCCCGAAAGCTCTACCGGGACGCGATCATCGTGGTGGCCGCCGACCACGGTGAGAGCCTGGGAGCGCACGGAGAAGACGCCCACGGAATCTTCCTCTATGACGAAACGATTCACGTCCCCCTGCTTCTCAAATTGCCGGCTGGGCAAATGGCAAGGAAGCAGGTTACGGCCAAAGCGCGCCTGGTAGATGTAGCGCCCTCAATTCTGGAAGCTGCCGGCGCGGGGGCGCCGCCGGAGATGCAAGGGCAGTCTTTGCTGCGCATTGCTCAGTCGGGCGCAGGCGCTGAACAGCCCGCATATTCGCGCAGCGATTTTCCTGAGCAGGCTTTCGGATGGAGCGGCCTGGAGTCGTGGCGTGCCGGCAAATACCTCTATATTCGCGCACCCAGGCCGGAACTGTATGATGTGGCGGCCGATCCCGGTGCAACGCACAACCTGGCGGCCACCTCTCACACAATTCTGGACACGATCGCTGGGCAGTTGCAGGCTTTTGACAGTCACTTCATCGGCGGAAACGTTCCCGCAGCGCTGACTTCGAGCGAGATGCAGAAGCTGGCGTCGTTAGGATATGTGGGACTGCAGAAGCAATCGTCCGGCTCGACGGCGGCCACCGGCACCGATCCCAAGGATGCAATCGCCACTGCCAACAAGCTGCAGGCTGCCCTGGCAAAGCTCGGGGCGGGAATGGCGGATCAGGCCATGGCAGAAGCCGAAGCCGTCGCAGCCAAACAACCGGGCGTTTACCTGGCGCAATACATTGTGGGAGTGGCGAACCTGCGCCGCGGGCAATATGCGAAGGCAGTTCATTCCCTGCATCGCGCGATTGAAATCTTTCCGGACGCCTCTTGGGCCCACTACTACATGGGCGAGAGCCTGATCAAGACGGGAGACTTCAAGACCGCCGCGGTTCATCTGGAGATCGCCTGCAACCGGCTGCCCAAGCTGGCTGCCGCACACCAGTTGCTGGCGCAGGCCTACGAACACCTGGGCCGCAGCGAAGAAGCCCGACGTGAGCGCACCCAGGCGGCGACGCCAGCCAAGCCGTGAAACCTTCAGGCTTGTCTTAACTGGGGTTCTCCACCACGAAGTCAGCGAGACACGGAGAAAACCAACTGCGTAGTAAGCCACTTTACTCCGGTTCTTGCAGGTCCAGATTTCTCTGTGGCTCTGTGGTGAAAACAGGCAAATCAGGACACTATTCCGGGCTCGACTCATCATCGGGACGCGCACCAAGGCCCGCAACCTCCGCCTTATGATTACCCGCCATCGTCATGGGCCTGTGCTATATGTGAGACGTAAAAGACAATGAACCCTCCCCTGGCCACGCCGGAACTCGGGCAGTCCCCCGACCAAAGCGGGGTCTTCCGGCAGCACATGGGGAAAGTGTCGCGGCATTCGGGAGTTTTTTTCGCCGGCACAATCTTCAACGCTGCAGCGGGTTACCTGTTCAAGGTCTATCTGGCGCGTGTGCTTGGGGCAAAAGCCCTGGGCATTTACGCGCTGGGCATGACGCTGGTCGGCTTTCTGAGCGTGTTCAATGTCCTCGGCCTGCACCGCACGGCGCTGCGCTTTGTGGCCGAATACAGTGCGACGGGCAAGGCGGGACTGTTGCGGGGATTCCTCGTCCGCAGCATGGCGGTGCTGGCGGCTGCGAACATAGTGCTTGTGGCGGTGATGCTTCTGGCGGGGCCGTGGGTAGCGGTGCGGCTCTATCACACGCCGGAACTGCGGTCCTACATAGGCCTGTTCGCCGTCATCATGCTGCTGGGGGTGTTCACTACCTTTCTCGGCCAGGTACTGGGCGGCTATCAAGAAGTCGCGCGCCGCACCGTGATCATCAACTTTGTAGGAACCCCGGCCGCGATCGCGGTTACCGTTCTGCTGGTGGCGCTGGGCAAGGGACTCTGGGGTTACATCTTTGCTCAGATTGTCAGTGCGGTGCTGGTGCTGGGGCTTTCGGCGGCGCTGGTCTGGAGGCTGACGCCCAAGCCGGAGCACGGGCCTTCTGTCTCTTTCCCTCCGCTGGAAAAGAAGGTGATCTCCTTCTCCGCCGCGGTGCTGGGGTTAAGCTTTCTGGAATTTATCGTGAGCGGCACCGACCGGGTCGTGATCGGTTACTACCTCAGCGCGCGGGAATTGGGCATCTATGCCGTGGCCGGGGCGATTGTGGTTTTTGTCCCGATCGTGCTGCGGTCGATCAATCAGATTTTCGCGCCCATCATCTCCGACCTTTACGCGCGCGGCCAACTCGCAATGCTGAACCGGATGTTTCAGACGCTCACCAAATGGGTTGTCGGGCTCACGGTTCCACTGGCGGCGGTGCTGATCGTCTTTGCTAAGCCATTGATGCGGATTTTTGGTCCCGATTTCGAAAAGGGCTGGCCGATCCTGGTCGTCGGCACGGTGGGCCAACTGATAAACTGCGGAGTCGGCTCCGTCGGCACCCTGCTTCTTATGTCCGGTCAGCAGAAACGTTTGGTTTGGATTCAGGCGGCGACCGCGGCCACCATGGTTGTGTTGTCGCTGGCGCTGGTCCCGCGCTGGGGCATCACCGGAGCAGCGGTGGCGACCGCCGTCACGTTGGGCATGGCAAATTTGTGGTTTCTCATCGAAGTGCGGCGCCGCCTGGGCCTGTTTCCCTACAATCGCCAGTGGTGGCGGCTGGTGTTGCCCTTGGGTGGAAGTTGCGCGACGCTTCTGGTCCTGCGCAAACTGGTTGTGCTGCGTCCGCAGTGGGCGGTTGCCGGCCTGGGATTGATCGCCGCCTATCTGGTATTCGCCGGCATCGCTTTAGCGTTCGGTTTGGACGCGGATGATCGTATTATCGCGGGTGCGATCTGGTCGCGCATTACTTCAATCTTGCCGAAAGCCGAGGCCAGCATCTGATGCCGGATGGCACGCGAGAGGTCCCGCTTCCTGCCGAACTCTGCCGGGCGGCCGAGCAGCGTTTTGCCGCTCACTACGGAAGCCTGGAGCAATTTCTCACGTTCGTGCTGCAGGAACTTCTGCGCGACGACGCCTACCGCATGGACGAAGCTGAACAGGCCGTCGTCGAAGAGAAGCTCCGAGACCTCGGTTACATTTAGGCTCGTTGTTTCAACCGTGAGCTTCGGAACCTGGAATCGATGAATCTGCCGCCGTCTATCGTGTTGGTCACCGTTGACTGCCTGCGCGCCGATCATTGCGGCTTTCTCGGTTACGACCGGCCTACCACGCCGTTCCTCGACTCTCTGGCAGAGGAAAGCCTGGTGTTTCGTAACGCAGTTGCGGCCGGGGCGCCGACCTATTATGCCTTCCCGGCCATCATGGCTTCGCGGTTTCCGCTGGCCCTGGGGCGCGATGTCGCCGGCCTGGCGCCGGGAGAAGGCACCCTGCCCCTGGCTTTGAATGGCGCCGGCTACAAGACCGCCGCTTTCCTTGCCGGCAACCCCTACCTTTCGCGGCGTTACGGATACGATTCCGGCTTCGACGAGTTTGAGGACTATCTCAAGGAGCAACTCGCGCCCACCAGCCCGCCTCGCCCGGCAGACGAGACGTGGCGCTCGCGCTTCAACCAGCGGGTGCGTTCCACCTGCCAGCGCTTCGGGCCCGCCCGCCGAATCTACGACGAGTTCAACTTCCGCCATCATATGCGCGGCGCGGGCAGGACAACCGCAAGCTTCGATCAACTACGCCGATACCCTGCAGCCAACGTGGTCGTGGACCGGGCACGGCAATGGCTGGGAAGCATCGGCCGCCAGCCGTTCTTCTTGTGGCTGCACTTGATGGATCCTCATGGACCCTACCTGCCTCCGGCGGAAGCGCTGGCCATGATGGGCCAGCCGCAGTTCCCACCCGCGCGAGCGCACTTCTTGAACGAGTTCTGGGCGTGGCCCGAGCTTTCGGAGCGCCGCCTGTTGCGCCATCGCGAGGAGGTGGTGCTGCTCTACGACGCAGGAATTCGCTGGGTGGACGCTCAGATGGCGGTCCTGGTAGATGCCCTGCGCCAGTCAGGCGCCTGGCAGAACTGCGTCTTCGCATTTACCGCGGATCATGGCGAGGAGTTCCTCGAACACGGCAACATCTCCCATTATCCCAAGTTGACCGAGGAACTGATTCATGTTCCGCTCGTGCTGCACGGCCCCAGCGTGAGGGCAGCGCGCGCGGAGACGCCGTTCAGCCTGGTTCACCTGGCGCCTACGCTGCTCGACGCCGCCGGTTTGCCCGCGCCAGAAACCTTTCGCGGCATCTCGCATTGGACCAGGCTCGACGACGAGCAAAGCTGGAAATCGCCGGCAATTTCGGAGTGCATCTGGAGAAATCCCTTTTGGACCAAGCTCCCGCCCACGGAGCGCACGCTGGCGCTGCGCGAATCCAATTTCAAGCTGGTGCTCGATTTTCGCCGCGGCACCGAGGAGACGTTCGATCTGGCTGCTGACCCGCGGGAACTGCATTCACTTCCTCTCGATGCGCAAAAGCCGCTGCGCCGCCGCTTGCTGGAGCAGGCGCAGCTTCACCTTGCGGACTCTACCGCCGCCGCCGACCCTGGCCTGCGCTTAAGCGCGTCCATCCGTGAGCTGAGGATGAAATACGCGGCCCTGAACTGACTTCCCACGCGCATCCGCGCGGCTTGCGGTTCTCCAAAGTCGCAATCCACTGTTATGATTCGAGCATCTCACTGATGCTCACCGCACCACGATGAAAATCTGCGTTCTGGGACTTGATTGTGCCGCGCCCGAAGTAATTTTTGGCGATCCCAAGCTGCAAAACATTCGCCGCCTCATGGCATCGGGCGTGTACGGGCGGCTGGAAAGCGTAATTCCGCCGATTACCGTGCCCGCCTGGATGTGCATGTGCACCAGTCAGGACCCGGGCTCGCTCGGCATCTACGGCTTCCGCAACCGCACCGGCTATTCGTACGACAAGCTGGGAGTGGCGAACTCGGCCTCCATTACCGCGCCTGCGATTTGGGACTACCTCGAGCGCGAAGGCAAGAAGTCGATCATCGTGGGCGTGCCGCCGAATTACCCGCCCAGGCGCGTGAATGGCATCAGCATCGGGTGCTTTCTAACGCCCGACACGGTGAAGAACAATTTCACCTATCCGCCGCAGCTCAAGGCAAAGCTCACCGAGATGGTGGGCGAATATCCCACCGACGCCAGGAATTTCCGCACCGATCGCAAAGACTGGTTGAAGGAGCAGATCTTTTCCGTAAGCCGGAAGCAGTGGCAGGTGGTGCGCTGGCTGGTAAAGGAACAGCCCTGGGATTACTTCCACTTTGTGGACATCGGGCTCGACCGCATGCACCACGGTTTCTGGAATTTCTTCGACCCCAAGCACGTGCAATTTCAGCCGGGAAATCCTTATCAGGATGCAATCCCCGAGTACTATCGCTGGCTCGACGAACAGATCGGCGCGGTGCTGGAGTCCCTGGCCAGCGACACCATTGTGCTCCTTGTTTCAGACCACGGCGCGCAGCGGCTCGACGGCGGCTTCGCCATTAACGAGTGGCTGATTCGCGAAGGTTTGCTGGTGCTGCATGAGCAGCCCACTGAGGTCACGCCCTTCGAGAAACTCAGCGTTGACTGGAGCAAAACCCGGGTGTGGAGCGAAGGCGGCTACTACGCCAGAATTTTCTTCAACGTTCAAGGGCGGGAACCGCAGGGCGTGATTCCGCAGGACGGATACGAGGCTTTCCAAAACGAGATGAAGACCAAACTGGAAAACCTGCAGGACGACAAGGGCCAGCCGATGCACTCGCTGGTTTTCAAGCCCGGCGAAATCTACCGCAATGTTCGCAACATCGCTCCCGATTTGATCGTTCACTTCGGTGGGCTTTACTGGAGGTCGATCGGTTCGGTTGGTCATGGAGCCGTTCACGTGCAGGAGAACGACACCGGCCCGGACGCCTGCAATCATGCCCAGTTCGGGATGTTCATTCTCAACGCGCCCAATCTCACGCTCCACGGCGAATACCAGGGCGCAAAGCTGCTGGACATCGCCCCCACTCTGCTCGATCTCGCGGGCCACAAGATTCCGGCCAGCATGCAGGGGCGTTCCCTGGTGAAAATGTAGGCGCGGGCGTCCCCGCCCGTGCGGGAATCTCCACGGAAACTTCAGTTGAGATCGACGCACGGGCGGGATCGCCCGCGCCTACATCTGCTGCACCATTTCCGCGGCAGTGTCCTTGCGGGTTCCCCTCTGCCCGGGTTGCCACTTGCCAATCTGCGCTTGGCTCCTGATAATACGCATCAGACATTTACTACCGTGAACCGATTCAGTCGTGCCGATGTCCTGCGGATCCTACGGCTCACGCCGCGCCAGTTGACGGTCTGGGAAAAGACCGGACTGGTGGCCGCCGCCGAGACCTACTCTTTTTCTGACCTCTCACAAATTCAGAAAATACGAGACCTTTGCGCCCGCAAGGTGCGCCCCGCGGTGATCCGCCAATCTCTAGCGGCGATGCAGAAGCAGGCGGCAGGAATGGCCAACCCGCTGCTGGAAGCGGGGGCCTTCACTACCGGCCACCGAGTCGCATTTCGCCATCAGGGCAAGCTGGTGGAGCCAATCGCCGGGCAGTTCATGTTTGATTTTTCTCCTCCGGAGAAGCGGGTGGTGACCGCCAGTCCGGTGGTGCTGGGGGCCGACACCGCTCCGTCGGATGTTAACGAACTTTTCGCCCGCGGAATCGCTCTGGAAGAGAATCCGGCATGCCAGGTGGAAGCGATTGAGGCGTACGAGAAAGTAATCCAGCTTGACCCCAACCACGCCGCCGGGCACATCAATCTCGGAACTTTGCACTACAACCGCCAGGACTACGCTCTCGCGGAACGACACTACCGCCGCGCCATCGAGATTGATCCGCGCTATGCGCTGGCCCACTTCGATCTCGGCAACGTTCTGGACGAGACCGGGCGAATCAACGAGGCGATTACCACCTACCAGACCGCGCTGCAACTCGCTCCCACTTACGCCGACGCCCACTACAACCTGGCGCTGGCGTACGAAAAGGTCAAAGCTCCTCGCAAAGCCCTGAAGCACTGGCGGGCCTACGTGAAACTCGATACTGCCGGTCCGTGGGCGGTGCATGCCCGCAATCAGATCAAGCGCATTCTGGAAACCACCGGCCTCCGGCTGCTGAAAAAGCCCGGGCAGGAGTAAGCCTATGCCGGCGGGACGCCGGCGCTCCCCGATCATTGGCGTCATCTCAGACACGCACGGCCTGTTGCGGCCGGAAGCTGTCGCCTCTCTCCGCGGTTCGGATTACATCGTGCACGCCGGAGATATAGGCAAGCCAGCTATTCTCGATGAACTGCGAAAGATCGCTCCCGTCACCGCGATTCGCGGCAATGTGGACCGCGCCGCCTGGGCCGGCAAAGTTCCTTCTACCGAAGTCCTCGAAATCGACGGGACATCGTTCTACATCCTGCACAACCTGGACGAACTTGATCTCAATCCAGCCGCCGCAGGTTTTGCCGCGGTGATCTACGGTCACAGCCACGTACCGAGGCATGAAGTCAGAATGGGAGTTCTGTATTTCAATCCAGGAAGCGCCGGCCCGAGGCGCTTTCGGCTGCCGGTGTCGGTGGGGCGAATCACACTTGGGGCGAGCGGCGTCACGGCGGAAATTGTTGCCTTGCAGGTTGAATGACGCGGCCACCGTGGTGGCGGGAGGACGAGCCCTTCCGTCACGAGATTTCAGTGATGCGCGAGCGCGCGGATGTCTTTGCTTTCGAGAATCTTTTTGGAAGCGCCGTTCCTGGCGGCCGCGAGCATGGCGCGCCCGACCTGCTCGGTGGTCAGGATGGAGTCAGGAAAAATCCAGCGCAGCAGCGGCAGCACGGGCTTGCCGATCGCGTAGAAGGCGCGGTACGCGGCCGTCTTCGAGCGGATACCATGCAGCGGCTCAATCACTCCGGGACGGAACATGTAGGCGGCCTTGAAAGGCAGCCGCAGCAGCGCGTTCTCGGTTTTGCCTTTAACACGCGCCCACATGGAGCGTCCGTGCTCTGAGCTGTCGGTGCCCTGGCCGGAGACATAGATGAACGTCATCTGCGGATCAAGGCGGGCGAGGGTCTCGGCCGCGGCCAGGGTGATGCCGTACGTGACGCGCTCGTAGTCGCCTTCAGCCATGCCGGCAGATGCCACTCCAAGGCAAAAGAAGCAGGCATCGAAGCCCGACAGATCCGGCTCGATGGAGTCGTAATGCCACAGATCGGCGTGGACAATTTCCCGGAGCTTTGCGCTCTGCGCTCCGGCGGCGGTTCGGCCGACCGTCTGCACGACCTCGACCTCAGGATCGAGCAGGCACTCCCGCAGAACGCCCTGGCCCACCATACCCGTAGCGCCGAAGAGAAGGACTTTCACGTTGAGGCCATCAGTGTATCGCGGTGCGGTAACCCGACGTCCCGGAAGTGGAGTGGTTTCAGGACGCTGCTTTTGCGCTCCTTTGCCGCGGGTTTAGCCGCAAAGATCGCAAAGGCCGCAAAGAAAACCGCTTCTGCCGAACCTTATTCTCCGAACATCGGGACCTGGCGAGTGTCGCTGGGCATGCCGCGGCGGCGCCGGCGGGTGGCGCCGATGACTGCAAGCACCGTCAGCGACTCCAGGGCGGTGCGAGGAACGAAGATGCGCTGCGTGTTGGCGCGTAGATCAGGCGGATTGATCAGGAAGCCTTCGGGCGTGGTCTGGTTGAGGTCGTTGGGCATCATACCTTCGATGACCTCATTGTCCTTGAACTTCAGGCGCACCCACAAACCCTCAGTGCGGGGACGGCTGGTGAAGGTCTTGCGGGCCTGGGCGTCGGATTCGCCGAAGTCGCGCACGAAGTACACTCCCTTGATGTCCCGCAGGTCGATGGCTACGACATTGCCGGAGGTGTTGAGCAGCTCCAGCTTGCCCTCGCGGACGTAGTGGGCCGGGGCGACGTAGCCATGGATGGAGTCGCGGTCCAGCTTGCGGACGATCACTTTCTTGTGGGTAGAAGGCATTGAGTCCGTCGGTGGTCCTTGGTCGTCAGTCGTTGGCTCTTCGCCCGCGGCGGGGAAGCGGAGTTGATGGACCCTTGGTCAGCTTTTTGAGCCACCCGCGGCCGGAGCGTGGGTGCCGCTGGGCCAACGACCATCGGCCAACGACCCGCGACTAACCAGCAACTGTTCCCGATTTTCCCACCGTTTGGAAGAAAAAGGATGGAATGATCCATCTTCTTGTAGCCAAATGGGTAACGTTGTGTTATTTTCTGTAGCTTGCCGCGTGCCACTGGGTCGAGTCTAAGCCTATAGGAAAGAGTCACTTACACGCAAGTGAGAGCGCCCTCCATTTTCGTGAAACAAGATCCTGTGGAAAAATTGGCCTTTCAGCGTTGGATTAGCCCAAAATGGGTAATCGTCCCTAGGCATGGCTGATTACATTTACACCATGGAAATCCGGCTGACGCCGGATCAACAACGAGGCGTGACCCTGGTGCAGGATGTGTCCCGCGCCGCGGGGATGAACATCTATCTCACCGGGGGCGCAGTCCGCGACATCATCAGCGGGTTCCCCATCCGCGATCTCGATTTCACCATCCAGGGAAATCCCTTTAAGTTACAGAAAGAACTGGAAAAAGCCGGGGTTGCGGTGGTCGGGTCGGATGACGACCTGAAAGCGCTTTACCTCCAGTTGCCCGGCAATGTCCGCGCGGAGTTGAGCATGGCGCGTACCGAGCGATATGAAAAGGCGGGCAAGCCCCCGGTGATCTCGCCGGCGACCATCATCGAGGACCTGCGGCGGCGCGATTTCACCGTAAATGCCATGGCCCTTTCGCTGAATCCGGGGTCGCGCGGCCTGCTGATGGACCCATTCAACGGCGCGGCTGACGTGGAAGCCAAGTTGGTACGGGTGCTGCATAACTATGCCTTCGTGGAGGATCCTTCGCGGCTGATCCGGGCGACGCGGTTCGCGGCGCGCTTCCATTGGCCGCTGGAGGAGCGCACTCAGGCGCGTTTCGATTCGGCGCGCGAGAACAATTACATCGAGTACATCAGCAACAAGGCGATCGGAGCTGAAACCGCGCAGCTGGCGTATGAGGACGATCCGCTGCACGTGCTGAAGGTGCTGGAAAAAGAGGGCTGGCTCAAAGTGCTGAGCCCGCACTGGACCAGCGCCAAAGTGGATACCGCCGGACTGACGCAGCTGGTGAAGACGCGGCAGCAGATGAACGAACTGGGCTACTGGCCGGACGCCGCTCCGGCGGTGATGTATTTTCTGACTTCGCGGCTAAGCGATAAAGAAATCTCCGACATGCGCAAGCTGATGCCGCGGCGCGATCTGGTCGAGGCCTGGCGCGACATCGAAGACCATGCCAAGGAACTGGCCAAGAGGCTGACGGGCAAAGAGGCGGCGACACCTTCGCGCACCTGGAAGCTGTTGTCGGAGGCGCGTCCGGAAATGATTTTGTTCCTGGCGGTGACGGCGCGCCAGCAGGCGGTGCAGCAGAAGATCAAGAATTTCTTCACCAAGTGGCGGCAGGTACAGCAAAAGATCCCCCTGCCGGAGATGGTGGAGCTGCGGATTACACCGGAGTTGCCGGAGTATCCCAAGATTGCGCACGATGTTTTCATGCTGCTGCTGGATGGGCGGCTGCGCTCGCGCACGGAAACGCTGAAGTTCCTGAAGCCGTTTTCACCACCGCCTCCACCGCCTCCGCCGCCTCCTCCGAAGCGGGGACGCGCAGCCAAGGCCGCAGCTGCGGCTGGAACCGCGGCGCCGCCTCCGGCAGGCGGAAAGAAGAAAGGCAAGGCCGAGGCGACGGCCCCGCCCCCTGCGGTCACGGCGTCGGCTGCTGCGGGAGAAAAGCCCGCGGCCGCGAAGGCGGCGAAAGCTGCCGCGGCTCCGCCTCTCAACGCGAACAAGAAGGCCGCGGCTAAACCAGTTTCCGCTAAGCCGGTTTCTGCTAAAGCAGCGCCCGCCAAGAAACCAGCAAAAGTAGTAGCAAAGAAGACGAAAAAGAAGTAGCGCGGGCGCCCCGGGTGCGCTCTGAGGCTACTCTCTTACCGATAAATCGACGGCGCTATTTTTTGGGTTGCCATGAACAAGCTTGCAAGAGTTCTGTCTATTTCCTTCGGTGGGCTGCTGCTCCTCCTGATCGCGGCCATCAGCTTCACCATCGGGTGGCGGCCGTTTTTCGGTCCCAAGGCCCGGGCGCTCACCTCGCGGAAATTTGAGGCTAGCCCAGCGCGGTTAGAACGTGGGAAATATATCGCCGAAACCTCCGGATGCCTGGGCTGCCATTCGCCGCATGACTGGAAAGCCTGGGGCGCTCCTTACGTGCCGGGGCAGGAGGGTAGCGGCGAAATCATGCCCTTCGACGATTTGCCCGGCCGGATTGTCGCCCCTAATCTGACGCCTGATCCTGAAACCGGGGCCGGCAACTGGACTGACGATGAGTTGGCGCGGGCGATCCGCGAAGGCATTGGGCATGACGGGCGCGCGCTGTTTCCCATGATGCCGTACCAGAGGTTGCGGCGGATGTCCGACGAGGACCTGGCTTCGGTGATCGTCTATTTGCGGTCGCTCCCACCCGTGCGCCACCAACTCCCGCCCACGGAGATCATTTTCCCCGTGAAGTACCTGATTCGCAGCGCGCCCGCGCCGCTTACATCTCCGGTGCCCGAGCCGGACCACTCCGACCCAGTGAAGTGGGGCGCCTACCTCGTTAACCGGACTGCGTGCGAGGAGTGCCACACCGCACAGCACCAGGGCACCCCGGTAAAAGGTCTCCGGTTCGCTGGAGGCTTTCCGCTGAACGGTCCGTTTGGCCACGTAGCCGCGGCGAATATCACGCCGGACGCCAGCGGGATTGGCTACTACGACGAGGCCCTGTTCATTCAGGTAATGCGCACCGGCTATGTGAAAGCCAGGCCGCTGAATTCCATCATGCCCTTCCGCGAGTTCAAGAACTTCACGGATGACGATCTGAAAGCCATCTTCGCTTACCTGCGGACCTTGAAGCCGGTAAAGCACCGGGTCGATAACAGCCTGCCGCCAACGTACTGCAAGTTGTGCCAGTTCAAGCACGGCGCCGGCGATCAGAACTGAGCATGTCAGGAACTTCTCCGCTCGCAGGATCCCTGGTAGTGGCTGAAATTCAGCCACTACCGGATCCCTGAGGAAGTTGACGCCAATAGCCGCGCCCCTCACAATGGGGGGCTGTTTTTTTGCACGGTATCTTTCCAAGGGGGGCCACGTGCTGTGCGTTAGTTGTGGGGCGGACAATCTGGAAACGGCGGAAGTCTGCAACGGCTGCGGGAAACCGTTGGCGAGTAATCCCGAGGACTCGACAAACCCGCCCTCTGCAACCGATGAGGTTGCAACAGCGTCCGCAGAAGCAACAGAAGAGGTAGAGCAAACAGGGGAAAATGTGGCTCCGATAGAGGAACCAGAGGTTGTGGAGGCGCAGGCGGATGACTCGCTGTTTGAGGCAGACGTGCCCGTGGCGGCGGAGACTCCCCAGGCTTCCTCCACGTTAACGGAAGCCGCACTGCCGGCCGCGCATCCGAAATTTGCTCCTCCGTCGCTCGAACAGGCAGCCACCCTGGTGGAAACCGAAAAGCACTATCCCTGGATTTCTATTCCAGTGGGAGTGTTTTTCTTTGTGGTCCTGCTTCTGGTTCTGGGCTGGGCTGATAAGCAAGGCACGTACTTCATCCCGGTCAGCATCGTGGGCGCGGCGGCGATCTACCTCGCGACGCAGTTTTACCTGCTGCCGCTCTTCCGGCCGGCAATCGTGCGGTGTCCACATTGCGGTAAGGATGTGCCCATGGCAAAGGAGGCGTTGCCGCGGGCTTTGTGGCCGTGGGCATGCCCGCACTGCCGGCAGCCGCTGGTAGCCCCCCGGAGTTAAGTCTCTGCGTACTCGGCGGTGTTTCTTTGCGTGCTCTGCGCTTTAAGGTTTTGTTTTCATTGGAAAAAATCGTAAAACGCAAAGGTCGCAAAGGACTGCCGCCGAGGGCGCGGAGAGAATCCGCACTCGTGCACAATTGTTATGCGCTTTGCACCGTTTTTGCACCGTTGCGCCTTGCCCAACTCCCGTTAGAATGAATGCAGGCGAACCTTTCACCGAAAATCATGTCCCAGTTTGTTCATCTTCATCTGCACACCGATTACTCCATGCTGGACGGCGCTTGCGACGTGGAGAAACTTGTCCATCGCGCCCAGGAACTGGGCATGCCCGCAGTGGCCATGACGGACCACGGCAATATTTTCGGCGCGGTCCATTTTGTGAACGCCGCCAACAAGGTGGGCGTGAAGCCGATTGTCGGCTGCGAACTTTACGTCTGCAAGAAGGACGA
>DATJXG010000316.1:0-3414 GCA_035500455.1 Terriglobales bacterium | reverse complement strand
GCCGTACAGGGCGAATGATGTAATCGAGAGAATAATCTGTTCCTGGCCTTCGGGGGAGATTCCATTCTGTTCCATGCCGGCGCGCAGGCGGGCTTCAATTTCCTTCATGCGCAGCTGCGAACGCTTGAACCCCATGGCGCGACGCAGTTCTTCGGCTTCGCCTCCGGTGAAGCTGGCAGCGATCATGGCCATGCGCAGCAGCTGCTCCTGAAAAAGCGGCACGCCCAAAGTGCGCTTCAGCACCGGCTCGAGCGAAGCATCCGGATAGATGACCGGTTCGCGGCCCTGGCGGCGCTGCAAATATGGATTCACCATTTGGCCGACAATCGGGCCGGGGCGAATGATCGCCACCTGGACCACGATGTCGTAAAACTTCTTGGGCTGAAGCCGCGGCAGGCACGACATCTGCGCCCGGCTTTCAATCTGAAACATGCCGATGGTGTCGGCCTTCTGCAGGACGGAATATACAGTGGGATCGTCGGCCGGGAGATGCGCAAGGCTTACTTCTTCGCCGTAATCTTTGCGGATAATTTCCAGCGAGTCTTCCAGCACCGCCATCATGCCCAGGCCGAGCAGGTCCACTTTGATGATGCCGAGATCGGCGCAATCTTCCTTGTCCCATTGCACGACCACGCGGCCGGGCATGGAGGCGGGCTCCAGCGGCACTACCGAATCGAGCTGGCCCTGGCAGATCACCATGCCGCCAGAGTGCTGGCCGAGGTGCCGCGGCAGGTCCTGTACGGCTTCGCACAGTTCGAAATATTTGCGCAGGCGGGGATGGCGCAGGTCGAGGCCGGCATCGCGGAAGCGGTGGTCAAGCGTGTCGTTGGCATCGCGATACTCCCAGTTCGCGACCGCGGCGGAAACTTTATCGAGGGTTTCCGGATCGAAGCCGAGCGCCTTGCCCATCTCGCGCGAAGCCATGCGGCTGCGATAGGTGATGACGTTGGCGGTCATGGCCGCGCCGCGCTCGCCATAGCGCTGATACAAGTACTGGATCACGCGCTCGCGCTGGTCGCCGCTGGGCAGGTCGAGATCGATATCAGGCCACTCGCCACGCTCCTCCGACAGAAAACGCTCGAACAGCAGTTCCATGCCCACGGGATCGACAGCGGTAATGCCGAGCGAATAACAGACGGCGCTGTTGGCGGCCGATCCCCGGCCCTGCACCAGAATGTTCTGTTCGCGACAGAAGCGCACCAGGTCCCAGACAATCAAAAAATAACCTTCAAGCTTCAGCTTCTCGATCAGGGTGAGTTCACGCTGAACCTGGCTTTGCGCGCGAGTTTTCATCTCAGGCGTGGCGCGGCCGTAGCGCGCCTCGAAACCATCGCGGGTGCGTTCGCGGAAAAAAGACATCGTGGTCTCGCCTTCGGGCACGGGATATTTGGGAAATTCATAGCCGAGATCTCCGAGGGTGAATTCCAGGCGGGAAGAAAGTTCTACGGTGTTGGCGATGGCTTCGGGGAAATCGGCGAACAGTTGCTGCATCTCCTGCGGCGATTTCAAATGCCGCTCGGAATTACGCGCCAGCAGGCGGCCGGCGGTGGCCAGCGTGCGGTGGTGGCGAAGGGCAGTTAGGACGTCGCAAAGTTCGCGCTGCTGCGGGGTGGCATAGCACACGCCGTTGGTGGCGAGCAGCGGGAGACGCAGAGAGCGGGCAATTTCGATAGCGGCGTGGTTGCGCGCTTCCTGCTCGCGATGGAAATGCCGCTGCAGTTCGACGTAAACATTTGCGGGGCCGAAGATTCCGCACAAAAGATCAACGCAGCGGCGCGCTTCTTCCATGCCGCCGCGGGAAAGGGTAGCCGCCAGCGGGCCTTCGTCGCCGCCGGTCAGGCAGATCAGGCCCGCGGCGTGCTCTTCAAGTTCTTCGCGATACACTGCGCCCTCGCCTTTTGCGGCGCGCAGCTTCATTTTGGTAATGAGCCGGCAGAGGTTCTGGTAGCCGGCGCGGGAAGAGATAAGGAGAGGAAGGCGGAAGGCGCCACAGTCACTCTGAAGCTCATTCCTTCCTTTCTCATTCCGAATGCGACCTGACACTTTGCCATTCCGAGCGAAGCGAGGAATCTCGGTCTGTCTGGCAGTGTCCAAACCCGAGATTCCTCGCTTCGCTCGGAATGACAAAGGGGGGTGTAGCGCCAAGGGCCCGTATGTTACTTCCGCGCCGATATGCGCCTTGATGCCCACTTTCTTGGCGGCCATGTGGAAGCGCGGCGCACCGTAGAGGCCATCACGGTCCAGCAGCGCCATGGCGGGCATATGAAAATTGGCGCAGGCTGCGATCAGGTCTTCGGGCACTGAGGCGCCTTCGAGGAAGCTGAAAGCGGAGCGGGCGTGGAGTTCGAGATACATGGGGCATTCAGCAGTCAGCATTCAGTCGGGTGACACTCGCATTTGCAGATCCAAAAGTTGCCACAGGCGCTAAAGCGCGCGCGTTTGAACATCAAAATTTTCGGGGCGCTGAAGCGCCCTGCTTCCACGGGGCTGCCTTCGTCCTTAGCTCTTTCTCAAAGTGCCAAGTGCTGAATGCGGAGTGCTGAATGCTCAGTCATAGCTGCCCTCCACCAACCACTGCCCGCGAAGTAAATCGCGCACCAGGCGGTAGAGAACAATGCCGGATTTTTCTTGCACGGCGATGTCCCATTCGTCATGGGCCCAGCCTTCTTGTTCCCACCAATCACCGGAAGACCGCCAGGGGCCGGCGGTCCACAGGATTTCTCCCTGGATGGTTTCGCGTTTCGGGCAAGTGATGTGCGCGGGTTTGCCGTCGCGAAGGGTAACCGTGGCACGAAGAGGTGGGCGGAAAATTCGCAGCGCGGTTACCAGATCCGGCTGAGGCGCAGCGGGGCGACTCTCTGGCAGCGAGCGCCTTTTTTCCCGCGGCTGTTCCGGCACAAAGTGCTGCATGCGGAAGGCTTCGGGACAGTGAGTGTCCAGTAACTCCACAGACCCGGATTTCTGCTCGCCGACGATGCCTGCAATTCTCGCCAGGGTAAGTTCCAATTTTTCCGGCTCCGGCGAAGGCGGCAGGAAGAGGCCACCCTGAGCGGCGCGCGGCCGGACTGGCTTCGCGGTGAGATGAATTTTGCGGATCGGGGCGCCTGGCGGATTGGCGTTCAAGTCGAGTTGCAGCAGCTTGAGAAAAACTTTGGGATCGAGCAGGGGAACCGGCAGGCGCAGGATTCGGGTAAAACTGTGCGGTGGTAGCGGCGTCCCGCCGGCAACGCCGGGGGCGTTCCAAGCTCTGTCTTCACCGTCCAGGTGCCGGCGGGACGCAGGCGCTACGTCATAGCAGCCAGCTAGTCCCAGTTGCAAAGTTAATTCCTGCGCGGCCAGGGAATACTCCGCCAGCCTAGAGCAAATTTCTTCGAGTAGTTGGTTCAGCAGAAACGCCAGCGGCTCGAGCAGGAC
>DATJXG010000315.1:0-4649 GCA_035500455.1 Terriglobales bacterium | reverse complement strand
GGAAGCGCCTTCGCCCGGCGCTGCTCCTGCTTGCTCACGGCTATGCCGCTGGCAGAGAAGCCAACCGCGAGAGCGCCATCAAGCTTGCCGCCGTCGTCGAGCTCCTCCACAGCGCCACGCTGATTCATGACGACGTGATCGATTCCGCCGACACGCGCCGTGGCCGTCCCTCCGCCAATTCCCGCTGGGGCAATCATCGCAGCGTCCTCGCCGGCGACTGGCTCTACATGCAGTCCTTCCAGATCGCGCTCCAGGAACGCAATTTCCATGTTCTCGACATTCTGATCGACCTCACGCAAAAAATGGTCGAGGGCGAACTCCTGCAGCTCGAAAAAATCGGCCGCATCGACGTTTCCGAAGAGGATGCCTTGAAGCTTTCCACCTACAAAACCGCCTGCCTCTTCAGCGGCTGCGCCCGCCTCGGCGGCGTTTTGGGCGGCCTCGACGAAGAGCACGAAAACGCCCTCGCCGACTACGGCCGCTACTCTGGCTTGGCTTTCCAATTGGTGGACGATCTTCTCGACTTCACGGCCTCCAGCGAACAGCTCGGCAAGCCCGTCCTCAGCGACCTCAAAGAAGGCAATGTCACCCTTCCTCTCATCTACGCCATGGAAAATGGCCATCGCGAGGCCCGCGAACTCGTCGCCCGTGTCCTCGAAGAAAAAGAATTTCACTCGGTTCAACCCGAAACCCTCGTTGCCCTCGTCCGCGACTCCGGCGCTCTCGACCGCACCCGCAACCTCGCCCTCGATTACGCCGTCCGCGCCAAAGCCTGCCTCAACGGCTCTGGCTACTCCGAATACGCCCGCGCTCTTACCACCCTCCCCGACTTCATTCTGGAACGCGAATACTAGCGGCCTTGCTCACTGCGGTCTGCTTGAAACTCTCCGTTTCCTCTGCGACTCCTCTGTGACCTCTGTGGTTAAGTCTTTCTTTTCCGATGCGCGAAACAATCCGCTCGCCAATATGTGATACGTTTAGTTCGGCATTGGCCCCATGCTCCCCTTCAAACTTATTTACCACGAACGCTACGACCTCCACTTAGGCGCCCACGTCTTCCCCTCGCAGAAATTCCGCCTCGTCCACGACAAACTCCTCAACGATGGCATCGCCGACGTTGACGACTTCCTTCGCCCCGAGCCCTCCACTGACCAAGACATCCTCCGCGTCCACACTCGCGACTGGGTCCAAAAACTCAAAACCGGTACCCTCTCCCACTCCGAGCAAATGAAACTCGAGGTCCCGTACTCGCCGGAACTCGTCCACGCTTTCTGGCTCGCCGCCGGCGGCACCATCGTCGCCGCTGAATCCGCGCTCGAGGACGGCTTCGGCTGCAACATCGGCGGCGGCTTTCATCATGCCTATCCCGGCCACGGCGAAGGCTTCTGCGCCATCCACGATGTCGCCGTCGCCATCCGCGCGCTCCAGGCCCGCAGGGAAATCTCCCGCGCCATGGTCGTCGATACCGACGTCCATCACGGCAACGGCACTGCCGCTATCTTCACCAACGATCACTCCGTCTTCACGCTCTCCATCCACCAACTCAACAATTATCCTGTCTACAAACCACACTCCTCCCTCGACATCAATCTCGAAGACGGCGTGGACGACGACGAATATCTCGCCGCGCTTCTGCCCGCGGTGAAGAAATCCATCGAAGAATTTCAGCCGGAAATGCTTTTTTATGTAGGAGGCGCCGACCCCTACTGTGAAGACCAACTCGGTGGGCTGAATCTCAGCATGGCGGGTCTAAAACAGCGTGACGCTGGCGTCTTCGAAGAGGCTCGCAAACGCGATATCCCGGTTGTCACCACACAAGCCGGCGGCTATGCCCGCCGACTGGAAGACACCATCCAAATCCACGTCAACACCATCCTCGCCGCCCTCGCGGCCGCTCAAAAATTTCCCACGCAATCCGACGCCGCCTCGGTGTAAGTGCCGCTCTTACACCCACTGTTTAAGGCTTAACCCGGAAATCTCACGAGGGATAAGAACAAAAGGTTAAATAGAAGTGGAAAAAGGCCGCCTTCTCGGGCATAACTGCGATGTTCAGACGTAGTTAAAGTCCCAGGAAAAGAGGCCTTTTCAATGACAGAGTGTAGCGAGACTCTCTTCCCATTTGAAGCACATTTTTCACGTCAAGTCGTGGGGCAGTTCACAGGGGATCGGTTAACCACCGAGGGTGGATCACTGCTGCTGCGCCAGGCCGAGCGCAAGATCGGGTTGCTGCGGCGTGTAGCGGCTTGCTTTACCGACTACCGCCAGCCAGAACGGATCGAGCATCGGCTGGAAGAAATGTTGGCGCAGCGCATCTATGGGCTGGCGCTGGGCTATGAAGACCTGAACGATCACGAGCAACTACGGCAGGATCCACTGTTGGGAGTGTTGGCTGGGAAGAAAGATTTGGCAGAGCCGCTGGCCGGTAAGAGCACCCTGAATCGCTTGGAACTGACACCCGCTGGTTGCCCTGAAATGGAACGCTACAACAAGATCAGCTATTCGGCCGAAGCACTGGACACGCTGCTGGTCGATCTTTTCCTGGAAGCGCACCCCTGCGCACCATGTGAGATCGTGTTGGACTTAGACGCCACGGACACGCCGCTGCACGGACGGCAAGAGGCGCGTTTTTTCCACGGTTACTACGGGCATTACTGCTATCTGCCGCTGTATGTGTTCTGCGGAGATCATCTGCTAGGTGCACGACTGCGGCCCTCGAACATCGACGCGAGCGCAGGAAGTCTGGAAGAACTGCAGCGCATCGTGCGACAGATCCGCGCCCGGTGGTCGAAGACCCGCATCATTCTGCGCGCGGACTCGGGCTTCTGCCGGGAGGAGCTGCTGGCTTGGTGCGAAAACAACGATGTCGACTATGTATTTGGCTTTGCGCGCAACAAGCGTTTGCGACGGATCATCGGCCGCGCCATGCAGGCAGCCAAACAAGAGCATCGGCGCACGGGAAAACCGGCGCGGGTGTTCTGTGAGTTCGCTTATCGCACGCAGAAAAGCTGGTCGCGGTCGCGGCGGGTGATCGCCAAAGCCGAACAGATCGAAGGCAAGGAGAATCCTCGTTACCTGGTCACGTCGCTCGGCGCACCGGACTGGCCGGCGCAGAAACTCTATGAACAGCTGTACTGTGCCAGAGGCGAAATGGAAAATCGTATCAAGGAGCAGTTGAGCCTGTTCGCAGACCGCCTGAGTACCGAAACGTTGCGGGCCAACCAGTTGCGCCTGTACTTCTCTTCGCTTGCCTATGTGCTGGTCGAGGCCTTGCGGCGGTTGGGCTTGGCGGGTACGGAGTGGGCGGAAGCCCAAGTGGATACCATTCGATTGAAACTGCTAAAAATTGCTGCGCAAGTGCGCATCACCGCGCGCCGCATCTGGGTCCGTTACAGTTGCGCCTATCCTTGGCAGGCTATTTTCACCGCGGCTTGGACGGCTCTGCGCTGCTGAAAAAGAAGAAGGCATAAAACCTTGTCTCGCACTCCCAGACGCAGTCGTAGTCTGTCTGAGGAACATCATTAACAGGGCTTAGGCCGACCGAGAGCCCACAATAGACGAAAAATAATTCAGCAAAGAGAGCTGACGAACAGAAAGTCTAAAGCGCTCAGTTAACTTGCTCCTTGTGAGAAAAGGCGGCTAGCTTCGACCCTTCGGACAGCGTGGATACCGCCGCGGACACCTTGGGTCTTAATAGAGCGGGGGCCATCACGGGACCCTATACGGATGCCAGTGGCGCGCAGCACGGCTTCGTGCGTGCCCCTAACGGCAGGATTACGACCTTTGATGCCCCGGGAGCGACGGGCTCAGTTACCGTTCCCTCGATGATTACCGACAGGGGAACGATCCCCGGTGCGTACCTGGATGCGAACAATGTAATTCACGCCTTCCTGCGTTTTGCGGACGGCTCTTTCTCCACCTTTGACGTGTCGGGCGCCGGGACAGGCACGTTTCAGGGCACACTCGCCAACGCAGCCAATCTGGAGGGCTTCACCGCCGGAATGTCCATCGATGCGAACGACGTAAGTCACGGCTTCGTGCGCACTCCCGCCGGTAAGAATTCCCTCTTTGATGCGCCGGGCGGGGGGATACAAGCTACGATACCTTTGAGCATTAACTTTTGGGGCGTGGTCACGGGATATTTCGTCGACGCGAATGGCGTCAGCCACGGCTTCTTGCGTTTACCGTAAGCGCATTCCGCCGGCACACGACGATTTTTGTGTCGCTTTCCGGTAGGCCAAGAACCACGCGGCCTGCCGGAAGCTCCGGCGTCCGGGTGAAGCATATGGTTCAAGCCGCGACTCAAAACTCCGCCGCCCCCGTGGTTATTGTCTGTATGTGGAGGTGAAATTATGTCCAGTCTTAGGCCTTTCCCAATTCCCGCAATTGTCGGATTCTTGCTCCCCTGCCTGGCAATACTTCTTTGTGCCTCGCCGTTGCCGGCGCAGAACAACGAGGGCAAGTTCCTTTTCCTGCTCGCTTCTGGATTCCTCTGCGATCCGGGCGATGCTTCCGCGTGCCCGGCGACGACGAAGTCTAATCAAGGCGATAGCTACGAGATGAGCGGGGCGGGCACTATAGACGTGCAAAGCAATTCGGTGCGAGCTGCCGGCACTTATACCCACAGGTCTCCCAGTGGAAATGTATTGGAG